>JBBDRR010000001.1:0-2287 GCA_040905395.1 Gemmatimonadota bacterium
TGAAATATTGACATAATGGTATCGTCGAGCTTCGTGACAGCCGTCGCAAAATAGCCTAACTTACTGGTAATATTATCGTTATAGGATATCGTTACGACGCTTGTTTCCCGGCCGGGTGTCGCATTGTGGGGGCACCAATGCAGAATGCGAGGGGACGGCGGGCAGAGACAACGGATGAACCCGCTTGCATTTGCGGCCTTCGAGGACGAGCTTTCGCGTGGATATTTCGAGCGAACGGCGAACCCGGATCAGACTCGGCAGATGAACGGATCGGAAGCGATGGTACGGATCGGGCGGCGGCTCGAGGCAGGGGCGCGGATCTCCGCCGCCGACGCGAGGCTACTCTGGTCCGAAGCGAGTGACGAGGAGATGATGCGCCTCGCGTCCCTCGTGCGCGACCGGTACCACGAGAGCGACCGCGCGACCTACCTGGTCATGCGGATCATCAACTACACGAACGTGTGTGTGGCGCAGTGCGACTACTGCGCGTTCTACGTGCTTCCGAACGAGGACGGAGGCTACGTTCTGACGCGGGAGGACGTCTTCGCCAAGATCGACGAGCTGCTGGATCTGGGTGGCGATCTCGTCGGCTTCAACGGCGGTTTCAACCCGCGGTTGCCGCTCCACTACTACTGTGACCTGTTCCGCGCGGTAAGAGATAGATACGCGGAGCGGGTGGAGTTCTACGCGCTGACGATCGCCGAGTTCATGTACCTCGCGGACCGGGCGAAGCTGTCGCACCGGGAAGCGGCGCTGGAGCTGAAGCGGGCCGGAGTGCACTGGATCACCGGGGGCGGCTCCGAGATTCTCACCGAGGACTTCCGGAAGCGTCACGCGAAGTTCAAGTATACGGTACGGGAGTATTTCGAGGCACAGCGGGCGGTGGTGGAGGCGGGAATGCGGACGACGGCGACGATGGTGATCGGGTTCGACGAGACGTTCGAGGAGCGGCTGGAGCACCTCGAACGGACCCGCGCCTTCCAGGACGAAACGGGTGGCCTCTTCTCCTTCCTCTGCTGGACGTACAAGCCATACGGCACCGCGTTCGGCGGCCGTGAGATCTCGCCCCGCGAGTACCATCGGCACATCGCGCTGTCGCGCATCTTCCTGGACAATATCGGGCACATACGAACCTCCGTCCTGACGCAGAACGAGGATGCGTTCAGGGCACTGGATTTCGGGGCGGACGACTTCGACCTGCCGATCGAGGACGAGGTGACGCAGAAGGCGGGTGCAACGATCGATCTGGACATCGAGGGTCTGCTGAGCGTCCCGCGGCGGATGGGATACCGGGTCGAGTACCGGCGCGCCGAGCGGCCGGCGCTCCTCGCCAGCGCCTGAGACGCGTTGCTGCGGCGGCTCACGGGTAAGCGCCCCGAGGGTGCTTCATCCGATTCGCGGCTGCTCGCGGAGATCGCGGCCGGCGGCGGTCGCTTTCGCCGGCTCGTCCTGACGAGGAACCGGCGTGTCATGGCTTCGCTCGGCGACCGCGGGGCGACGCTCAGGCTTCACGAAGTATTTCGGACAGCGCCTCCTCCGGTGCTGCACGCGATCGGTCGTCTCTTCTCTGCCGGGTCGACCGACGTCCGCGATACGGCTCGCGACGAGATTCGCGCGTTCCTGACGACTTGCCCGGCTCCGGCGATCATCCCGCCTCCCCGGCGCAGGCGCCGACCCCGCCCATCCGACACTCCGCACCTGGAGCGCCTCGAACAGGAGTTCGACTCGGTGAACGAGGCGTTCTTCGGCGGCCGTCTCCCGGACGTCCCCCTCCGTCTGAGCGGCAGGATGCGCCGCCGCAATGGACACTTCAGCGCTGAGCCGCTCGAGATCGCGATCGCCAGACGACTCTGCGAAGGCGCCGCCGATGGCGAGGCGGAGCGGACGATGCGTCACGAGATGATTCATCTCTGGCAGTGGGTGGAGGGACGCAAGCCGGGCCATGGAGCCGACTTCCGGCGGTGGGCGCGCAGACTCGAGATCCACCCGCGCGCCACCCGAACCGTCTGCTGGCAGGAGGGGTCGGTGTGAGGCTGGCCCGGCGCGACTCCGGACGACTCACGAACCCCCGCCGACGCCGTGGAAATCGGTTTGCGGGGGTTTTCAGCGGGCGCTAGGTTTTCCGGCTTCAGGCGGGTGCGCCGCAGGTGGTGACGCCGCCCCCGTCATCCGGCGAAAGGCCGCATGTGGTGACGCCGCCCCCGTCATCCCGGCGAAAGCCGGGCGAACGCCCAATACCGTTTACTTAGTGTTGAGCCGGAAGTAGATTGGGGGATTCCTCCAACCC
>JBBDRR010000002.1:0-13903 GCA_040905395.1 Gemmatimonadota bacterium
CCCCCCCCCCCCCCCCTCTTCTCGTGATCACTACCTACCCTTCTCGACCCGCCACATACCTTGCGGTGCCGGGCGTTACGTGACCGGGTTCTCGTGGGCTACACACATCGACCCCCGATCCGTCTCATCGAGATTCGGATTGAGATCGAACTCGTTGCCCGGCATGACGAGTCGAACACCGGTGCTGTAGCCCTGGCCCCACGCGTCCTGGCCGACGCCCCGCGGGAACCAGAGGTTGTAGCGCAGCTTGGTCGACCAGAAGCGTGCTTCGAGGAAGTGCTCACGCCGGATCTCCTCGATCACCATGTCCTCGACCCCTGCCGCATCGGCGGGGGAGAGGTAGCTCACCTGTGGCAGACCCGCGGCGTCGCGAATGTCGTTCACGAGGTCGATCGCCGCCTGACCCTTGCGGATCTGCGCCAGGATGAACCAGGCCTCCTGCCACTTCGCGAGCGGGATGTCCGCGTCCTCCGAACTGTACTTCTGCGAAATCAAGATCGGGTACTGCCGCGGACCGCCGCGGTCGTTCCCCGTATTCACCACCGGCACGCGCGGATCGGCGACGGCCGCCGCGAAGTCGGTCGTGGTGATCGGATGCTCGGTCGCGCTGATCGCGCGCCCGTCCGGCAGGACTCCCAGGTCCCAGTATCCGGTGAACGGAATCACCTCCGGCCACGGCTGGCCGGTGACCGGATTCGGCGGTCCGGACCAGTAGTCGATCGGACCCACGATCGCCACCCAGCCGTTGGTGCCGACTTGCGATGCGAAAACGCGATTCCACCGCTGCGGTTCTCCGCCTTCGTCGCGAGTGTACCACGAGGTGAAGCCCTGTTGGACCTGCAGCGCGTCCGACTCGGCGCCGGTAAGGTCGTCCATTCCGAAACGAGCGCGGGCGCGAAGCAGGTGCGCCATCTGCCGGGCACTGCTCGTCACCCCGCTGGGGATAGCGAAGTCCCCGGTGCTCTGGATGTGGGTCAGCGCCTTCGTGAACCACTCCTCGGCCACCTCCAGCGACTGCTGCGAAGACATCAGAGGACCGGTGTTCGCCGTGATCTCGCAGTATAGCTCACCGAAGAACGTGTAGGTGAGACCGGCGTAGATCGCGGCTGTGGCGAGCAGCCGCTCGCGGTTGGGAGCTTCCTCGACCGTCCAGTCGGTCAGGCGCTCGTACGACTGCTCGGCCATCCAGCGCCCTTTTTGAAGGGACGTAAACGAGCCGACGGATGTGCTGCTCGTGTGGCAGGTCCCGCCCGGGGAGGGCGAGTATTGTAAGTTGCTGCCATACCAGCCGGTCGTCTTCATGCCCACGTCCTCGGCACCGGCGGCGTTGAAGGCGATGAAGTCCGACATCCCGCATTCGATGTCGGCGATCGCCGACGCGACGAGAACGTCTGCCTGCGCCGGAATGAAGGTGCCTTCCTCCGTGATCTGTCCCGGAAGCTCGACCTCGAGGGCGTTTTCACACCCCGCCGCGGTGACCGCGAGTCCGAGCACCAGGAGTACGGCTTTGCGCCCGCTGCCGCGCGGCTGCGCCGAACTATTGCTGCGACAAGTCATCTATTCCTCCGAACATAATAGGATTCGAGTAGTCGGTGGACGGCCGGCGTTTCCGCCGGCGCGCCACGCCGAACCTGCAAGACAGTCGGTCCGATCTCCCGCTCAGAAGGAAACGCGCAGGGACATCTCAAAGCTTGTCAGCGGCGGCCACTGGAACAGGGCGAAGCCGGTCGTCGACGTCGGATCCGACGCTTCCGGCGACGGGATCTTGGTGACGCCGTCGGCCATCGTAGTCTGCTTCCTCCAGAGGTACCAGAGGTTGCGGGCCGAGGCCGAGATTGCCGCGCGGTCCGCGCCGAAGAGCAGCGACTGTGGGATCGTGTAGCGCGCGCCCAGCTCGCGGAGCCGCACGTAGGAGGCGTCCGAATCGAACGCGTAGCGACTGTCTGTCGGGTGGCGGCGGTACTGCAGATCCGACTCGACGTGGATGGGATTGTCGCGCGCGAGCGAGGAATACGAGTTCGGGAATCCGCAGTACTCCATGCGGCAGGTTACGTTGAAGTCGTTGATCCAGCGGCCGTGCTCCGCGTCCAGCAACCCGAAGACCTGCAGGTTGTTGAACATCGTCAACGTGGCGTTGGTGTTCCACGTCCAGGGCGCGAAGGTCGGACCCAGGAGAAGACTGTACGTCGACGTTTGGGCGCACGGAACCGCTTCGCCACCCCTCTCTATGCCGTACCGGTCGAACTCCTCCGGCGTCGGCGCCAGGCTGATACCCGCGTCACACATGAAGTTGTACCCACCGCTGCCGTTCGGCTCGGCACTCAGGATGATGTCGGTGGTCCGGTTCGGATACGGGTAGCCGAGCCGGAAGGAGTTCGATGGTTCCACGGGGCCCAGGTCGGCCACCTCGTTCATCGCGTAGGCGACCGAGAATCCCAGGTCGAAGCCCAGGTCGCTTCCGTCGATCACCCTGAAGTTCGTGGTCGTCTCGAAGCCGTGATTGTTCAGGCGCCCGGCATTGACCGTTTCGCTGCCCGGGAACCCGCTCGTCGGCGAGTTGGGCACGTTGATCAGCGCGTCGTCGAGCCGCTGGGTGAAGTAGGTGAACTCCGTCGAGATGCGATCGTTGAATATCCCCGCGTCGAAACCGACCTCGAGCTCGGTGCTGACCTCGGGGCCGACGTCGGCGTTTCCGCGGGCTCTGGGCGTCACGGCCGGTCCGAAGCCCGGTCCGACGGCCGGCGCGAAAAGCGTGACGGCGTCGAACGTACCCGGCTGGCGACCCGCCTTACCCCACGCGGTGCGCAGGCGCAACGAGCTGAGGACGCTCGTGTTCCAGAACGGCTCTTCCGAGAGGACCCAGGTGGCTGAGAGCTTCGGATAGATCGCCGCATCGTACTCCGCCCCGAAGGCGGAGTTGTCGTCACCCCGGACGGCGGCCGTCAGGAACATCCGGTCGTTGTAGCTCAGCTCCTGCTGAACGTATAGACCGAGCGACTTGTTCTCCCGGAAGCTCTGGCTCGCCGACGTCTCCGTCGCCCCCTCGATCGAGCGGATCGCAGAGGCCGCGAAGACCCGCCCGAAAGTTTCTACCGAGTTGAACCGGCTCGCGAAGTACTGAGCGCCGAACGAGCTCGTCAGCCCGATCTCGTCGTTGAGCGAGTAGTTGGCGCTGGCCGAGTAGTCGACCGTGTATTCCGTGTTCAGCGGCCGCTCGAGCGTCACCTCGCCCACGGACGCCTGCCCGAATGCCTCAGACCCCGACACCCGCGGCCAGAGGATCTGGTTCTCCTCGTCGCCGCGATCCATGCCGACGATCATCCGCTGCGTGAGCCACTCGACCGGGTTGTGCACGAACGTCGCGCTGCCCGTGAAGCGCGCGTGGTCGCGCGTCGTCTCGATGATCGCGAACTGCTCGGGACGCGTGGCGAGGTAGCCCCGCTGTTCCTCCCCGAGGCCGCGTCCGGACGCCCACATCATCTGCGGCCAGAGACCGCCGCCGTCGAGTCCGCCCGATGCGAAGCGGGTCTCGCCCTGCGTATAACCGAGCGACAGGTTCAGGTTGAGCTCCGGGGAGATCAGGACGCCGAGATTGGCGCGGCCGCTCAGACGGTCGGCGACGTTGTAATCCACGATGCCGGTCTGACCCGACATGTCGCCCGAGATGTAGTAGTTGATCGTCTCGCTACCTCCTCGGACGCTCAGATTGTAGCCCTGATTATGCCCGTTTCCGATCGGCTCGAATCCGGCTGCCTCCTCGGCTTCGAAAATGTTGAAGCGGTGGAGGGCGTCGGCGGGGCAGGGCCGGGTGCGGGAGGTGCAGTAAAACTGATCGCCGACGACGTCGGCCGGGTTCTGCATCGTGTTGAAGCCCTGCGTCACGCCGAAGTCGAACTGGGGTGCGCCCGAGTTTCCGCGCTTCGTGATGATCTGGATGACGCCCGCCGAGGCTTCCGTGCCGTAGAGCGTGGCGGCCGCGGGGCCCTTGATGATCTCGATGCTCTCGATGTCATCCGGGTTGATGTCGTCCAGCGCACTGGCCGAGCTGGTCTTCGAGACGTTGGGGACGGCCGGTCCCAGGGTCGTGCTGTTGTCGACGCGGATGCCGTCGACGTAGATCAGCGGCTGCGAACCCAGGTTGAAGCTGGACACGCCGCGGATGCGGATCGTAGAGCCCTCACCGACGTTCCCGCTCGAGCGGGTGAAGCTGACGCCGGGGCTGCGGCCCTGGAGCACGTCCTGGATGTCCGAGATGGGCCGCGACGCAACGATATCGGCGGCCTCGACGCGCGTGACGGCGTTGCCGATCGCGCGACGCCGGGTACCGCCGGGCGTACCCGTGACGATGATTTCGTCGAGCGCGAGCGCCTCTTCGGTGATGGCAAAATCCTGATTGACCGAAGCGCCCGCGACCACCGTCACCGCCTGATCCGCCGAGCGGTACCCGATCCGCTGCACGGTCACGGTGTGCGTGCCGGCCGGTACGTTGATGAGGAGGAACCGGCCGTTCTGCTGCGTAAGGGCTCCGACTCCGAGCTGCGGAATCGAGACCTGAGCCGAGCCGAGCGGCTGGAGTGTCTGTACATCGGTCACACGACCGGTGATCGTCCCGGTTTGCGCCAGGGACGCTGGCGCCCACGCGAACGCCAGCAAGCCGGCGAAGGCGAGGGTCAGAATAGAACGTTGGATGGCGGGCACTGTTATGCCTCCGGTGCTGGGGAAGGGATGCCGGAATTCAACAGGCTGGGCGCGTTACGGCAGACTTCGCTTCCAACTATTGCCGGATAACGCGACTTCGGACACGGGCGGTAGGGCACCTCCGGATTCGGGTGATATCGCGCGGAAGCGGCGCAGAAATAGTTCAGATGAGGGGTGACGCGCTGGCTCGCAACGAAAACACAAGTTCGCGCGACTCTGTATCGTTAGCAGGACCCAATCCCGGCCCTGTGGTACTAGCGGGAAGAGGCCGGAGTGGGCCTGTATCGAACCATGAAGGAAGGCTCTCCTGACCCGAGCCCGCGTGCCGCAGGGTGGCCGCCGGTGAAGCTCGGGTGCGCCGCTTCCGATCAGAGCGACTGAAGGATTGACTATACGATGGGACTCCGACCGAGCGCTTGTCAAGAATCGTCGGCTCTGTGAAGCGAGAGCGCCGCGCGTGCCGTCACGCGCGGCGCTCTCGCCGCGGTCGTGGCTACATCCCCGAAACCATCAGGTGTGCGCTCGTCGTGCCGGCCTGCATGAGCCAGAGCATGGCGGCGCCGCCGCGCTCGGGAAGGCCGAGCGACTCGCCGGTCGCGCCGGGCACGGCTACGGTCGTGTGCGGACTCAGGCCCTCGGGAGAGTCGCCGCGAAGATGGTAGTAGATGCTGCCGAACTCCGACTGCACGCGGGTACCGTCGGCCTCCGCCTGGGCGAATCGAGCCTGGATCGCCTCGTCGGTTCCGCCGGCGGCCTGGAAGGCGTGGTTCTGCTCGAGGCGGGCGCGGTTCCCCTCGGTGCTGCACTGCACGTCGATCGGGCTGCTGACTCCGGGACGACCGGCGTTGTCCCAGCACATGAGGCCGTTGCTGCCCTGCCGCAGGATGGCGGTGGTGCCGTCGGGGCGAAGGTCGATGACGGTGGCCTCGGCGCGCATGCGAGCGGGTGCAGCCAACAGCGCCCGCTGGATCTCGGCTTCGGCGGACTGGGCGCTGGCGATGCTCGGGTAGAGTGCGGCCGCAGCGAGAACGAGCAGGATACGCTTCATCGGGTGGACTCCTGAATCGGGAAGGCGAGAATGCGGTGCAGGTCGGCGGACGCTCGTCGAGCGGCGGTCACCGCGAAGAGTGAACGATAGCTTCGCAGGGAGGTCTCAGCAACGGATCCGAGCCGCCAGCCGCCGCCGGCCGCGGCCGCGGCACCGCGTTCGATCAGACGAGCGCCTCGCGTTGCTCGGCGCGCCTGTCGAGGCCGACGCCGAGGAGCGATTCACGCGCGAGCCACTGGGCCAGTTCGGGTAGCTCGTCGCCGGAGGACAACCGATCTCGAATGCGGTCGGCGCCGTTGCCGCGCGCGAGGATCGTCCCCACGCCAGCGAGCGCATCGACGTCGCCGAGCCGTTCCGCGACGGGTCCGACGCTTTCGAGGAGCTGTCCGACGGAGTCCACCAGAGTCCGCTTCCCCGCATCACCGGCCGGGTCGACGAGCGTCGCTTCGAGGCCATACCGTGCCGCCTGCCACTCGTTGCTGGCGAGGAGGGCGTCGGCAGCCGAACCGGAGAAGGGATGGTCGGAAGCCGGAAGCTCTCCAGCGGCGGCCGCCGCGACGATCGCGCGAGTGAGAGCCGCAATGGCCACGGCATCCTCGACGCGGGGGCAGGCGTCCGTCACCCTGAACTCCACCGTCGGGTACTCGGGATGGGCTCGAATGCTCCAGTAGATCGTGTACTCGTCGTCGATGCATCCGGTGCTGAGGAGCAGCGCGAGATAGGCGCGAAGCTCGTCCTCCGAGCCGAATCGTGGCGGCGGCCCGGTGTGCGGAAGCCGCCGGTTGAGAATCGTGCGATACGAAGCGTAGCCGGTTTCCTCCCCTTCGAAGATCGGGGAGCTCGCGGCGAGGGCGAGCAGGTGCGGGATGTAGGCGCGAACGTCATTCATCAGCAGCGCTCGATCGACCTGCTCGGGAACGGCCACGTGAATGTGCATGCCGAAGATGTGCTCCGAGCGCATCACCTGGCCGTACCGGTCGATGATCCTGTCGTAGCGCTCGCCCTCGGTCTGCGTCTGCTCCGTCCATCGGCTGAACGGGTGGAGGCCGGCGGCGACGGTGCAGAGCCCCTCGGCCGCGGCTGCGGTGGCCACCTGGAATCGAAGACGTCGCAGCTCCCGGCCGAGGTCGGCGGCGCTGTCACAGACGCGGGTGCCGATCTCGACCGTCGTCTCCTGAGTCTCAGGGGTGATATCACCCGACCAGTCCGTGGCGATGACACGGCTCGCACGACTCGTCAGATCCGCGGTATCCGCGCAGATCAGCTGGTACTCTTCCTCGACTCCCAGGGTGAACTCCGACGCCACGCTCTCCTCCTCGGTTCCGCTCGCGAATCTCCATCAGGGACGTCAAGACCCGCGCCAGGCGACGGCATATTCATGGACCGCCGTTGCTTCGAATGGCATGCGGCGCACGCCCCTTGCAGCGGCTGGAACCGTGTTCATACGTGCCCGTCGCTGGATCGTCACGGCCCGAGCGGAGCGTACGACCGTTCGGCCACCCAGTGATCCTGGAGGCAGCGTGAGCGAGGGTCCCGAGCAGGTCGTTCATCATCGGCCCTTCCCCATGCCAGCCGGTCCGTGGGTGATGTTCCAGAGCTGGCGCGAGCTCCTCTTCGCCCACTGGCCCATCGATCGTCGGACGCTTCGGCCGCTGGTGCCGCCCGAGCTAGAGCTCGAGGAGTGCCAGGGGAGCGCCTGGCTCGGGCTCACGCCGTTTCGGTTGACCGGCCTGCGCCCGCGTTTCCTCCCTCCAGTACCGGTGCTCTCGGAATTTCCCGAGATGAACCTTCGCACGTATGTGCGGGTCGGCGGCAAGTCCGGGATCTTCTTCTTCAGTCTGGATGCCGCGAGCGCCCTGGCCGTGATCGGCGCCCGGATCGGATTCCGGCTCCCCTATTTC
This sequence comes from Gemmatimonadota bacterium, assembly GCA_040905395.1. Classification (GTDB taxonomy): domain Bacteria; phylum Gemmatimonadota; class Gemmatimonadetes; order Longimicrobiales; family Longimicrobiaceae; genus WHSP01. Next base: position 7,648 of record JBBDRR010000002.1, read on the forward strand.
CGCGCCGAGATGTCGATCCGGAAGCGGGACGATTGGTACCACTACCGGAGCAGACGATCGGGCGGTAGCCCGGCGGAGTTCGTCGGGCGATACCGCCCGATTGGGGCGGTGTTCGAACCGAACCGAGGCACGCTGGAGTACTTCCTGACGGAGCGATACGCCCTCTACTCGGTGCTGAACGATGGCAGAATCCTCCGCGGTGAGATCCACCATCGCCCCTGGCCGCTGCAGCACGCGGAGGCGGAGATCGAGCGGAACAGCGTCCCCTCAGCCCACCGAATCACCCTCCCGCCGGTTCCTCCGCTACTGCACTACGCCGCCCGGCAGGACACGTTGATCTGGCCGCCGTCGCTCACCCGATCGACGCGGTAGGGGTTCCGCCTCGAGGTCATTCGACATACGGAACCGCTAGAAAATAGGTGAGGCCGGTGGATGTGTCGTACCGAATCTCGCCCTCCAGGTTGTTCGGCGTCCCGTCGAGCAGGGCGCTGACGGTATCGAACTCCTCCTGGTCGAGGCCGACGATTCGAACCGCCACGAACCGGACGCCGCCTCCGCAGAACGTCCCCGTATCCAGATTGGCGTCGGGATCGTAACACGTGAGACCGTTGAGAATGCCGTCCTCCGATCCGCTCTCCGCAGCCACCTCGAATTCCCCGATCCACTCCTCTATCGGACGATCCAGGTAGGGCCCGCCCCAGCTTTCCGCGTCCTGATAGGAGTAGGGCCGACCATCAACGAGCGTATGATCGGGGCTGGACGGCACCAACTCCCGGGTCAGGTGCTCGAGCCTACCCGGAAACCCTGAGCGGACATCGAGGCTGAAGGAGGTGATCGCGGTTTCGATGCTGGAGAGGTCCGCGACGAGGCGGGGATTCCCCTTCATAGTCGCGTTCCTCCGACGGCGCGTATCCAGCAGCAGGTATCTCGGCATCCCGATCTGCAAACCGCCAAAGTGCATGTTGCATACCGGGTTACGAACACCGTCGTCTCCCGGCGGCGTGCCGAGCACCCCGTGGCGCGACTTCAACGGTGGTGATCGAAGGAGGATGAGGGCACTGCAGTTGCTCTGCAGGCGGTACCCTGCCGCCGGTTCACATGCCGCGCGACCGCTGGATCGCGACGAACCCGGGCGATGGTGAACCGCGTGTGCCGCTTACCAGTGGCGGGTGGTCGGACTCCTTCGCACCCGACGAGCCCGCCCTCGTCGACGAGGCGAAGAACTTCCAACGGATGATCGAAGGATGACGGAGCTAGGAGTGTCGAGGAAGAAGGTCTGGATCGCGGGGCTGATCGCGCTCGTCGTCGGGGGCATCGGAGCATTCCTCTGGCGCTCCGACCTCCCCGTCCGCGACCTGATCGACGTGACGTCCGAGGGAGGCGAGAAGCTGCTGCGGGAACCGCTGCGCCCGGCGCGTGGAGCGCCGCGGGTGGTGGTGCTCGCGCTGGATGGCGTGGGTGCGGAGGAGATCGATGCCGCCATCGTCGGCGGCCGCATGCCTGCGCTCGCGTCGCTGATGGGAGGGCCCGCCCAAGCCCAGGGTGTGCGTGCGAATGCGTATACTGTGCCCGATGCTCTCTCGATCCTGCCCTCGACCACCTACGCTGCATGGGCATCGACCTTCACAGGTGAGCCAGCGGGAAGAACGGGCGTACCCGGAAACGAGTGGTTCACGAGGGAGAGCCGCCGCTTCTTCGCACCGGCACCGGTGTCCGTGAGCGGGCCGGAGGACGCGCTGGAAGTCTACTCGGAGGACCTCATCGGCCAGGTCCTCCGAGTACCGACGCTGTACGAGCGCGCCGACGTGCGGGCGTACGTCTCGCTGGCCTCAGTCTTTCGAGGCGCCGACGTGCTGATTACGCCTGACCCGGGTGCCATCATCGAGATCGTGGCCGCCGGTGTGAGCGGATTGGTCGAAGGCGAGAGCATCGAGCAGGAGGCGTACGAACAGCTCGACCGCTCCGCCATGGAGAGCCTTCTGGAAACGCTGAGGATGCGGGGCATCCCGGACCTCCAGATCGTCTACTTCCCCGGCGTGGATCTCTATACTCACATCGCCGAGCCGCCGCTTCCGGCGCAGCGTCAGTACCTCGCGGAGGTGCTCGACCCGCAGATCGGGCTGCTGATCGCCGAGTACGAGCGGCAGGGAGCGCTGGAGGACACCTACTTCGTCATCGTCTCCGACCACGGCCACACACCGGTCATCAACGACGACCGCCATGCCCTGGGAACAGGGGATCCCACGGAGCCGAGCGCACTGCTCGAGCTCGCCGGCTTCCGGGTGCGCCCATTCACCCTCGAGCTAGATGAGGAAGAGGAGGACTATCAGGCCGTGCTCGCGTACCAGGGGGCGATCGCCTACGTCTACCTGGCCGACCGTAGCACCTGCCCGGAAGCCGGCGACATCTGCGACTGGTCCCGGCCCCCGCGGCTCGACGAGGACGTCATGCCCGTCGCACGTACGTTTCGCGACGTCAGCGAGCGGGGGAACCCGATACCGGAGCTACTGGGCACCCTCGACCTGGTATTCGCGCGGCAGCCACGTCCCACGAGTGAGCCAGCCCTCCCGTTCCAGGTTCTGGAGGGCGATTCGCTGGTTCCGATCGGGGGCTACCTGGCGCGTACCCCGCGGCCGGATCTCCTCGCGTTGGAAGAACGGCTCGAGGGCCTGGCGACCGGTCCCTACGGACACCGTGCCGGCGACGTTCTGCTGCTGGCCCGATCGGGCGCGGGACGGCCGATCGAAGACCGTTTCTACTTCTCCGGGCCATACCATTCCTGGCACGGCAGCCCCGACGCGCAGGACAGCCGGATCGCCTTCATCGTCGCCAGCGCGGGCTCCTCCGGAGCGGAGATCCGGGACCGGATCGATCGGGTCCTGGGGCACCCTGCCTCGCAGCTCGATGTGGTCCCGGTCGTACTGCGGCTGCTGGGAATCGAGTGATCGCCACCGCAAGCGTCCGGGACGGGAAGCTCCCGGACCAGTGGCTGGTCAGCTCGGAGCGTTCACTTCGCCGTCCGGCTCGGAGCGGCTACCGGAGGTCGACGACTCCACGTGTCTCGTCGCCCGACGCTGGTCGGCCGCGGGGAGCCAGAGCTTGAAGTAGGAGCCGGAACCCGGCTCGCTCGTCACCGTCAGGTCTCCCGCCATCAGCCGCGCCAACCGGCGGCTGATCGTGAGCCCGAGCCCCGTGCCGCCCTTCGTCCTGGTGGTGCCGCTCTCGGCCTGCACGAACGGGTCGAAGATGACCTCCAGCTGTTCCGGGGGGATGCCGACGCCCGTATCCTCGACGCCGATACACATCCAGGGCCCCTCGCTGGTCAGCTCAGCCATCGGCTCCGGCTCGGCAACGAAGTCGCAGCTCACCGTGATCGTGCCGCCGGGGTCCGTGAACTTGACGGCGTTGGAGAGGACGTTGGCGAGGATCTGGCGGACACGGTCGTTGTCTCCGATGAAGTCCCGATCCGCCTCGCGGCGGCACCTGTTCTCGATCCCGATCTCACGTTGCTCCGCCTGCGGCGCGATGAGCTCCAGCGCGGAGTCGATCGGGTCGCCGACCCGTGTCCGCTCGTGTAGTACGGTGACGCGCCCAGCCTCCACCTTGGCCAGGTCGAGGACGTCCTCGAGGAGGCCGAGGAGGTGGGCGCTGCTGGAGCGGATCCGCCTGAGGTGGTCGCGCTGCTCGTCCGTCAGCGATCCCCGTATCCCCATTTCGAGAATGTCGCTGTAGCCGATGATTGCGTTCATCGGTGTGCGGAACTCGTGGCTCATGTTGGCCAGGAACTCGGACTTGGCGCGGTTCGCAGCCTCGGCCTCCGCGGTTCGCTGCGTGAGCTGGACGTTGACGTTCTCCATCGCCTCGAGCGACCGCTCCAGCTCCTCCTCGACGCGCACCCTGCGAACCGCCTGACCCACGTCGCCGCCGATCGCTTCGATCGCCGCGAGCAGCGGCTCGTCGGGGGCGAGCACGTCGTGATGATAGAACTCGACCACGCCGAGCACCTCGGCGCCTGCCAGGATGGGAAACGCGAAAGCGCCGTGCAGTCCGGCTGTAGCCGCTTTCGCCGCGCGTGGATAGTTCGGATCCCTGGTCACGTCGGAGATCCAGACGGGTTCCCTCCGCTCCCAGACGCGGCCGGGCAACCCCTCGCCAGGCGCGAATACCGTCCGCCCGGTGAGCATGGCGAACTCGTGGACTTCCGCATCCGGCGCGTGCCACATCGCGACCATCCGAAGCACCTCAGTGGCGGGGTCGACGTCCCAGTAGATACCGACCGTCCAGCGGAGTCCTTCTCCGATCGCCTGGAGGATGCGGGGCGCGGCATCATCCAGAGTATGCGACTCGGCGAGCACCCGCGTCACGGCGTGCTCCGCCGCAATCCGCCGTTCCGTCTCCTTGACCTCGGTGAGGTCGCGTACGAACGCGCTGAAGAAGACGTTGTTGCCGGCCCGAGCGGGAGCAACGGTAAGCTCGACCGGGAACTCACGGCCATCGCGGTGCATCGCGCTGATCTCGATACGCCGGTTCAGGATGGGGCCCTCTCCAGTGGCGAGGTAGTGCGCGAGGCCTCGACTGTGCCGCTCGTGATAGCGAGCCGGAATGATCGTCTCGAGCAGGGTCCTCCCGACAGCCTCCCGCGCGGACCAGCCGAAGAGCATCTCGGCGTGCCGATTCCATTCTATTATGACGCTGTCCGCATCGATGGAGACGATCGCGTCCAGCGCGGAGTCGATGATGGCGCGCAGACGCCCCTCGGTCGAGGTCAGCTCATCGTTTATCGCTTCGAGCTCCGTCGCCTGAGCCTCGAGCTCGATCGCCTGTTCCTCCGATTGCCGCTGTGCCTCTTCGAGGTCCCGGACGAGACGCGCGTTCTCGACCGCCGTGGCCGCGCGGCGTGCGAATTCGTCCAGGAAAGGCAGATCCTGCTCGCGATACCTTCGATCCGACTCCGCGTATGCGAGGGTAACGGCTCCGATCACCTGGTCGCGGCCGACCAGGGGCGCGACGGCGTAGGAGCGGATTCCCAGGCCTCGCAGGAGCTGGAGATGCTCCTCGTCTCGAGCGGCTGACTCGAGAATCTCGGCGGTGATCTCGGTGACGAAATCGGTCTTACCGGTGCGAAGCACGTGGGGGACGCCTACGTCAGCCTGCGGGTCGGGTGGGTACTTCTCCTGAAGGCGGGTGACGAGCTCGACCTTCGCCGGATCCGAGTGGGCGACGGCGACCCGCTGGATCTCACCGTCCTCGAGGAGATCGACGGCGCACCAGTCCGCCACCGCCGGGACCGTCAGCTCGGCGATGTTCCGGAGCGTACGGGCATAGTCCAGCGAAGCATTGAGAATCCGAGTCGCTTCCGCCAGCAAGGAAGCCCGGCGTTCGCTCTCACGCAGCGCTGCATCCGTTCGCCGATCCTGGTTCATGTGCAGCCGTCTTCTCCCGGTCGGGGCGGTGTAATGGCCTGCCGTTCCGAAGAAATCGGGGACTTCGCGAGCAGAGACGTTTCGGGAGCGCCGCTTCGCAATATCGGCGCCCGCTCAGGATCCGCGCCGCGGCTCCGACCGGGCGGCCTGCGCTCACGTAGCCGGTGCGACTGCGCGCTCCGCCTTCCGCGAAGGCTCGCCCGCGGCCCGATCCGGTCTTCGACTCTTCACCGGTCCCCAGAAAGTTGGGTCGGATAACCCATCTGCCGCGCCTTCGGCATCCCTATACTCCCCGTCAGATCGAGCTGTACGAGGGATCAACTTCATCTGACGAGACGAAAAATGACCACATACACCGACAAGGCATCGAGCGTGAGCCCGGGCACTCTTCGCGCTGTCGCGCTCGGTGCGCTCCTCGGCCTGCCAGCGCTGGCCGCATGTGCCGACGCCGGCGTCATCGAGCTCGCCGAGGCAAGCGTCACCAACGCGACGCGTGCCTCCTTCGGCGCTCCCGTCCCGATCGGCAACGGAACCGGCCGGACCTACGTCGTGATGCAGGCCGACAGGATGGTCGAGGTGGGTGTGGCGTTGACCGAAGGAGCGATGGAGGATCTGCCCGCGGGAGAGCGCCACCTCGGCCCCGACCATCCACCAGTCGCCCCGTTCCTTCTGGAGATGCCGGCCGGCAACGTGACCCCCTTCCGCTTCGTCGGCCTGGATTGGAATCCCAATGGCCACGAGCCGCCGGGGGTGTATGACACGCCGCACTTCGACATCCACTTCTATACGATCTCCAGAGCCGAGCGTGACGGGATCGTGCCGACGGACCCGGA
>JBBDRR010000003.1:0-13693 GCA_040905395.1 Gemmatimonadota bacterium
CTTTCTGGAGACCGTACGGCAGAACGCGGGAAATCACATGATCCGGGAGGAGTTCACCTTCGGCGCCGATCCCTTCATGACCGAAGTCGAGCCGTATGCGTCCATTGCGGACGTCAGCGTCGACTATCGCCGGGCGGAGTAGCGTTCGCGGCAGGCAGGAGCCCTCTATGCGTCCCTGGAAACCGACTCCTCGAGCTCGGAGCCGCCGACCGGTTCCGACTCTGCCTCCCCTTCGCCCTCGAGTGCGTGCGCATCCTCGAGACGACGGGCGGGTACCGCGATCTTGAATGTCGAGCCCCCGCCTTCGCTGCCGGGCTCGGCCCAGGCTCGACCCCCTAGGGACTCGGCGGTTTCCCTGACGATGCTGAGGCCGATCCCGGTCCCCTCCGTGTTCCCGACATTCTCCGCACGGAAGAACCTCTCGAACAGATGCTGCCGTGCCTCCTCGGGAATCCCCGTGCCGTTGTCCCTTACCTCGATGACCACTTCATCGGTTCCATCCGAGGAGTGTGACTCGTAGGCGGCAACCTCCACCCAGCGCTCCGTCTTGGATTCGTCCGCGTATTTGATACCATTCGAGAGGTAGTTGACCAGGCAGAGCTCGATAGCCGCCGCGTCGACTTCGAGCCGAGGCATGTCGTCCGCGATCCGGATCTGAACCGAATGCTCTTCCGCCATCTCCCTGAGCTGGCGTGCCGCCTCCGCGGCTACCTCCGGCAACAGTACGTTGTGCTGCTGGCGGCTGCTGACCTCCATCCGGCTCAGCGCCAGCAGGTCCTGCAGCACCACCTGCATCGCATCCGTATTCCTGGCGATTATCGCGAGGAACCGTTGCTGTTGCTCCCGGTCGTCCTCCATCCACGGCTCCTGAAGCATGCTCGTCGCCCCGCCCACGGCCGCGATCCGATTCTTCAGCTCGTGCGTGACCATGCGGTTGAAGCTGCGGAGCCGCTCCTCGCGCTCGCGGACCTCCTTGTCGGAAACCCGCAGGAACTGCGCGGCCGTTACCTGCTGGATGACGGAGATCGCCCGGAAGAGGCGCTGGCCGCACGCCAGCAACTCGCCGCGACTGCACTGCTCCTCGACGCTGTCGACCGTGCCGACCAGAAACGAGAAGAGCACCCCGCCGAGAATTTCGTACTCCTTGAGGATTTCATTCGCGCTGAACCCCTGCGTCTGGCGCAGCTCGCCCAGTTCCATAGCCTTGGCGATCACGGGCACGTCCGCGCTGATCTCGTCTGCCGGGTCCTCCAGGTAGTCGGCGATGCCGTCGATGAGGAGCGGCACGTGGTCGAGCAACTCTTCCGACGGGAAGATGACGTCTGGCGAGAGGGTGACACGGGCCGCGATGCGATCCAGCCAGCGCTGAGTCATCCCGTCCCGTGCCTCCCGCAGCCGCTGCGCGAGTATCCCCGCGAGCGGACATTCAACTGTGTGTTCCATAGATTCCCTTCATATCGATGCAGCGCGACCATGCCGAGCTCGATGGGTCTCGCACCTCTCCACCTGCGAAAATGGTTCCCACGTTTCTCGGAGGACCGCGACGAGACGTGCGGGTGCCGTATTCCCGCGTCGGAAACCCTCCCCCGTTACTCCACGGCCAGACGTGGCAGGCTGCCCGTTCGGGCACTAAGTTGGCCCCTCCATTCTGATCCCTGTTTTCCGGAAGTGACTGGATTGAACCGTTCCGTATTCGTTGCCCTGTTGCTCTCATTGCTCTCACTGCTGGCCTGCTCCGTGGGAAGCGCACAATCCGTCTCGAGCGAAAAGGCCTCGACCGCCGTTCGTGTCGATCCCGGCGCCATCCGTGTCGATGGACGGCTCGACGAAGCGGCGTGGTCCCGCGCCGAGCCGCTGGATGGGTTTACCCAGAAGGAACCGGTCGAGGGCGCGCCGCCCACGGAACGAACGGAGGTGCGGTTCGTCTACGATGGCGACGCGCTGTACGTCGGAGCCCGGATGTACAGCGTCGGCGGCCGTTCGGCCATCCAGGCGCCTCTGGGACGCCGCGACAGCGGCCAGCTTTCCGAATACATCCTCGTGTCGCTCGACACCTTCCTGGACCGTCGCACCGCATACAGCTTCGGCGTAACCGCAGCCGGCGTCCGGCTCGACCACTACCACCGCTCCGACAGTGAGGGCGACGTCGACCGCGGCTTCGATCCGGTGTGGCAGGCAAGCGTTCAGGTGGACGACGAGGGGTGGACCGCCGAGATGTGGATTCCTTTCTCGCAGCTCCGCTTCGCCGATCTCCCGGAGCAGGTCTGGGGGCTCAACGTCCACCGCTGGATTCCCTCGAAGAACGAGGACGACTACTGGGTCCTCGTGCCGCGCACCGAGCAGGGGTGGGCGTCCCGATTCGGGGTGTTGCGGGGAATCGGAGCGGTCGATGAGACCCGGCGCATCGAGCTCCTCCCGTACGCGCTCGGCGGATCGACGGTGAACGGACGCCGCGACCTCGACGATCCCTTCGACGACGGCCGAAACCTCGAGTACCAGGTCGGCGGCGACCTGAAGATGGGACTCGGCCCCAACCTGACGCTCGACGCCACCGTCCTGCCCGACTTTGGTCAGGTAGAGGCCGACCCGGCCGTGATCAACCTCACCGCCAACGAGACGTATTTCACCGAGCGCAGGCCCTTCTTCACCGAAGGCGTTCAGCTCCTCGGCGGAAGCATCGTCAACTATTTCTACTCGCGACGGATCGGAGCGCGGCCCGAGGCGCCGGCGCCCGGAGACTTCGTCGACTTCCCGCGCAACACCCCGATCCTCGGGGCGGCAAAGGTTACGGGGCGCCTGCCGTCGCGAACTTCGATCGGGATTCTCGGCGCGGTCACCGGCGCGGAGCACGCTCGTACCTACGACATGGAGCTGGATAGCTTCGGCCGTGTGCGCGTCGCGCCGCGAAGCTCGTGGGGCGTCGCTCGCGTTCAGCAGGAAGTCGGCGACGCCGGCTCGACGGTGAGCCTGCTGGTCGCCGGAGTTCGCCGCGAGTTGGAGGAAGACGAACCCCTCGCGTCGCTCCTGACCCGGAATGCGGTCACCGTCGCTGGGGAGTCGCTCTGGCGGATCTCCGGTGGGACGTACGAATTGGGGATCAGCGGCGGCGTCAGCTATCTGAATGGCGAGGACGATGCCGTGCTGAGGGTTCAGCGCTCCAGCCCACGCTACTTTCAGCGCCCCGGCGCTCCGCACCTCTCGCTCGATCCGAGCCTCACCTCCCTCGGCGGCTACAAGGCGACCGTCCAGGCGCAGAAGATCGCGGGCGAGCACTGGCTCTGGGACCTCTTCTTCGACGTCGAATCTCCCGGGGTGGAGTTCAACGACATCGGCCGGCTGCAGGGTGCCGATGGGCTTCAGACACGGCAGACGCTCACCTATCGCGAGACTCAGCCCGGCCGCCTCTTCCGCAACTATCGACTCTCGGGAACGCAACTCGCCGAGTGGACGTTCGGCGGGGAGCGGCGATGGACACGTACGACGGGCAACGCCAGCGTGACCTGGAACAACTTCTGGACGACCTCCGCGAGCACCGAAGTCTCGTTCCGGGGGCAGGAGTGGCAGTGGACGCGTGGCGGCCCCTCCATGGAAACGCCGCTCGCCTTCACCTCGAACCTCCGTGTCCAGAACAGCAGTTCCGCCGAGACGCGGTGGAACGCGGGACTGCGCTTCGGTGCCGACGAGGTCGGAGGCTGGTCCGCCGAGCTCAGCGGCGGCGTCTCGCTCGTCCCGGCGCCACGCTGGCAGCTCTCGATCGGGCCCTCGTTCGAACGCGAGGTCAACTCCCGCCAGTATGTCACTGTCCGGAGCGGCGGGCGCGAGCAGACCTTCGGGAATCGCTACATCTTCTCCTTCATCGACAGGACCACGCTGGCGATGGAGGCGCGGCTGAACTTCACCTTCCGGCCCGATCTGGACCTGAATCTCTTCGCTCAGCCCTTCGCCGCCAGCGGTCGCTACTACGATTTTGGTGAGCTCCCCGCCGTGGGCAGCCGCGACATCCGTGAATACGGCACCGACGGCACCTCGATCGACGTCCTCCCCGACGGCAGCCGTGAGGTTCGAGATGGAGCGGCCAGCTTCGTCCTCGCGGATCGCGACTTCAACGTCCGGTCCTTCCGCAGCACCTCGGTGCTCCGGTGGGAGTGGCGCCCTGGCAGCACGCTGTACGTCGTCTGGCAGCAGGACCGCTCCGGCGACGACCTGATCGCCCAGCGCGCGACGGTTACCGACCTGTTCGGATCGCTCACAGCGGTCGGCAACAACTACTTCGCCATCAAAGCCAGCTACTGGATCGGGAGATGACAGAGATGACAGAGACCAGTGAGCCAACTGCCGCGCGGAGCGGCACCTTCTCGCTCGGCGGCGATCTGGCCGTTCATCGGATGGGGTTCGGCGCCATGCGGATCACCGGCGAGGGAATCTTCGGACCTCCGGCCGATCGCGGAGAGGCCCTTCGCGTGCTCCGTCGGGCCGTCGAGCTGGAGGTCGACTTCATCGACACCGCCGAGTCGTACGGACCGCACGTCTCCGAGGCGCTGATCGCGGAGGCGCTCCATCCCTATCCGGATGGGCTCGTGATTGCGACCAAGGGCGGCCTCGATCGGCCCGGCCGCGACAAGTGGAAGGCGAACGGCAGACCCGAGCGGCTGCGCGAGGAGCTGGAGGGAAGTCTCAAGCGGCTGCGTCTGGAGCGAATCGATCTATGGCAGCTCCACCGGATCGATCCGGATGTGCCCGAGGACGAACAGTTCGGGGTGATGCAGGAATTCCTGCGGGAAGGGCTCGTCCGCCACCTCGGTCTCTCCGAGGTGACCGTCGATCAGCTGCGGCGCGCGCGAGAGAACTTCGAGGTCGTCTCGGTGCAGAACCGCTTCAACCTGGTGGATCGTGAATGGGAAGACGTGCTCGACTACTGCGATGCGGAGGGGATCGGCTTCATTCCCTGGTATCCGATCGCCGTCGGGAAGCTCGATGACGAAGGCGGGACGCTGGCCGAGGTGGCGAAGGCGCATTCGGCCTCCCCCACCCAGATCGCGCTCGCCTGGCTTCTCAAGAGGTCGCCCGTGATCCTCCCGATTCCGGGTACGTCGCGCGTCTCGCACCTGGAGGAGAACGTGGCGGCTTCCGCCATCGAGCTAACCGACGAGGAGTTCGACCGCCTCGGCTGACGCCCTACCCGCCGGCCTCGACGAGGACGCCCTCACCCAGAAGGAACCTGAGCTGGGGGTCGACGAAGCCGACCGACTCCAGGACGGGCAGCACCATCACCTCGAGCGCTTTCGCCGTGTTCACCCGCGGCTGCATCGAGCTCTCCAGGTGAGCCTCGCCCTGTCGGCGGAGCGCATCCCCCAGCCGCCGCACCGCCACTCGCTCGGCGTCCTGCGCGCTCGCCCGCATCCGCGCCCACCCGACGCTCGTCTCCACCTCCATCTCGGAAAGCTCCGGCTCCGCCGAGTAGATGCGCACCATGGGCAGCTCGATCTCGACGAGATTCTCGCTGACGTGGATCATCTCCGGCTCCAGCTCCCGCACGTCGAAGCCGTACGAGACGATGCCGGGGACGCGAACGGTCGCCCGCGTCGTTCCCAGCGATATGTCGAACGTGTTCGGGAAGAGGACGCGTGTATCGTCGACCGTCAACGTGGTGGTGATCTGCAGGCTGCCGGTCACCAGGAACGACTCGCTCGCTTCCCGTTCAACGGACGTATAGATCCGTTCACGGACCTCCCGAGCGTCGATCACCGGCGCGCTCGGCATCAGGAGCCGGATCGCCACGAGGCCGCCCACGACGAGGACGAGCAGAAGTAGAGCGCGGACGGCGTAGCGGGTTAGCATGGATGCGGATGTTGGCGTTGCGGTTGCCTGCTGACCGTCAGGTTCGGGCGTCATCATCGCTGCGGAAGCCGCACGGATGCTTCTCCGATCGCGTCGGCGTCCGATCCACCGAACACCTGGAGGACGAGCTCGCCCCCGGCGAGCGCCTCCCGCTGCTGGGCGTTCAGGGCTACGGTGCCCGTACCGACCTCTCCGGAAGGTCCGGCAAGGCGGTGCAGGATCGGGCCGTTCGATCCGCGCCGAAGCGCGATCGCCTCGAAGCTGCCCGGCGGGAATCGGACCTCGTACTCCAGGGATCCCGTGACCGGATCGTAGGCGAACTCCACGGCTCCCGACGCCTGGCCCGTGGTCGCCTCCAGCGGCCGCACTTCGAAGGCGATCGCCGTCGGCGCCCGACCGTCGATGAGCGCCGGCGTCGTCGGCGGGGCGCGCCTCGGTTGGACGGCCTGTTCGTAGGCGTAGCCAAGCGCGACGAGCCGGTCGTCGGCGAACCGGCGGCCCAGCAGCTCGAGTCCGACGGGTATCCCCGCCGCGGAGAAGCCGGCGGGCAGCGTGAGCGCAGGCATGCCGGTAGTCGCGCTGAGCTGGCAATTATTGCCGAGAGCCGGTTCACCGATGAGAGCCGCCTCGCGCCGCAGCGTAGGATAGGCGAGGGCATCCAGCCCGTGCTGGTCCAGAACGTCCGCCACTGCGGCCTGCGCCCTCTCGCGCTTTGCGAGCGCCTCCGCGAGTCCCGCCGGGGTGCGGCTGGTGTGGCGATCGCTCCGCGTGAGAATCGCCGTCAGCGCTTCATGGTGCAGACCCCGCTCGATGATCTCGGTCAGCGAAGAGACCGGCGCCTCGGGCGTCGCGGCAAGGTAGTCGAGCAGGTTCCACTTGAACTCGTAGTCGATCACGCTCGTTCCGCCGAGCAGCTCGTCGAATTCCGGAATCTCGATCTCGACGATCTCCGCTCCGGCGCCCCTCATCTCTTCCAGCGCCGCCTCGACGATCCGGTTCGTCTCCCGCTCCTCCGACGCTGTACCGAAGTACTGGCGAAGGACGCCTATTCGCGCCCCCTCGAGCGCTTCCGGATCGAGAGACTCGGTGAAGCGGGGGAGTGTGCGTCCCTCCAGTGCGGCGGTAGCCGGATCCGCCGGGTCGGCGCCGATCGTCGCGTCGAGCGAGATCGCGAGGTCCATGACGCTCCGTGCGAGCGGCCCACCCGTATCCTGCGTCTGCGCGAGGGGCAGGATGCCCGCAATGCTCGACAACCCCTTCGTCGGCCTCAAGCCGAACATGTTGTGCACTGCCGCGGGTATCCGGATCGACCCGCACGTGTCGCTGCCCCAGCCGACCGCCGCAAAGCTCGCGGCGATCGCCGCCCCCGTGCCGCCGCTCGAGCCGCCCGGGTTGCGACGCGGATCGTACGGATTGCGCGTCTGCCCTCCGAGCGAACTGATCGTCGAGATCCCGTACGCCAGCTCGTGAAGGTTCGATTTCGCCAGGATGACCGCGCCTGCGTCGCGCAGCCTCGCGACCTGGTGGGCGTCCGTGGCCGGTCGATGCGTCGCCAGCGCGATGGAAGCACCGGTCGTCGGCAGATCGAAAGTGTTGTAGTTGTCTTTCAGAATGATGGGGATGCCGTGCAGCGGTCCCCGCGGCCCGCGCTCCGCGCGCTCACGATCGAGTCTCGCCGCCTCGGTCCGCGCCGCCGGATTGATCCGCAGGATCGCGTTCAGCGCCGGCCCGGACTGGTCGTACGCTTCGATGCGGGCAAGGTATGCATCGACCAGCTCGACCGAGCTCGACCGGCCATTCGTCATCGCGCCCTGCAGCTCTGCGATGCTCGCCTCGTACACGTCCATGGGGGCCGCGCTCTGAGCGTTCAGCCCGTGCGGCACGGCCGTCACGACGATCGATACGATGATGGTGAACGGGTAGCGGGCACGGGCGCTCGTATGCATGTAGAATGTGGCGGCAGGTGGGCATGCACCGTCTCTGGCGGCGGCTGGTCGCCGGACGGCCGGGCAGGGTCGCTAAATATAGCGTCCTTCGTCGCGCCCGGCGACACCCCCTGCATGGTCGCCTCTTGACCCCGACGCGGACTCGGCAGTAGTCTAATCGCCGCAACCGACCGAGTGTATAGTGCACGTCACAGCACCGCTTTCCCGTGCCTCGGTCGCCCGAATTCTTCTCTTCCCGCTCGCAGCCGGCACACCCTGCACGCGAAGCCTTTTCCGATGGGACCAGCACGACGCAGCTCGGGCGCCCTCAGCCGATTCCTTCTGATCGGCCTTTGCGCGATCCCGGCCGCCGGGGCGGCCGCGCAATCCTCGGCCGACTACGAGCCTCCGGACGGCGTCGCCTTCCGTACCGCTTCGATCATGAGCGACGGGACCCGGATTCACGCCGAGATCTATTCGCCTGCCGCGTCCGCAGACCAACGCCTTCCGACGATCATCCAGGCGCACGGATGGGGAGGGCTCGCCGCCAACCTCCGGAACGACTCCGCCGACCTCGCCCTCGCCGGTTACCACGTCATCACCTTCGACTACAGGGGGTGGGGCGAGAGCGATGCCAGGGTGATCCTCTCCGGCGCCGAGCCCGACGGCGAGGGCCGCACCTATACCGCGCAGGTCGAGAAGATCGAGGGTGTGGTGGATCCGTTCGACCAGACCGACGACTGGTTCAGCGTCGTTCACTGGACCATGGGAGACCCGCTCTTCGATCCCGATCGGATCGGGATCCGTGGATCGAGCCTCTCCGGTGGTCACGTCATCTACGTTGCCGCTCACGAGCCGCGCATCAGGGCGCTCGTGGCCCAGGTCCCCGCGACCGACGCTACGACCGGGATGCCGCAGATCTTCGAAGACGGGTTCGACATCGCGACTCGCAGAACCCGCGGCGAGCTCGGCTATCCACCGCCGCGTATCCGTGAGTTCAACCTCACCGGCACCGCGATACACGAGAAGTTCCTTCGCTACGATCCGAACGCCGTCGCCCATCGCGTCGAGGCGGCTGCCCTCGTGATCGTTGCCGAAAGCGAGGAGCTCTACAACAACGAGACGCAGGGGAAGCTCGCGTACGAGCGGCTCACGAGTCCCAAGGCGTACGAGGTCATCCCCGATATCACGCACTATGCTGTCTATGGCGCCGCTCGCGAACGGATCGTGGGCCTTGCCATTGACTGGTTCGACCGGTTCCTGAAGCCGTAGGCGGCAGCGATTCCTTCCCCCAGCTCCTGAGCCTGTGAATCGCCGAAGCGCACTCGCTTCTCTCCTGGGACTCCTGGGCACCGCCGCACTTCGCGTGCGGCCGCCCGCCGCATTCGCGACGATCCGCGGGCCGACCGGAAGGGCCATGCGTGAGCTGGTGCCGTACCACATCGACATAGAGCCGTCTCTCGTCGACGACCTTCACCGCCGGATCGACGCGATGCGCTGGCCGGAGATCCCTTTCGAGACAGGCTGGTCGGCCGGCACCAACGACGTGGTCCTGCGGGAGCTCGTTGACTACTGGCGCGATGGATACGACTGGTTCCGGGTCCAGGAGCGGATGAACGCGCTCGAGCACCTCCGCGGTCCGATCCAGGGAGATGATATCCACTGCGTCCGCTACGAGGGTGCGGGTCCGGGACCCCGGCTTCCCATCATGCTCCTGCACGGCTGGCCGAGCTCGTTCTGGGAATTCCACCGATCCGCGGAGCGCCTCGCCAGCGGAGCGGACGGCACGGCGTTCGACGTCATCGTCCCGTCGCTTCCGGGTTTCGCATTCTCCGACGCGCCGAGACGGCCGGGAATGAATCCGACCGAGATCGGCCGGCGGCTCCATGCCCTGATGCTGGAGCTGGGCTACGATCGCTACGGGGTCCAGGGCGGCGATTGGGGCGCGATCATCGGTACCCAGATCGCGCGCGTATTCCCGGAATCGGTCGCCGCCCTCCACGTCAATTTCGTCGCCTCCGCCCCGCCGCCGCCTGACGGGCTCGAGTCTACGGCCGAAGAGGAGGCGTACAGGACCCAGCGCGCGCGGTTCTCGGGGGAAGAAACCGGATATTCGTCCATCCAGGGGACGCGGCCGCAGTCGCTCTCCTACGCCCAGCAGGATTCCCCTGTCGGCTGGCTAGCCTGGATGCTCGAGAAGTACTGGGCATGGAGCGATCACGGCGGTGACCTCTGGAGCGTCTACGATCGAGACGATCTGCTCACCACGGCGATGCTGTACTGGCTGCCGAACCGCGTCCTCTCGGCCGCACGGATCTATTACGAGACGTCGAACCAGCCACGTTCCGTCGGATTCTCGGGACGCGTCCAGGTACCGACAGGGTATGCCCGATTTCCCGCCGAGCCCTGGGCCCCGCCGCGAGAGGTCGTCGAGCGCACCTATGACCTGGTCCACTATAGCGAGCACCCCCGGGGCGGCCACTTCCCGGCCCTGGAGCAGAGCGAGCGCTGGTCGCGCGAGGTGTCGGGCTTCTTCAGCCGTTTCACCTGAGCCATGTCGCCGATTGCTGCTCGCGAAACCTTTGCGCGGAGGTCTATCGATCCGATATCGACGTGTTGTGGGGTGTATAGGATCCCCACGGAATCTCTGTCCCCTTTCTCTTTCGTGCTCCTGCTGGCGTGTCACCCATTGGCCGCGGTCCGACCAGGTCAATGTTGCGCAGCTCCATCCTTTCCTCTGGGGGTAGCTTATGTTGTTCAATTCTCGGTTAGGCCCTTTGTGTCAAGCGTCGGGACTGGCGGTACTACTCCTGCTCGCCCATCCGCTCCATGGCCAGGAGGGCGGAACGATCACGGGGCGTGTAACCGACGCTCAATCGCTCCAGCCGCTCTCGTCGGCCCAGGTATCCATCCCTGAGCTCGGCGTCGGTGCGCTGACGCAGCAGAACGGCAGGTTCATTCTCGTGAACGTGCCCGCCGGAACGCGAACGGTAACGGTCCAGCGGATCGGCTACCGGCCCGCTACCGAAGCGGTGACGGTGGTGGCGGGTCAATCGGTGACCCTCGACTTCCCGATCACCGAGGAGGCCCTCGCTCTCGACGAGATCATCGTGACCGGCACGCCCGGAGGAACCCAGCGCCGGGCCATCGGCAACACGGTGACTCGCGTCAACGCCGCCCAGGTGACCGAACAGGTGGCGATCTCGAGCATGCAGGACCTGCTCACCGCACGCACACCCGGCCTGAGCTTCAGCCGCGTCAGCGGCAGTATCGGAACCGGATCGGGAATTCAGATCCGGGGCACCGGCAGCTTCAGTCTCGGCGCGCAGCCGCTCATCTACATCGACGGCGTGCGGATGGACAACAGCAACCGCGCGGGCCCGGCGACCAACTCGCCCTTCCAGATGAACGCCGCGGAGCGTGGCGGCGGTGAGTCGAGCATCCTCGACGACCTCAACCCCGAGGACATCGAGAGCATCGAGGTGATCAAGGGGCCCGCTGCCGCGACACTGTACGGCACGGAGGCCTCGGCGGGCGTCATCCAGATCATCACCAAGAAGGGTGGAGAAGGCGCGCCCCAGTTCAACCTCTCGATCAACCAGGGCGCGAACTTCATGCGCGACCCGGCGGGCAAGCTCGGCGACCAGTTCGCCTGCCGTACCCGGACGTCCCCGCCTTGCCCCGAGGGCGAGATGTTCCGGTACAACATGTACGAGGAAGCGAGCGCCTACATCAGCGGTGCGCAGCCTGGACCGGACGGCGGCCTGTACTTCGAATGGCCGTCCGACAACCTCTATCAGTACGGGCACGCTCAGGCGTACAACCTCGACGTTCGTGGCGGCACCGCCGCGGTGCGCTACTTCCTCTCGGCCGGCATCCAGGACGACGAGGGCGCCGTCTGGTACAACTGGGACAGGACCAACCGCTTCCGCGCGAACGTCAGCGCGCTGCTCACCGACGATCTGTCGATCGACGTGTCGACGGGGTACATCGATGGTGAGGCACGGCTGGCGGATCCGAGCTACCGCGAGGGCGGTCACTGGCAGGACATGCTCTGGAACAACGGCTACTATCTCCTGCGCATCAACCCCGACGCCCAGCCGCGGGTCGGCGGGTTCCAGGAGCGTCTCCCGTCGGACGTCGCGAAGATCGAAGCGCTGCGCGATTACACCCGGTTCACCGGCAGCGCCACCATCAACCACAACCTCGGCGACTGGTTCACGCAACGCGCCGTCGTCGGCGTCGACCGCGGGTGGGAGATCAACGAAGTCATCTACCCGATCGATACCGGCCAGCCGGTATATCCGCAGACCAGGGCCGGCGAGCACAATTATGCCAAGCCGGTCACCACGAACTCGAGCTTCGACTACGCGGCAAGCTTCAAGTTCAATCTGCGTCCCGGGCTCCTCACGACCACCTCGGTCGGCGCCCAGTACTATACCGAGACCTTCGAGACGGTGGACATGCAGGGGTTCGGCTACGCCTCCCCGCTGTCGCGCTCGATCGATCAGACGGTCCTGTCCCGCATCAACCTTCAGCACGACTACATCGAGAACAAATCGCTCGGCGTATACGTGCAGGAGGAGATCGGGCTGAACGATCGACTCTTCCTCACCGGCGCGGTCCGGTTCGACGACAACTCCGCGTTCGGGTCGGACTTCAACGCTCAGATCTATCCGAAGGTCTCCGCCGCGTGGGTCGTGTCCGAGGAGAGCTTCTGGAACTTCAATCTCGTCAACCAGTTTCGCCTCCGGGGCGCACTCGGTAAGGCGGGCCGCCAGCCCGATACCTTTGCGGGCACCTTCGTCTACAGCGTAGTCCCCGGACCGGGCGGAACGACCGCGCTCTGGCCGCAGAGCCCCGGTAACCCCGACGTCGGCCCCGAAATCAGCACGGAGCTCGAGGCTGGCTTCGATTACGCGGTTCTCAACGATCGCCTCTCGGGTGACTTCACCTACTTCTATCAGAAGAACGAGGACGCTCTCCTGGGCCTCGGGGTCGCGCCGAGCATCGGCTTCCCCGGCTCGGTTCAGCAGAACGTCGGCCGCATCGACAACTGGGGGTGGGAGGCCACGCTGAATGCGTCGGTCTACAATTCGCCGAACGTCGCGTTCGATCTCGCGCTGTCCGGCGACCACACGATGAACGAGATCAAGGACCTCGGATCGTACCCCGGCTCCACTTACATCAGGATCGGATATCCCTATCCATCCCAGATCCACTTCACGCACGTCAACGAAGCCGACTGGGATCCGAACGGTGCCATCCGCACGGCGTACGGACAGGGCATCACCGGAATGTGCGATACAGGCGTGCCGCTCGGCGACACGCCGCAGCATGGAAAGGTACTCGGCGGTCCGGAGGTGAACTGTCTCCAGGCGATCGGCGCCAACATGCTGGCGGGCCCCAACTTCTTCACGCACACCTGGTCGGTCGCGCCGACGCTCACGCTCTTCCAGGACCTCCAGGTCTTCGCCCTCGCTGAGGGGAAGTACGGACGCACCGGCTGGGCTGCCGTCGAACAGTGGGCGCACGAGTACAACACCACCGAGGTCGCCATCCTCGAGAACGACCCGATGTGGGTGCTCCAGGACCGTCTGTTCGACTATCGCTCGAAGGCGTACTACGACGCGGACTTCTGGAAGCTTCGTGAGGTCGGTGCGAGGTATTCGCTCCCGCAGTCGATCGTGAGCCGAACGGGTGCCGACCGAGCCTCGCTCGCGGTCTCCGGCCGTAATCTGCAGACGCTCTGGACCGCACAGTCGCACATCAACGGACGCAGGGTCGCCGACCCCGAGTTCGAGGGTCCATCCGGATTCGGTAGCTATTACCAGCAGCCGCCGCTGTCGAGCTTCGCGGCGACGCTGCGCGTCAGCTTCTGATACGGCGCCGTATAACCATCACAAAGTCGCGCGAGATCCCAGTCTCCG
>JBBDRR010000004.1:0-13672 GCA_040905395.1 Gemmatimonadota bacterium
GCGATCGGAACGGCGTAGAGAGCGAGCAGCTCGAACCTCCAGCCCACCACCACATCCAGCAGCGCGATGAGCAGGACGAGCAGTACGCTGGCGGCGACGACCGTCGCTGCGCTGGTCCCTTCGAGTCGCTCGAGCAGCCGAGGAAACATGATCCGGGCGGTGCCCTCAGGAACCGGCTGACGCCCGGGTCTGATGCTGCGCATTGAAGCGCTCGAGCCGAACGCGTTCGGCCGCCTCGATCTCACGGGTCGAGAGGTGCTCGCTCGGCGTCAGTCGGAAAACGTCGAGGCCACGGGAGATCTCGCTCCCGTAGATCCTTCCGTTGTACCAGTAGGCGGACCAGTACCCCGACAGCGTCTGGCGCGTCGCGTCGAGGGGACCGCGGTCGAAGAAGGCGATCTCGACCGGGTTCTCGGAGTCGGTAAAGTCGAATACCGAGATACCGCCCTGATACCACGCCTGCACCATGATGTCGCGGCCCGGCACCGGGATCAGCGATCCGTTGTGGGCGACGCAGTTCTCCAGATCGGTCTGCGGAGCCGGGAGCTTGTAGTAGCTGGCGAACCGCAGCTCGCGGCCGACGACGTCGAAGATCGCGTTGGCTCCCCAATTCTCCGGATCACTCGCCCGACATCGGGCTGCGACGCCCCCGCCCCATTCGTCGGTGAAGATCACCTTCGTGCCGTCGCGGTTGAAGGTGGCGGAGTGCCAGTACGCGAAGTTCGGATCGGTGACCTCGTCGATGCGGACCGGATTCGCGGGATCGGAGATGTCGAGCAGGATGCCGTTGCCCGAACACGCCCCCGCACCGAGACCGATCTCCGGGAATACCGTGATGTCGTGGCAGGCGTTCGTCTGAGCCGTCTCCTGCGTGCCCGGCCCGTGCGGACCTCCCTCCCAGAGCCCGCCGATGTCGCCGGTGGCGGGGTCGGTGAAGATGCGGGGGGTAGAGACCACCTCGGCCTGCTGCGGAGCCGCCACCGGCACCCGGATCACCTCGATACGCCAATACGCGGTGGTCGGATCGTCGCGCCAGTGCGCCGCGCGACAGCCGGGCAGCTCGGCTTCGGGCCGCGCCTGCCCCGTCCCCGACACGTAGATGTACACGTTCGCCCGGTCGTCGGAATCCGTGACCAGCGTGTGCGTATGCGAGCCGCGGCAAGTCTGCACATTGGCCACCTGGCGCGGCTGCTCGATTTCGCTGATGTCGAAGATGCGGACGCCCTGGAAACGCTCCTGGCTACCCCCGCCCGGCGCACCGCCGGTCCCGCAGTCGCTGCGGCCGCGGCTCTCCTCGACGGACATGAACAGCAGGTTTCCATGGACCGACACGTCTCCCTGACCACCCGGGCAGACGATGGCCGTGCGGAGTCGCGGTCTCGCCGGATCGGAGATGTCGTAGATCTGAATGCCGTGGAAGCTGCCGACGAACAGATCCGTCCCCTCGAAGGCCATGTCCGAGTTCGCGAACCCGAAGTCCGTCGGATCGTTCGGATTGGTGAACGAAGCGGGCCGCGGCTCGTGCGCCACCATATCGAGGTTCCAGATCGCCACCTCAGCGTCCAGATATCCGGCCGCCAGGTCGATACGCGGATCGGGTCCAGGCGGAAGCGTGGAGACTGGAGCCGCCGTGCTGGTTGCGCACGCAGCGAGCGTGAGCGAAAGAGCCGCCAGCACGAAGGACCGCACGGAGGCCCTGCCGCCGCGTTTGGTTTCGTCTTCGAACGATGTCCGTGATCTCATACCGTCTCACCTGTTCCTGGTTGAACTCCGAAACGCCCCGTCCATCAGCGCCTCAGTGTAGCACGGCCGACGGTACGGGCACCACCCGCGGCGCCGCTCGTCGCAGGCCGACGTGGCATGGCTCGTGTACTGACCAGAGCGACCACACGTGGGACACCCCAGCGGAGAGCGAGCATGCAGATCGAGCATCAGCCGGAGCGCCAGCGTTTCGTCACGAAGACGGAGTTCGGGGACGCCGAGCTAACCTACGCTGAGCGTGCGGCCGGCGTGCTCGACCTGCAGCACACCTTCGTTCCTGGCGGCGCCCGCGAACAGGGCCTGGGCAGCGCGCTCGCCGAATTCGCAATGAACCACGCGCGGCAGAACGACCTGAAGGTGATCCCCACCTGCTCCTTCGTGCAGGGGTGGCTCGCCGAACATCCGACCTATCAGGATGTGGTGAAGGCGGACTCGTGAGCCCACCGTCATCCCGGCTCTAAATACGTCATCCCGGAGCCGGGATCCAAGCGGGACTCATAGCATGCACTGGATCCCGGCGTGCGCCGGGATGACGTGCTACGAGGGGCCGTGCTCGAGCCCCCGCCCCTAGCGGAGCGCCCGTCCCGTAAGCTCCGAGGCGCGCTGCACAGCGGCGTAGGCGTTCACGATTCCGCCCGTGACGGAGAGCTCAGCGAAGGCGCGGGTCCCGTCCGCGCCACCGGGAAGCTGGACTGCCTGGCCGGGAAAGCGGGTCGCGGTCTCCAGGATGACGGCCTTCACCTGCGCCGCGGTGAGTTCGGGAAAGTACGCCATGAGCATAGCCGCCATTCCGGACACGACCGGGGCGGCCATGCTCGTGCCCTGGTTTCGCTCGTACTCACCGTCAGGATAGGTAGAGAGGATCTCGACGCCGGGCGCGAAAACGTCGACCCTGGTGCCGCTGTAGTTGGAGAAGGGCGCGGCGAGCGCATCCGCAGACTGCCAGCCGGACGCTCCTACTTCGAGCCAGAGCTCCGCGACTCCGCCGTCTTCGAAGTAACGATTCGGGAAGTTGTTCTCGTTGTCGACGTCGACCCCTTCGTTCCCCGCTGCGTGCACGATCAACACGCCCTGTGCCTCCGCGTAGCGGACCGCGTCGTCCACCAGCTCCTTACCGGGCGAGTATCCCTTTCCAAAGCTCATGTTGATGATGTGGGCGCCGTTGTCGACGGCATAGCGGATCGCGTTCGCGATGTCCTTGTCCCGCTCGTCCCCCTGGGGAACCGTGCGAAGGACCATGAGCCGCACCGCGGGCGCGATGCCGTCCACGCCGATCCCGTTCATCCGTTCTGCACCGACGATTCCCGCGACGTGGGTGCCATGCTCCGCGGCCGGACCCTCGACCCGATTCGTGCCGTAGTAGCGCTCAGTCGAGTCGGAGTAGTCGTCGCCGACGAGCGGTCGAGGGTCGTAGTCGGGATTCAAGCCGTACTCCAGCCTGCCCGAGAGCGACTCGATCCCCTCCTCCAGGGCGGACGGGGTCGCCCCGCCGTCCATGAACTGGAGATAGATCTGGCGCGCCTGGCGCACGTCGGGCTGCAGCGTCTGGATCCCGGCGACCGCCTCCCTCGTCAGCGTGTCGACTCCCAGGAAGTTCTCGAGGTAGGCGATCACCTGATCCAGGGTGTTGCTCATGGTGCGGTACTGTTCGAGCAGGCGCATCGCCTCCGCCCGCTCCGACTCGACCTCGGCTTCCAGCGCCTGACACTCCGGTGTCTGCAGTTCCCCACGGTCACGACACTCGACGTAGAGGCGGGTGACCTCGTAGGTGTCGTAATGGACGTCTCCACCGGGTCCGCCGATGAAGCTCCATCCATGCACGTCATCCACGTAGCCGTTCCCGTCGTCATCGATGCCGTTGGCGGCAACCTCGTCCTCGTTGACCCAGATGTTGTCGTCCAGGTCCTCGTGCTCGATGTCGACACCGGAGTCAAGGATCGCGACCACCACGGTGCGTCCCGGCTCCCGGTCGGGGAGCAGCTCGCGATAGGCGCGCTCCGCGCTCGTACCGTAGACCCGGTCGGCGGAGGCGTCCAGCAGCCACCAGTTGTCCGGTGCCACGGCCAGGGCCTCCGCGGGGTCGGCTACCGGCGGCGAAGTGGTCGGGGCGGGCTGCGCAGGCGAAGCTACCGGTGGCGGAGCAGAAGCCGTGGTGACTGTCTGGGCCGGGGCACACGCAGCCAGCACGAACGCAACGAGAACGAACGGAGTGTAAGACTTGATCATGTGAACTTTCGACTTTGCGGGTGCCGTGGGCGTCTGTTCGTGGCTGGGTGTACCCGCCGACGCGCCGCCAGTTGCACGATAAGGCCGCGGAGAGGGCTTCCCGCCGAGCACGTCTTCCTGTCGTCGAGCAAGGCGCGGGCCCCGGCCCGCTCGAGAGACGATCGATCGGAACTCCGACGAACCGCCGCATGACAAACGGCAGCGGCCCGAAAGGCGTATAGTGTAGTGAATCGAACCAGACATCAAACGGCCCCAGGCCGTTTTCGACTTTTATCCTTCGCCGTAGAGGACTCGATGGATCTGACCGGACCACGCTGTACCGCCGCCCGGGGTGCACTCTTCGTGCTCGTAACGCTCCTTCTCGGCTCGCCGGTGGCGGCTCAGGAAGGAGAGAACCGTCCGCGTCCGGGCGATGCCGGGGTCGAGAGTCCGGCGCAGTCGAGTCCACACGTGGCCGCTTATTCGGGGCCGGATCACAGCGCGGCGCCGGTAGCGCGAGCGGTACGGATCACGGACGCGATCTCGGTGGACGGTCGGCTCGATGAGGAAGTATGGATGACCGCACCGGCGGTGACCAACTTCACCCAGACCGATCCGGTCGAAGGCTCCGGGGTGACGGAGCGAACCGAGGTTCGCTTCCTCTATGACGATCAGGCGATCTACGTCGGCGCATGGCTGTGGGACGACGGCGAGATTCTCAGCCGTCTGGCGCGGCGCGACGCCGGCGTTCCCGACGCCGACTTCTTCGTCGTCATCTTCGACAGTTTCCACGATCACAATACCGCGTACCGCTTCGCCACCGCGCCATCGGCGATGAAGCGGGACGAGATCATGACGGGCGGCGGAGGAGGAGGAGGCAGGGGACCGGGCGGTTTCGGCGGCTTCGGCGACACGTCGTGGGACCCGGTCTACGACCTCGATACGACGGTCACGGAGGAGGGCTGGTTCATCGAATACCGCATCCCGTTCAGCCAGCTACGATTCGGCCGGGCCGAAGAGCTGGTCTGGGGGCTCCAGATCGAGCGCAAGATCCGTCGCAAGTCGGAAGATACGATGTGGGCGTTCAGCCCGAAGGACGAGCCCGGTGGCATCCCACGGTTCGGCCACCTGGAAGGGCTGAGCGGGATCGAGCCGGGGCGGAGGCTGGAGGTTCTCCCCTACGTCGGCGCCAGGGCGGAGTACGTGGGGATCGACCAGAACTCCGAGGTGGGCTTCGAGAATCCCTTTCGCACCGACGCGGAGTACTTCGGCAGCATGGGGGCGGACATCAAATACCGCCTGACGTCGAACATCACGTTGGACGCCACGGTCAACCCCGACTTCGGGCAGGTCGAGGTCGACCCGGCTGTGATCAACCTGACCGCATTCGAGACTCGCTTCGACGAGAAGCGGCCGTTCTTCGTCGAGGGCGCCGAGATCTTCGAGTTCGGCGGCGGCGGCGGCTTCGGCTTTGGTCCCGGCGGACAGATTCTGTACTCACGGCGCATCGGGCGGTCGCCGCAGGGCAACGTGCCCGGCGCGGCCGTCTACGACTTCACTCCGACGGCCACGACGATCCTGGGAGCCGCCAAAGTGACGGGGAAGACGGCCAACGGCTGGTCGCTGGGAATCCTCAACGCGGTGACGAACAGCGAAGAGGCGGAATGGATCGACCTCCAGGGCGTCCGTCACGATCAGGTCGTCGAACCGTTCACCAACTACTTCGTCGGCCGTGCCCGGCGGGAGATGCGAATCGGACAGACCGCGGTTGGCGCCATCATGACTGCGGTGAACCGCGATCTCTCCGGCTCTCCACTCGAAGGTGATCTTCATTCGGCGGCGTACACGGGTGGTCTCGACATGCGGCATGCCTGGGCCGATCGGGCGTGGGAGTTCCAGGCCAAGCTGGCGCCCAGCTACGTCACCGGCAGCGCCGAGGCGCTCCTCGACACGCAGCGATCGTCGGCGAGATACTTCCAGCGGCCCGACGCCGATTACCTCGAGGTCGATCCGAACGCGACATCTCTGTTCGGCTACTCGGCTACGGCAAGCGTGCAGAAGCAGTCCGGCGACTGGCGCGGCCGACTGGCGGCCACTGCCCTCAGCCCCGGTTACGAGCTGAACGACATCGGATTCCTCACCGAGACCGACCGCATCCAGGCCGACTTCAACTTCGGCTACGAGCAGAACGACCCGGGCCGCTACTTCCGCCGGTGGAGCATTCGAGGAGGCCCGGACTTCGTCTGGAACTATGGCGGGGATCTCGTCGGGGGGCAGACGAACGTCTTCTCGAACGGACAGTTCGCGAACTACTGGGGTTTCGGCGCACGATTCGGCTACAACCCGCCGAAGTACAACGATCGTCTGACCCGTGGCGGTCCGCTGGCGCGGGATCCGGCCGGGATGAACGGCAACTTCAACATCAACTCGGACAATCGCCTGCCGATCGTCGGCCGCTTCGGGATGAACCTCGCGCGTGACGACGGCGGCGCATGGCGGCGGTCGGTCGACCTCACCCTGACAATGCGCCCGACGCCGATCGTGGAGGTCGAGATCGGGCCGAACTACAGCCGCAGCCATGTCGCTGCACAGTACGTCTCGACGGTGGTCGATCCGCTCGCGACCGAGACGTACGAGCGGCGGTACATCTTCGCGGACCTGGACCAGACGACGCTCGGCATCGACACCCGTGTGAACGTTACCTTCACGCCGGAGCTCAGCTTCGAGCTGTACGCGCAGCCGTTCATCTCCAGCGGCGACTACGAGTCGCTGAAGGAGCTGAGGGCGCCGCGAACGTTCGACTTCACCGAATACGGGGTGGACGCGGGAACCATCACCCCGACGGAGGGCAATGGCCAGTACCTCATCGATCCCGATGGGAGCGGCGAGGCGCAGCCGTTCACCGTCTCGAACCGCGATTTCAACCTGCGGTCCCTGCGTGGAAACGCAGTGCTACGATGGGAGTGGAGCCCCGGCTCGACCCTCTTCCTCGTCTGGCAGCAGAACCGGATCGGCCGCGACTCGGCACTGGACGCCAGCTCGACCTTCTCCAGGGTCGGCAACTTCGACCTGACCCGCGACACGCGCGAGCTGATCGGGCTGCCGACGGACAATGTGTTCCTCATGAAGTTCAGTTACTGGCTGAACCCCTGAGGCCAAAGCTCCCTTCCCTCAGCTCCGGACGACCTCGCCGGCGCCGTAACGCAACACCTCGATCACGACGCGGGTGTGTCCGCGACGGATGAAGTCGAGGCGTTCGGCAGCGGACCTCGACAGGTCGAGTACCCGGCCCCGCGCGAACGGACCGCGGTCGACTACCTGCACCTCGACGGTCCGGCCATTCGCCTCGTTGGTGACCCGCAGGAGCGTCCCGAAGGGGAGGGACCGGTGCGCGGCCACAAGCGCGGTCGGATCGTACGGGATTCCACTGGCGGTGGGACGCCCGGCGAGGGCGTTCGCGTAATAGCTGGCCGATCCGAGCTGTGTCTCGAGGACCGCGGAGACCGGGTTCGCGACGACGGGCTCCGGCAGCATGGGCGGTCGTGCGGCGGCCGCTGCGAGAAGGTACGATGGCGCCGTTCGCGGCGCGGCCGTGGAGGCAGCCTTTGCGTCGAAAGCCGCGTCGAGGCCGAGGAAGGTGCCGGCGACGAGCACGGCGACCGCCGTCAGAATGTGCCGATAGCGCATGCCGAACAGCCTGGTTCGAGGAAGAAAACATTCAGAACACTAGCGCAGAGAGGCTCGCCGAACAACCCGCCCAGGCAGCTATCCTGTAGTCGGTCATCGACTTGCGCCGACACCCCCCGCGATCCGCCAGCGAGCGGTGAGAGCGCGATACCGCCCCGGCGAGCTTTCCCCCCACCAGCCCGAGCGGTAAATTCAGCCGCTTTCCACCGATCAGCCACGAACTCGCCGCATCTACCTTGAGCCCGAATACAGGTTCCTCGAGCACGTCCGGATCCGCCACCCCGCAACGCCAGCCGCAAACGGGCGATCCGCCCCGGCGGATCGGCAAGCTGATGGCGGCGAATCGGAGCGAGATCGCGATACGTGTCTTCCGCGCGGGTACGGAGCTGAACCTCCGCACCGTCGCGATCTACGCCCAGGAGGATCGGCTCTGCATCCACCGCTACAAGGCGGACGAGGCGTACGAGATCGGAGAGGGGCAGGGCCCGGTAGCCGCCTATCTCGACATCGAGAGCATCATGGCGGTCGCCAAGGAGAAGGGCGTCGACGCCATCCATCCAGGCTACGGCTTCCTGTCCGAGAATGCGGCATTCGCCCGCGCCTGCCAGGAGGCGGGGATCGTCTTCGTAGGTCCGCGCCCGGAGTTACTCGAGATGATGGGCGACAAGACGGCTGCCCGGGCGCTGGCGCAGCGAATCGACGTCCCCACGCTCCCCGGGACCGAGCACCCGGTCACCGACCGTGGAGAAGCCCTCGAGATCGCCCGGACGATCGGCTTTCCGCTGATCATCAAGGCCGCGTTCGGGGGCGGGGGCCGCGGCATGCGCGTGGTACACGAGGAGTCCGACCTCGAGAACCTGCTCGACGAGGCGCAGGGCGAAGCGAGCCGGGCGTTCGGAAACCCGGCCGTATTCCTCGAGAAGTACATCTCCCGCGCGAAGCACATCGAGGTTCAGATCCTCGGCGACCAGCACGGCAACGTCGTGCACCTGCACGAACGTGACTGCTCGGTACAGCGTCGGCACCAGAAGGTGATCGAGGTGGCGCCCTCGTTCGGGCTGCCGGATGAGGTCGTACAGCAGCTCTGCGACGCGGGCGTGCGAATGGCCCGGGAGATCGGGTACGACAACGCCGGGACCGTCGAGTTCATCTACGACATGGACCGTCACGAATGGTTCTTCATCGAGATGAACCCGCGGATCCAGGTGGAGCACACGGTGACCGAGGTGATCACAGGTCTCGACCTCGTACGTGCGCAGATACTGATCGCCGAGGGCCACTCGCTCCACTCCCCGACCGTGGGGATGCCTCAGCAGTCGGATATCCCGCGAAACGGCTATGCGATCCAGTGCCGGATCACGACCGAGGACCCGGAGAACAAGTTCATCCCGGATTACGGTCGCATCCTCGTATATCGCTCTCCCGGAGGGTTCGGCGTCCGCCTCGACGGGGGGATGGGTTTCGCCGGTGCGGTCATCACTCCCTTCTACGACTCGCTGCTGGTCAAGGCGATCGCGAGCGGGCCGAGCTTCGAGAACGCGCTGAACCGCACGCGCCGCGTGCTCGCCGAGTTCCGGATCCGGGGCATCAAGACGAACATCCCCTTCCTCGAGAACGTCATCGCCCACCCGCAGTTCCGGACCGGTCAGGCCACGACCACGTTGATCGACACGACTCCGGAGCTGTTCAAGTTCAAGCCGAGGCGGGATCGGGCGACGAAGCTGCTGAACTACATCGGCGACGTCACCGTCAACGGGAACCCGCACGCGAAGGGGTACACCCCGGAGAAGCCCCTCCTCCCGCCACCCCCGCCGGCGCACGACATCGATGCCGTCCCGCTACCCGGAACGCGGCAGCGGCTGCTCGAGCTCGGGCCGCGCGGCTTCGCGGAGTGGGCGCACGCCGAGGAGCGCCTGCTGGTGACCGACACCACCTGGCGCGACGCGCACCAGTCGCTGCTGGCCACGCGCGTCCGCAGCTACGACATGCTCGCCTCGGCCGACGCGCTCGCCCGCCGCGCGCCGCAGCTCTTCTCGCTCGAGATGTGGGGCGGCGCGACGTTCGACACCGCGATGCGATTCCTCAGCGAGGACCCCTGGGACCGCCTCCGCCAGCTCCGCGCACGCGTCCCGAACATCTGCTTCCAGATGCTCTTCCGCGGCGCCAACGCAGTCGGCTACACCAACTATCCGGACAACGTCGTCGCGGGATTCGTCAAGCATGCCGCCGACGAGGGCATGGACATCTTCCGGGTCTTCGATTCCCTGAACTACCTGCCCAATCTTCGGGTCGCGATGGAGGCGATCCATCAGACGCACGCGGTCTGCGAGGCAGCGATCTGCTACACCGGCGACATCCTCGACGACAGTCGCGACAAGTACTCGCTGAAGTATTACGTCCGTCTCGCGAAGGAGCTGGAGCGGATGGGCGCGCACTTCCTCGCCATCAAGGACATGGCGGGACTCTGCCGTCCGTACGCCGCATACAAGCTGGTCAGGACCCTGAAGGAGGAGACCGGGCTGCCCGTCCACTTCCACACGCACGACACGAGCGGGGTCGCCTCCGGTAGCGTCCTGCGGGCGGCGGACGCCGGTGTCGACGTGGTGGACCTCGCCCTCGCCTCGATGAGCGGCAGCACCGCACAGCCGAACCTCAACTCGATCGTCGCGGCGCTCGAGCACACCGACCGCGACACGGGCCTCGACCTCGCCGCTCTGAACGACCTCTCCGATTACTGGGAACAGGTGCGGCTGTATTACGCGCCCTTCGATTCGGCGCCCCGGAGCGGCTCCGCCGAGGTCTACCTCCACGAGATGCCGGGAGGGCAGTACACGAACCTGAAGGAGCAGGCCGCGGCGATGGGAATGGCCCACCGGTGGCCCGACATCGCCCGCACCTACGCCGAGGTGAACCAGCTCTTCGGCGACATCGTCAAGGTGACGCCATCGTCGAAAGTGGTCGGCGATATGGCGCTCTTCCTCTTCAGCCGCGGCATCAAGCCGAGCGACGTAGTCAACCTCGAGCCGGGATCGACGCCCTTTCCGGAAAGCGTCATCGACATGATGCTCGGCGGTCTCGGCTGGCCGGAGGGCGGATGGCCCGACGATGTATGGCGGGTGATCCTCGGTGAGAAGCGCTTCGCCGAGGCGAAGGCGAAGTACCTGAAGGAGACCGGCGGAGACGGGCCCGGCGGGGCGCCCGGGGCGCCGTCGGATTCACTCGATCTCGCGCGGGTCGGGGCCGAGCTCACCGAGAAGCTCCGCCGACAGCCAACCGAGGACGAGCTGTATTCCTATCTGATGTATCCCGACGTCTTCCTCGACTTCGCCCGCCACGCCGCAACATACGGCGACGTGAGCGTGCTGCCGACGCCCGCCTTCTTCTACGGCCTCGAGCCAGGCGAGGAGATCTCCGCGAGCATCGAGGAGGGCAAGGTCCTCATCATCCGCATGATCTCGGTCAGCCCGACGGACAAGGACGGGCGCCGCACGGTCAGCTACGAGCTGAACGGGATCGGGCGCGAGGCGTTCATCCTCGACAAGAGTGTCGCACCGACCGCGAAGCCGCGGCCACAGGCCGATCTGGCAGACCCCGCGCAGGTCGCGGCTCCGATTCCGGGTCTCATCGCCCAACTACAGGTCTCGGTCGGAGGAAAGGTCGCCAAGGGAGACAAGCTGCTGATGATGGAGGCGATGAAGATGCAGAACACCGTCTACGCGCCGTGCGACGGGGTCGTCGACGAGCTGTACGTTGCACTGGGGGATACCGTCGATGCAAAGGACCTGCTGATGAAGATCCGGCCGGCCGGCTGAAGCGCGGGCTGCCACCCGGATGCACAAATCCACCGGCACCACCAACCGCGGAAACCCGCGTACACCGGGACTATTTTCCTCGTTGTCCGTTGCTTCCAGGTAATTTTACCTGCTTTACATGGCACTCGGTGGCCCTGGAAGGGTAGATTTGCGGAAGAGGTGGTGAATCGAAAAGGAACCGGGCGGTTTGAGATGAAGAGGAAGGTGCGCATCCTGATCGTCGACGACGAGCCTGGGCTGCGCGACGTGATTTCCGCCCGCCTGGAGCATACGGGATACGAGTGCCGGGCGGTGGGATCGGTGGATGAGGCCGAGACCTCGCTGGAGAGGTTCGCACCGGATGTGGTGCTCACGGACGTCGTCATGCGGGGAGCGACGGGCCTGGAGCTTCTCCGGCGGTTGAAGTCGGGACCCCGACGGCGCCTGCCGGTGGTATTGATGACCGCGCACGGCACGATCGATCTGGCGGTCGACGCGATCAAGGAGGGAGCGGAGGACTTCCTCACCAAGCCGCTCGACGACGAGCGGCTCACGACGCTGCTCGCGTCGATCGTGGCGGACCTGGACCGTCGGCGGGAGGGAGAGCAGCTGGAGGCGGCGCTCGACGGCTGGGGCAAGCTGGGCGGGATGGTGGGTCAGAGCGCGTCGATCCGAGAGCTGTACCGGTTGATCGGGCTCGTCGCCTCGAGCGACGCTTCGGCGCTGATCAGCGGGGAGAGCGGGACCGGAAAGGAAGTGGTGGCGCAGGCGATCCACCAGCTCAGTGGCCGGCGGGAGAAGCCGTTCCTGGCGATGAACACCGCGGCCATTCCGGAATCGCTGATCGAGAGTCAGCTATTCGGTCATGAGCGGGGCGCCTTCACCGGCGCCATTCGTGCGCAGCCCGGCTGCTTCGAGCAGGCGCACGACGGGACGCTCTTCCTGGACGAGATCGCTGAGATGCCGCTGGCGCTTCAGCCCAAGCTGCTGCGCATCCTCGAGGATGGTCGGGTCCGCCGCGTCGGGGGCACGAAGGAGTCGAAGTTCGACGTGCGGGTCCTCGCGGCGACGAACCGGGTACCGGCCGAGGCTCTGGAGGAGGGCCGGTTACGGGAGGATCTCTACTTCAGGCTCAACGTTTTCGAGCTCGTCGTCCCGCCCCTGCGGGAGAGGATCGAGGATCTCCCCCTGCTCTGTCATCACTTCATTCGCGAGCTGAACCCGAAGCACCAGACGGAGGTCGAAGGGCTCCGGGAGTCGTCGCTCGAATGCCTCAGCCGCTACCGGTGGCCGGGAAACGTTCGCGAGCTGCGCAACGTGATCGAGAGGGCGGTCATCCTGGCCCGGTCACGCTGGATCGAGCCCTCGCACCTGCCCGCCTACGTGAGGGGCGCGGAACGCAAGGAGAAGGCGGTACTTCTCGTTCCCGTCGGCACCTCCGCCGCCGACGCCGAGCGGCGGCTGATCCTGCGCACGCTCGAGCACGTCGGGAACAATAAGGCCGAGGCAGCGCGGCGGCTCGGGCTCGACGTCAAGACCATTCGCAACAAGCTTCGCGCGTTCGAGCGGAAGGACGCCAGCGAGCGGTCCCGTGCGAAGGAGTAGCCGGGGCGATACGGTAAGGGCATTCATGACATACCAGAGACGAAGCGCCTTCCTTTTCCTTCTCACGAGCGCCGCCTGCGGCGCTGGAGAAACCGAGATCGACGTAGTCGATGCCGCCGATGCAGGGGGAGTCGAGATAATGGCGACGTCCGAGATGCGCGGCGACTCGATCCGGATCGTGACCCGGATCACGAACGCCCTCGACACTCCTGCCGACCTCATCCTCCACGGTGCCTGCCCCGTCACGGTCGTCGCCTACGATGACGACCGGCTCCTCTGGGACGAGAGGGAAGGCCTTACGTGCAAGCAGGGTGAGATGCCCATACCGCTGGCACCCGGCGAGTACAAGATGCTCGCGCACAGCGTGCCGGAGAGCGGGCTGGACTCGCTGGTCGGGAGTGGCTATTACCGGCTGGGAGTGAGAGTCTGGCTCGCCCAGGGTCCCGAATACATGATAATGGCGCCGCCGAAGTAGGGCGGCGCCCGAGCTCGAATGCGACAAGCCGCACTCATGCGATCGGTTCGGTTGACACGTGCCGCAGCGGCTCGCTATTCTTCCTCCCCCGCTCGCTTCCGGCCAGTACGTATAATCGGCCACATCCTGCCCCAAGAGGTTCGCATGA
>JBBDRR010000005.1:0-13336 GCA_040905395.1 Gemmatimonadota bacterium
CCAGCATCACGATGTTGGTTTCGGGCTCCCCGACGGTAATGCCGGGGATCTCGGCGGCCAGGCTGGCGAGGCGCATGGCACGCCGATGGTCGTCGGCCAGCCGATCGAGGTTGTGCCGCAACGCGTACAGGCCAGCCGCGGCGATGAGGCCGACCTGGCGCATTCCCCCGCCGAGCCGCCGCCTCACCCGCCACGCCCGCCGCATCACCTCGTCGCTGCCGGCGAGCACCGACCCGATGGGCGCCCCGAGCCCTTTCGAAAGCGATACCATCACGGTATCCACGTGCTCCGCCCATTTCCGCATCGGGATTCCATGCGAGACGGCGGCGTTCGGCAATCGGGCACCATCCATATGCACGGCCACGCCGTTACCACGGGCGATTTCCGAAATGCGCGCGACCAGGTCGAGCGGGACAACCCGCCCGCCCCCGCTGTTGTGCGTATTCTCGATGCAGTACAAGGACGCCTCCGGAACGTATGGCGAGGCCGGTCGGAACGCTCCGCTGACCGTTTCGATATCCGGCACCCCTCGATCCGAGGCGACACCCCGCAGCTGGACGCCAGCCCAGGCCGCCGCGGCCGCCTCCTCGTAGTGGAACAGGTGCGCGCCGGCATCCAGGAGCACCTCGGTTCCGGGGCGGCTCTGCACCAGCACCGCGGTCTGGTTCGCCATCGTGCCGCTCGGAAAGAAGAGGGCCGCTTCCTTCCCGAGGAGCTCCGCCGCGACCTGCTCCAGTTCGGTCGCGGTGGGATCGTCGCCGAGGACGGCGTCGCCGACTTCCGCCTCGACGATGACCCGCCGCATCTCGGCCGATGGCCGGGTTACGGTGTCCGAACGCAGATCGACGATGCTTTTCGCTGCTGACATCTGGGACGCTTTTCCGAATCGCGCGGGAGGGGTGCTTTCAGGCAGGAAGACGTCGCGGCTCTGCTACGACGTCGGCTCGGGCCATACTACTGGGCCGAGCCCGGGGAAGTCAACGCCGATCAGAGCCGTTGTGTCCGACACACCAAAAGAAGACCGCCCCCGGCAGGAGCCGGGGGCGGTTCACCTGCTCGCTCACCCTCGTGCGGACTGATACTGCTTCTCCACCGCGGCCCAGTTCACCACGTTCCACCACGCTTTGACGTAGTCCGGACGTCGGTTCTGGTAGTTGAGATAGTAGGCGTGCTCCCAGACGTCGATGCCGAGGACCGGCTTCTGCCCCTGCATCAGCGGACTGTCCTGGTTCGGAAGGTCGATCAGCTCGACTCCGCCGCCGCTGCCGACCACCAGCCACGCCCAGCCGCTGCCGAACCGCCCGGCCGCCGCCGCGGCGAACTTCTCCCGGAACGACGCGAATTCCCCGAACGCGGAGCGGATCGCATCGCCGATGCTGCCCGTCGGCTCGCCGCCGGCGTTCGGACCCATGACCTGCCAGAACAGCGAGTGGTTGGCGTGACCACCACCATTGTTACGAACGGCGGTGCGGATATCCTCCGGCACGCGATCGATGCTGCGAAGGAGCTCCTCGACGCTCTTCCCCTGCCACTCGGGGTGCTTGGATACGGCGTCGTTCAGCTTGCTGACGTATCCGCCGTGGTGCTTCTGGTGATGGATCTCCATCGTGCGCGCGTCGATGTGCGGCTCGAGCGCGTTATGGGCGTAAGGAAGATCGGGGAGCGAGAAATCTGCCATGTGACACCTCCGTCGAAACGAAACGAGAAAAGGTTGGGCGAGTCGGCGTCGTCGAGCGCGCGATCGGATGGTGCGCTGCGTCGCAGGCGGTGCACCCGGTCACCGCCGGAGCGGAAAATGTAAGGCGCGCCGGATGTTTCACCACCCGGCGCGCCTCCATTCGGACGTACGCCTCGCTCGCCTCAGGACGTGCTTCGCAACCTCCGCACTTCTTCCTCCAGCTGGCCGAACCGCCGCCCCACCGTGAGGGCGTATCCGAAGAGAAGAAGCCAAACGACCGCGAAGGCGATGAACACGTGCCAGTATGCGCGCATCGTTCGTGCCGTAGCGTTCTGCTGCGGCAACGGCGAGCCCGTCTGCGCGGGTGCGGCTTGCAGGGCGACTCCCATCGCCTGAGGCGTGCCCGGTTCGACCTGTGCCGCGCCAGTAGCGGCCGGCGGCTGCTGCGCCTCCACCTCACCCATGGAGAAGACGACGATCGACAGTATCAGAATCAGTGCGCGAGGCATCAGCGGAACACTCCTTCGGCCGTTGAGGAAGGCGACATCGTCGCGAGATAAACTAGCGTTTCCACCTGACCTCGCGATCGCTCCAGGCCGTACCTGTATAGCAGGAGCGCGAAGAACGTAAGCCAGCTTCGTGATCGGCACCGGATACACCCGGCGCCGCGTTTTCGTTCGTCCCTGCTCCGAGACGTGCGGCGTCCACATCACCGCCGCACGGGCCGTCGACCTACTCCTCGACCACCTTTCCGAAGATCACCGTGCAGACGAAGAGGAAGAGGATATCGAAGGCGGCGAGCACTCGAATGCTCCCGGCGATCTCGTCCATCGGCCTGCCGACGATCAGCGACTGAACGGCGGTCGCACCGAAGAAGATGATGGGGATGAGAAGCGGCAGAAGAACGATCGGCAGCAGCGTGTCTCCCAGACGGGTGCTCGCGGCGATCGCGCTGAACAGGGTGCCCATCGCCAGGAATCCGATCACCGACAGAAGAGTGACCAGCGCCAGGCCTGCGGCCGCCGCCATGAGGTCGAGTTGGAAGAAGAGGGCGAAGACGAGATAGATGAACACCGTCGTTCCGCCGAGAAGGGCGAGGTTGGCCAGGAATTTTCCGAAGAACAGAGCGCCCCGCCCGATCGGCGTCAGCAGCACGCCCACGAGCGCGTCCTGCTCCTTTTCCAGTGTGAACGACCTGCCGAGCCCGAGCATTCCGGCGAAAAGGATCGTGACCCAGAGCATCGCGCCTGCGATGTCCCGCGACCTGACTGCCGGATCCAGAGAAAAGCTGAACACCACCGCGACCAGGATCGCGAAGGTCAGCATGCTGACGGCGCGCTCCTTGGAACGGAACTCGATCAACAGGTCCTTCCGCGCGATCGTCAGGCTCTGGCGCAGAAAGTCCATCAGACGGCTCCCCCTACCCGTTCGCCGTAGAGTTGCTCGAAGGTGCTCGGCTCGACCTCCGATCTCGGCCGATCGTATACCCAGCGCCCTCCGGCCTGGATGACCACCCGGTCCGCCAGCTCCAGCCCCTGCGACAGGTTGTGCGTCACCAGAAGGATGGTGCGTCGCCCGTCGCGCAGCTTCTCGAGTACGCCTCTCAGCATCCGGGCGGCATGCGGGTCCAATCCCGTATACGGCTCGTCGAGTAGCACCATTTCGGGTCGGTGCAGCAGGGTCCTGGCGAGCGCCAGGCGCTGCTGCATGCCGCGGGAGAATCCCCTGACCATCTCGTCGCGGCGGTTGCTCAGCCCGACCTCCGTGAGCAGTTCGTCGATCCGCTCCTCGAGGGCCGCGAGGCCGAAAAGCTTTCCGTAGAAGCGTAGGTTCTCCGCGGCGGTGAGCTGGCCATAGAGATACGTCTGGTGCGACAGCACCCCGATTCGGCGCCGCCAGCCATGTTCATCGTCCGAGCCGCCATAGGCGAATCGGATCTCGCCCCGCGTTGGTCGCAGGGAGCCCGCGAGCATGCGAAGCAGCGTGCTCTTCCCTGCCCCGTTGGGTCCGAACAGGGCGATGAATTCGCCGGCGTGTAGCTTGAAGTCGAGTCCGCGGACCGCTGGGTGGGGGCCGTACCACTTCTCGAGCGCGGTCGTCTCGATCAGTACTTCCGGAATGGGACTTTGTGCAACCGGATCCGGACCGCTCAAGCGAGGCGCTGGCCGCACCCTGCGCAGTACCGGCTGGCGTGGGGATTACTGAACCCGCACGAATGCGCTCGCGGACCGGCGCTGGCCGCGGACTGGCTGGATCGCTCCACCGCCTGCAGAGCGGTGAGGGCCTCCTGCTCCAGACGGCTACGGATCTCCTGATAATCGACGTCGTCCAGCTTACCGGCCGCGCGGTCGTACTCGACGTCCTTGAGATTCGCGAGCGCCACGCGCTTCCGGGCCTCGCTGTCCTCAACCTCCGCGGCGAACACGTCTCCCAGGATCCCCCACTGGCGGAAGATCAGAGGATAGACGACGAGGCCGGCGGCGATCACCGCCAGCACTATCGCCAGCACGAGCAGCGTCATACTTCTTCCTCGCCGCCCGATTCCTCCCACTCGCGCATCGCCGCGGTGAGCCGCTCTCGATCCGCATCGCTCACGTCCGCCACCGCAAGCTGCTTCTCCTTCGACTCCGTCCTGTTGCCCCGCAGCCAACCTACGACGATGCCGATGCCGAGCAGCAGCGCCAGAGGGGGCATGATCCACGCCCAGAGCCCGGCGCCGGACCGCTGTGGAACGCCCCGCCACTCCTCACCGTGCCTGCCGATCATCCACTCGATCAGCTCCCCGGAGGTCCGGCCCTCCGCGGCCAGCTCGTAGATGCTGTCCCGTAGCGCAGCCGCATTCGGGCTCGGACAGACCTCGAGCATCAAGCCGGGACAATACGGCGATCGCAACTGGGCGATTGCCGACTCGGCCTGATCGGCGTTCGGCCGATCCTGGTTCCGCTGCGCTTCCGCGTCCCCGACCGCGGCGAGGGAGACGAACAGCAGAAAGAGGCCGATCCGCACCAGGTGAGCGATGCATTTCGAGCCTCTTTCAGACGCCGTCAGACTTTCCGACATGGAGGCCGCCCCTCTACACACCTGCGAGTTCCTCTTCACGCTTCACGCCTGTCCTGGTCTTCGCCTCGGCCGGCAGCTGCCCGGTGGGCACGGACGGCCAGAGCGCGATGAGCGTTCCTATCGCCATGATGATGCCGCCCGACCAGATCCAGGGGACCAGCGGGTTGATCAGGATCCGGAAGGTCGCCGCCGGGCGCGCGTTCGTCCCGTTCGCGATCCCGTCGAGATCGTCCACGCCGGCCAGGATGATGTACAGATCCTCGTTCCAGACGCGCCGGATCCCGACCTCCATGTTGATCTCCTGGCGCTGATTGAAGGTCCGCTGCATCGGCGTCAGGACGCCGACGGGCACGCCGTCCTTCTCCACCTGCACCGACGCCGCGAAGGTCCACCCGTTCGTGTGGGTGTACGCCGAAATGTCCTGATACGTGAGACGGTAGGTGTGCCCGAAGGGCGATTCGATCTCCGTGCTCTCGCCGGGCAGCATGCCGCCCACTTCACTCTCCATGTCGTACGCCGCGCCGGCGAAACCCATGAACATCACGACCAGTCCGACGTGTATGATGTAGCCCCCGTACCTCCGTCGGTTCCGTTCGATCAGGTGGACGAACGCCTTGCCGAGACCCTCGCCCTCGATCCTCGCCCGAGCCACCGTGCCCTTCTTGAACTCCACCACCACCGTGGTCAGGACGAACGCACCGAGAGCGAAAGTGAGGATCACCTGGGCGTGGCGGACTCCGCTCAACCACATCACGGCCGCGACGATCACGCCCACGATCACCGGCCAGGTGAAGTTGCGCTGCAGGTTACGCTTGCTCGCCTTGCGCCACGCGATGACCGGGCCGATGCCCATCAGCGCCAGCAGGATCAGTCCCAGCGGGATCGCCACCCGGTTGTAGAACGGCGGGCCGACGGCGATCCTCTGATCGACGAGCCCCTCCGAGATCAGCGGGAAGAGCGTCCCCCACAGCACCGCGAACATCGCCCCGACGAAGATCAGGTTGTTGCCGAGGAACGCAGCCTCGCGTGAGACGAACGAATCGACCTGCGCCTCGGGCTCGAGCTCGCTGCGCCGCCACCACACCAGCCCCGCCGAGATCACCGTCAGGACCGACATGAAGCCGAGGAAGATGAACGCGATCGGCAGGTTCGTCGCGAAGGTATGGACCGACTCGATCAGACCCGAACGCGTCAGGAAGGTCGCGAGGATGCAGAGCAGGAACGTGCCGAGAACGAGCAGCATGTTCCACATCTTCAGCATTCCCCGCTTCTCCTGGATCATCACGGAGTGCAGGAACGCGGTCGCGGTCAGCCACGGCAGCAGCGAAGCGTTCTCTACAGGATCCCAGAACCAGTAGCCACCCCATCCGAGCTCCACATACGCCCACATCATCCCGAAGATGATGCCGTTCGTAAGGAAGAACCACGACAGCAGCGTCCAGCGCCGGGTCGTGGTGATCCAGCGCGTATCCAGCTTCCCGTTGAGGAGCGCGGCAACGGCGAACGCGAAGGGGATGGTGAACGCGGTGAAGCCGAGATAGAGCGTCGGCGGGTGGATCGTCATCCAGTAGTTCTGCAGCTGCGGATTCAGCCCGCGCCCGTCTGCCGGCGCGAACGGCAGCTGCGTGAACGGATTGGAGACGGTGACGATCACGACCAGGAAAAAGGCGAGGACCACCAGAAGGGTGCCCGCCACATACGGCATGAACTCGCGATTGCGGTTCCGGTTCTGAACGATCGTCACGCTGCTGAACAGCGAGAGCAGCAACGCCCAGAAGACGAGCGAACCGGTCTGGCCTGCCCAGAGGCCGGAGATCTTGTAGAAGGTGGGCAGCTCGCGGTTCGAGTAGCCGGCGACGTACTGATATTGGTATTCGTTGCCGAGGAAGGCGGCGATAATGGCGAGCGAGGCGATCGCCAGAAGCGCGAAGACGACGATCACCGTTCGCTCGCCCGAGAGCGCGATGTCACCCCGCTTGGTTCGGCCCCCGACAAAGGCGGCGCCCGCCCCCCAGATGGAGAGGACGAGCGCGACCCAGAGGGCGATCTCTCCTATTTGAGTCACGACAAGTAGTCCTCCGGAGCGGCTTCGTACCTCGAACCGCACTTCGTGATCAGCTGCGACGCCTCGAATACGCCGGCCTCCGTGAAGCGGCCCTCGACCACCACGTCGACACCCTCCTGGAACGTCTCCGTGAGCGGCCCCTGGTACTCCACCGGAAAGCTCGTCGAACCGGTCTCGATGTCGATCAGCTCGAATCGCAGATCGAGCGTGCGCTGATCGAAGGTGACGGTACCCGGAACGACGCGGCCGCCGACCTTAACCCCGCGGTCCACGGCATAGGTCGGATCCGCGGCCACTTCGGCCACCAGTTCGCCAGGTGTATGATAGTAAACGACGGAATCACGCATACCCGTGACCATGAGGTAACCGACAAGGCCGATCACCAGCGTCCCGCCAAGAAGAAACTTCCGTTGCTTCTTCAAGTTATCCTCCCCATGCGAAGGTTCTTTCGTAGGGATAGAAATATAGCAGCCGAGCATCGTTCGTCAAAGGCCGCCGATGACGCGAACGGGTTCGGGATCGCCATCTTCGACCGCGCCGCTCCGCGATCCGTGCTCAGGGAGAAATTCCGTTCCACACTTCCGTTCCACACTGGTTGACACGGCAGCCGAGAGTAGAATATCTTCAGTGGAGGGA
Organism: Gemmatimonadota bacterium; assembly: GCA_040905395.1. GTDB lineage: Bacteria > Gemmatimonadota > Gemmatimonadetes > Longimicrobiales > Longimicrobiaceae > WHSP01. The sequence goes on from JBBDRR010000005.1 coordinate 7,440, forward strand.
GAAACAACCCCGGCGCCGGGCCCTGACGCGAGCCGATACAGCGCCCTTCCAGCTTCTTATCCGAGATCCGCGCGAAGTCGCGCGGACCTGCCGGGCCGTAGCGGCCATCGCGCTGCTTCGAAGCAGCCTACTTGGTGACCGTTTTTCATCGGTTGAGACTGAGAACCACGGAACACGTGCCTTTCGCAGGCCAACGACACATCGCTTCCCCCGATATTACACCCCAGGGACGACGCTAGGTCCGGTCGCCCCTCAGGGTCTTTTTGTGTTGCTGGACGGTTCCGTTTCATTCGCTCCGTTTCACAGCCCCCGGAAGACATCCCGCCCTCGTGGCGGCTTCTCAATGGGGAAATCGCTCCTCTCCTACCGGAACGGTGCCTGGTGGGTGGAGGTCTAGACGCCGGGGTTTCGGGGTCACGTTCACGGTCGGAGCTGACCGGCGAGGCGCACCAGCCCTTGGTAATCCTTTCAACGGGGATCGCACCATGGAAATACTCGACCTCAGATCGCAGGTAGAACGGTCTGTCACCCGGCGCACCTTCATTAAAGGGGTGGTAGCCACGGGGGCGACCGTGTCGGCAGGCGCGTATGTGCTGCGAAGCGCCAGCGCGTCGACGGCGTCGGCGCAGGGCGCGGTGGAGCGGCTCGTCACGATCCGGGTGAACGGCCAGGATCGACGCGTCGACGTGATGAAGCAGGAGACGCTCGCCACGACGCTTCGCTACAAGCTCGGCCTGACGGGAACCAAGATCGGTTGCGATCGCGCCGATTGCGGAGCCTGTACGGTCCTGGTGGACGGAACGCCGAAGTACGCTTGTTCTCTGCTCACGCATCAGGTGCGTGGAGCCGAGGTGACGACGATCGAGGGGCTCGCCGATGGCGACAACCTCCACCCGGTGCAGCAGGCCGTCGTCGACGAGGCCGGATTCCAGTGCGCCTTCTGCGCGCCCGGATTCATCATGGCGATGGTGGGCACCCTGCAGGAAAACCCGTCGCCGACGCGTGAAGAGATGGCCCATTCCCTTTCGGGCAACCTCTGCCGCTGTGCCGACTACCCGAAGATCCTTAACTCCGCCATGCGTGCGGCGGAGTACATGCGCAGCACGACCGCCTGAGGAGGTGAAGCGTGGCCGACTTTAAGCTGATAGGACAGAGCTTCGGACCGCAGGACCTCGTGGCCAAGATCACGGGTCGTGCGAAATACGCCGAAGACTACCGGGCAGACGGGATGCTTTTCGTGAAGCTCCTGGCGAGCCCGATGCCGCATGCGCGAGTTCGTAGCATCGACTACAGTGAAGCGCTCGCGCTTCCCGGAGTGATTGCGGTGCTCACCGCGGACGAGGTTCCGCAGGAAGAGCATCCCTTCGAGCCGGCATTGACGAACGAGCCGCTGTACGAGGGCGAGCCGATCCTTGCGGTAGCCGCCGTCGACGAGGTCACGGCGGCGGATGCGATCGAGCTCATCCGGGTCGATTACGAGCCGCTCCCGTTCGTGACGAACCCGCTGGACGCGCTCCGCCCAGGCGGGTCTGACGCGACCACGCGGGGCAACGTCTATACGGGTCGTGACGTAACGACGTTGAAGTGGCCGCAGGAGGTCTTCGATGCGGCCGGTCCCGACCAGATGCCGATGGGCGAAGCGACGGACGAGTGGGAGTACGGTGATCTCGCGGCCGGCTTCGCCGCCGCCGACGTCATTGTCGAGGAGACGCTCTACTGCCAGTCGGTGACGCACCATCCGATGGAGCCGCGTACGTCGATGGCGTACTGGCAGAACGGCAAGTTGTACATGCACTCCTCGGTGCAGAGCACCGCGCAGTCCGCCCGCGGCATCGCCGACCGGCTCGGTCTCGAGCTGGACGACGTCGTGCTCATCGCGGAGTACTGCGGCGGCGGCTTCGGCAGCAAGATCCGCGGCAGCGTGATCGAAGTCATTCCTGCCCTGCTTGCGCGGAAGACCGGACGCCCGGTGATGATGCGCATCACGCGCGCGGAGGAGACGGCGATGGGTCGGGGGCGGCCGGGAATGCTCGGTCACGCGCGGCTCGGGATGCGGAACGACGGCAGGATCACCGCGTTGGACCTGTACCTGGTGATGGACAACGGTCCCTACAGCCGCCAGGGCGATTCGGGGACCAGCGGCGACGTTGCGGCGCTTGCGCACACTCCCGAGGCGATGCGCTTCCGCACGGTTCCGGTTCTCACGAACACGCCGCCTCGCGCGGCCCAGCGTGGTCCGGGCGGCGTGCAGATCGTCTCGATGATCGAGCCGGTGATCGATCGTGCCGCCCGACAGGCGGGCGTGGACCGGTTACAGGTACGGCTGATCAACGCGCCGAATCACGACACGCAGTTCGGACGGGGCAGCTACCCGCTGACGAGCTGCTACGCGGGCGAGGCGCTGACGCAGTGCGGAGAGCTGTTCAACTGGACGGAGCGCGCGGCGCGCAGCGGTCAGCGGAACGGCAGTAAGGTTCGCGGAGTCGGCCTGGCGCTCAGCCCCTACTACGGCGGCACGAGCGGCTGGGACGGGCTCCTCGTCATCAGGCCGGACGGGAAGCTCTACATTCACCAGGGAGTGGGCAACCTCGGAACCCACTCGGTGCTCGACACCGCGAAGGCAGCGGCCGAAGCGCTCGACTTCCCGTGGGAGGACACCGAGGTCGTCTTCGGCCAGTCGAGCCGGCACCTGCCGCACAGCTCGTCGCAGTCGGGGAGCCAGACGACGCACGCGCACACCCGCGCCAACTGGGTGGTCGGAGAGTACGCGAAGAGCCTGTTGCAGGAGCTCGCATCTCTGGAGCTCGGCGGCTCACCCGGGTCGTATACGGTGAGCGGCGGTCGGGTCTCGGGCCCGGGCGGCTCGCTGACGTTCGCCCAGGCGGCGGAGCGCGCGATCGCGCGTGGCGGGAAGTTCGACGGACACGAGGTGCCGGAGGACATCAACGACATGACGAAGACCTCGGTCGCCGCGCTGGCGGGGCAGGGGCTGGTCGCAGCGGCGAAGGACAACCTGCCGCATACGGCCCGCACCTACTCGTTCGTGGTTTCGATGGTGGAAGTCGATCTCGATGTCGAGACGGGTGCCTACGACATCCTCAACGTCACATCCGTCGCGGACTGCGGCACGGTACTGAACCCCCGGAGCCTCATCGCTCAGGGGAACGGCGGGGTGATTCAGGGCATCGGTATCGCGCGGAGCTTCAAGTGGGCGATCGACCCGACGTGGGGTGTCCACCTGACGAAGCGCATGGAGGCGACGAGGCCGCCCACGATGCTGGACATTCCGGTGGACCTCACCTTCGCGGCCGTCGACCAGCCGGATCCACAGAACCCGGTCGGCTCGAAGGGCATCGGTGAGCCTCCAGTGGGTGCGGGTGCGGGCGCGCTGATCTGCGCGATCGAGGACGCGCTGGGCGGACAGCATCCGTCGCACCAGCCGCTGACGCCGGACAAGATCCTGAGCATCATTGAGGACAACTGCCTCCCGTGCAGTCGTCTCGAAACCCACGTCTGAGCCGAAGGAGCGAACAATGGCGGTCATTCACGATGTAATGCCAGCGTACGAGCTCTTCCAGCCTACCGATGTGGAAGCTGCTATCGCGCTGCTGAACGAGCACGGCGAGGGCGCTCGCGTCCTCGCCGGCGGGATGGACACCTGGGACTGGCTGAAAGATCGGACGAAGAAGGTCACCGCTCTCGTCGATCTCGCCGGCATCGAGGAACTCCAGGAGATTCGCGCGACACCGGACGGCGTCGAGATCGGGGCGCTCGCGCCCCTCACGGCGGTGGTGAAGAACGCGGAGATCCAGCAGAACTACAAGGTTCTCGCGGACGCGGCGGTTCAGGTCGCCACGCCCCAGATCCGGAATCAGGGCACGCTGGGCGGCAACGTATCGCAGGATACGCGGTGTTGGTACTATCGCGCCGGCTGGCCGTGCTACCGGGCCGGCGGGAACATCTGCTACGCGAACACGCCTGCCTCGCTCAATCGCGAGCATGCGATTCTCGGCGCCGACCGGTGCGTCGCTGTCAGCCCCTCGGACACGGCACCTGCACTGATCGCGCTGGATGCGCGCATGGTCGTCCGCAACCGGGGTGGCGAACGGGAGATCGAGGCGGCGAACTACTTCATCGGGCCGGGCACCGACATCACCCGGATGACGGTGCTGCAGCAGGGCGACGTCCTCACGGCGATTCGGATTCCGAACACGTGGTCGGGCGCGCGCTTCTACTTCGAGAAGATCACGGATCGAAAGGCGTGGGACTTCCCGCTCGTGAACGTCGCCTCGGCGCTCCGTGTGGAGAACGGCACGATCCAGGATGCTCGGATCGCGGTCGGCGGTGTCGCCCCGAAGCCGCTCCGCCTCTTCCGTGTGGAGCAGGCGATCGTCGGCAGGGCGCTGAACGAGGAGACGGCGACGGAGGCCGGAGATCTGGCGGTTCGCGGTGCGGAGCCGCTCCGCCTGAACGGGTACAAGGTGCCCCTCATGCGTAACCTCGTGAAGCGGTCAATCCGCGGGCAGGAGGCGTAGTAATGGAGCTTTTCCGCAGAGTATTGAACCCCTGGAGCCAGGAAATCCTCATCGGGGTTTCCTGGACCCTCCTCTACGCGGCGATCGTCATCGGCGCTGCCTTCATTCTGGGGCACGCTGTCTACGCGGCTTTCATCGCGGAGAAGCAGACTCCGCCCACCGACGAAGAAGCGCAACGAATCGCGCCGAACGTCCCGGAGAAGGTCGAGCGGCACACCATGGTGTCGCGGATCTCGCACTGGATTCTGGCGGTGTCGACGCTGGTCTTGCTCGTAACGGGGTTCGTACCGATCCTGGGGCTCCAGTTCCCCTGGGTGACGATTCACTGGATCGCCGGGCTGGCGCTGGCGGCGTACACCATCTTCCACACGGTGCATGCTCTTTCCAAGAAGGGCGCGCTGCGGTCGATGTGGATCAGCGGTGGTGAGCTGGGCGAGATGTGGTCGCGTATCAGGATGATGGTCGCGCGGAAGGAGCCGGAGCTGACGAAGCCCGGCAAGTGGGGCACGGAGAACAAGGCATTCCACCACCTCATCATGTTTGCCGGCCTCGTGGTCGTTGCGACCGGGCTGCTCATGATGCTGCGGGTGAACACGATCTTCGCTCCGGCGAACCCGTACATCCTCTCCGACGCTACGTGGGGTGTGATGTTCGTGCTTCACGGACTGGCCTCCGTCGTCTTCGTCGGCGCCATCATGGTTCACATCTACTTCGCGCTGCACCCGGAGAAGCACTGGATCACCTGGTCGATGATTCGAGGCTGGATCTCGCGTCGCGATTATGTGTGGCATCATGATCCGAACCGGTGGCATGTGGCGCCGAAGTCGGTCCCGCTGAAGGGAGTGACGCCGCGTGAGGCTTCGACGACCTCGGCCACTCACACGGAGTCCTAGGAGGAGCAGTGGCTGGTACGAGTCGGCAGGCGCTTCAGGAGCGGATCGACACGATCGAGGAAACGTACGAGTTCACACTCGCGTACGCTGCGCAGGGGCTCTCGACACACGAGGCCTCGAAAACCGGAGCACAGCTCCGGGAGTTCCTCGGGCGAACCGAAGAGGCGATCAGCACCCTGGCCGACAGCTTCGAAGCGGTGCTGAGGGACGAGGATCTCGGTTCAAATGCCGCGTACGGAGAATTCCTCGCGGTGCTCAGGGAGGACGCGAAGAAGGCGCTGGCGGCGCTGCGGCTCACCGTAGCTCAGCCGGCGATCAGCTCGCAGCTGATCGACAACCTCAACGCCTCGATCCACGTTCGGGCGTTGCTCACCGACATCTTCCTTCTCGACGAAGTGATCGCCGCGCGATCCACGGCCGCTACGGCCTGAGCTGAGGGCGCGCTCACATACGCGAAGGCGGGGGGGCG
>JBBDRR010000006.1:0-13336 GCA_040905395.1 Gemmatimonadota bacterium
GTGCAGAGCGCTGCAAGCGCTCTGCACTGGGTGGATCTGGTATCAGGCGAGTTCTTCCGGCGACACCGTACACGGTTCCGCCGCGAAGATGCAGCCGATGGGATGCTGCTGCGGAACTTAATTGCGGTTCGGAAGCGCCTTCTGGACATGGAACTGCCGTCCGAGATCAGCCACGATTTACTCGCTCGACTGATTTTCATTCAGTTCCTGTTTCAGCGGAAGGACTCGTTGGGTCGACCGGCTCTGAACCAACGTGTCCTGCGGAATCTAGCATCTTCTCAGGTGCTGCGGCGGAAGCATTCTAAGCTGACGGACATCCTCGAGGATTACGAAGACGCTTACCGCTTTTTCCGGTGGCTAAACGATCGATTCAATGGTGATCTGTTTCCCGGAAAAGGGGCGACTGAGCAGGAGCGAGAGGCGGAATGGCAGCGGGAGATGGATGCGGTTCGCCCGCGTCACCTACAACTGCTTTCCGAGTTCGTCCGGGGGACCATCGATCTGAAAGATGACCAATTTTCACTCTGGCCGCAGTACTACTTCGATGCGATTCCGCTCGAGTTCATCAGCAGTATTTATGAGGTCTTTGTCGGCGAGGATGGTTCCGGTGTCCATTACACACCAAGCCATATTGTCGACTTCGTTCTCGATGGAGTTCTGCCTTGGGATGACGATACGTGGGACGTTCAAATCTTGGACCCTGCGTGCGGGTCGGGGATCTTTCTCGTTAAGGCTTACCAGCGTCTGATCCACCGCTGGAAACGAAAGAATCCCGGAGAGGACCCGCCAGCCGAGTTGCTTAAGCGATTGTTGGAGCGAAACCTCAGGGGCGTGGATATCGATCCCGACGCCGTTCGGGTCGCTTCTTTCAGCCTCTATTTGGCGATGTGCGACGCGATAGACCCGAGACACTACTGGCAACGCGTTCGCTTTCCTCGTCTCCGTGAAACTCAGTTGGTCGCTAGTGACTTCTTTGAAGAACGGCAGGGGATTCGGACCGATGATGATGCGGGTAGGTATGACCTGATCATCGGGAACGCTCCATGGGGGCGGAAGAGTTTAACCCCGGTTGCAAAGGAGTGGGCTAATCAGCAAGGTTGGCGCACTGCCTACAAAGACATCGGGCCTCTCTTCCTCCCAAAGGCGGCCCGACTCGTTCGCCAGGATGGCTGGATTTCGATGTTGCAGCCGGCAGGCGCCGTGTTGTTCAATAGTGGTGTCAATTCAGCGAACAAATTCAGAGCAAAGCTATTTTCTGAGTTCAGTGTAGCAGAGATCGTCAATCTGTCGGCGCTTCGATTCGGACTGTTCGAGAAAGCAATTGCCCCCACGTGCATCATCACGATGCAGGGTGGTCCGCCGACGGATCCGGCGCTCACATATGTATGCCCCAAGCCACTTCAAACGAGCGAGGACGACTACAGGTTCGTCGTAGAGCCTGGAGATGTTCATATGGTCTTCAGGCATGAGGCTGCTAACGATCCTTTGGTCTGGACCGTCTTGGCATGGGGCAGCCGGCGAGACTATTCGCTTGTGCGTCGGCTGAATGCGGCCGGTAGTCTAGAGAAGCTAGAGGCGGAAGGAATCGCGGTTTCGAGGCAAGGAGTAATACGCGGCGATCAATCAAAGTACCAGCCACTGGTGCTCGGGCGCCGAATACTTGAGGCAACGAAATTCCCGAAAGGGGCGTTCCTGACACTCGACGCGGAGGAACTACCGGAAAACGAGGACCCGATGGTGCACTCACGGGACTCGGTAAATTTTGATGCGTTCCGAACTCCACAGCTAATCATCAAACAGAGTTGGCTGAAAGCTCATCGCCGCTTTCAGGCTGCGATGGTCGTATCGGACAGTGCCGAGGGCGTACTGTGTTCGAAAAGCTATATTTCCGTTCACGTGCCTAATGAGCACGCCGATCTGCTTCGGACTGCGTGCTTGGTGCTCAACAGTAGGATCGCGGCTTATTTCCTGTTGCTGTCGAGCGGCAGGTTCGCTTCGTACAGACCAGAGGCAAATAAGGCAGATTTGCTCGCTGTGCCTATTCCTAGTGCCAAGGCGGGAACCTTTAAATCATTAGATGAAATAGATCGTTGGGTTCTGGACGCTTTCGAACTCAGTGAACCGGAACGCAGTCTCGTCGATGATCTGTTCGACTATACGCTGCCCGATTTCAAAGGTGATTTATCCTCACCTGGTCGGCGGAAGACCGCCCGGCGTAGCGGGGATTCTGCAGTTGACGAGCTCGAGGGCCACCTCTCTCTCTATTCAAACTTCCTTCTGAAAGCATTGGCGGCCGGTTTCGGAGCGGATAAGCAGATCCTTATCTCCATCTTTCATGATGTCGAACGACCATTGCCGATCCGAATGTTGGGAGTACACCTGGAAGCGGGTCGCTCCGGGGTTGATGTCCACCGCGTCGAGGGAAGCGATCTCTATGGGCGACTAAAGAGCTTGAATCAGAAGCTGCTAGGTGAGGCGGCAAATGCCGGTAGCATTTATCAAAGACGAGTAGCTCGGGTTTTTGATAAGTCTGTCGTAGATGGCCGGGCGGTGCCGACCGTTTATTACATCAAACCTGACCAGGTCCGGTACTGGACAAGGAGTGCTGCATTGCGCGATGCCGACGAACTCGCCGCGGAGATTCTTACCTGGCAGCGGATGGCTACCCTGCCTGTGGATGAGGTTCCAGTTGCGTAGGCGAAGCACGCTTGCAGAAGTGCGATATCCGGAGGTCAAAGACTTCGTCAATATCGCTCGGGATTGGGCTCACGACGCTGCGGGGCTATTGCTACAGGCAGTATGGGATGGGTTCGATAAATTCGCCGACGAAGTGCTGTCAGAGGTTGATCCGACGCAGGCGGACGAAGATCTGGAGCGCAGTGTTACTCAACTGCTGGCGGAGCGGATCCGGCGGTGCATGCCTGCGATGTCCCCGTTCTTCCTGGAGCATGGAATTCACGAACACGAAACTCGTCTATCTCCGCCTGCCCAGCCCCCTCTCTACGACTTGGCTTTCGTCGTCTACGAGAACCCTCGTCTGATGTTGCCACTTGAGGCAAAAACCCTCAGATCTGACCGATCCGTCGGGCCCTATGTTCGCGATGTTAAGGCTGAGTTTTTGACCTGCCGCTATGCTCCTTTTTCGAGCGAAGCGGCCATGTTGGGTTACCTGCTGAAGGGAGATCCGAACGTGGCCTTCGCTCGCATCGCATCATCGGTGAGGTGCGCACTCGATGCCGATCCGCGGTTCAATGGGAGGGACCATAAAGTTTCGGCGCACACTCGTACCGTACCGACTGGAAAGGATTATCCCCGCAAGTTCAGGTGCCACCACATGATATTCCGCATAGCCGCCTGACCGCGTTCGCTTTGCGAATCGATTCATAAGAGGATCGCCGCGGCCGATTCTTGTCTCATTTCTGGATCATTCCGCACTCGAGACTGCCTCACCGGGTCGCCCTGACCCTCGGTCGCGATCCCGATTACCGCATTCGTCCCTCTCTTATTGCGTTGTCTCACAGGAAGCCGGTGTGAGGTGGATCCCGGACACTTCCCCGTCCCCGCGGCCGGTCATCCCGGCGTGCGCCCGGCCCCACCCGCCACCTACGGCGCGTCCACGCTTGCCTTGTCATCCTCCACGATCCCCTTCGGCATTGGAATCGCCACGGCGGCTGCCACCGGTCGCCGGCGCCGGATGATCACGACGGTCGAGGCCAGGATGGCAATCACCGCGACCAGGCCGGTGGTGCCGAGATTGAAGCCGATGCCGTTGATCCAGATGAACGCGAGCGAGCCGGTCAGCAGCAGGTAGTACGTCATGGGGATGGCGGTCTTCCGCAGGAGCGCACCCTCCTGCCCCAGCAGCCCTACCGTTGCGGCCGCGGCGACGACGTTGTGGACGGTGACCATGTTCCCCGCCGCCCCGCCGACCGCCTGCGCCGCGACGACGACCGCCGGGAACGCGCCGATGTTCTGGGCGGTCGCGAACTGGAAGAGGGAGAACGTCAGGTTGCTGACGGTGTTGGAGCCGGCGACGAAGGCGCCGAGGGCACCGATCCAGGGAGCGAAGAAGGGCCAGGCCGAGCCGGCGAGCGCGGCCGAGCCCTCGGCGAGGATGAGCGGCATGCTCTGGAGCCCGGTCTCGTTGAAGGCGGGCCCCGAGTTGATGAAGACGCGCACGAGGGGCAGGGCGAAGAGGAGGGCGACCCCGGCGCCCATGATCTGCCCCCCGGCCACCTTCCACGACTCGGCGATCTGCGTCCGGTTCATCCCGTGGATCGCGTAGGTCATCACGACGACGAGGATGAAGATGAAGCCGGGCAGGTAGAAGGGCTGGATGGAACCGTTGAGCGGTGTGCCGAAGATGTTCGGCCAGGTGAGGGTGATGCCGGTGAGCCATTGCTGCAGCGGCAGTTGCGGCACGCGGGTCAGCACCAGGACGAGCGCGACGAGCAGGTAGGGCGCCCACGCACGGCCTATCCCCATGGGGGCGGAGGACGGATCGAGATCCTCCTCCGGATCGACGTTCCCCATCCAATCCTTTTCCCACTCGGAGCGGGGCGCGAAGTCCCAGTTCTTTTCGGGGAGCAGAAAACCCTTCTGCGTCGCGAACACGACTATGGCGAGGCCGATGAGGCCGCCGAGGAGCGAAGGGAACTCGGGCCCGAGCAGCGCCGCCACGGTGACGTAGGGGATCGTCATCGCGAAGGCGGCGAAGAGCGCGAACTTCCAGACGCCGAGCCCCTCGCCGAAGCTCCGGTTCCGACCGAAGAAGCCGGTCAGCATGCAGGCGAGGAAGAGCGGGATGATGGTGCCGGCGGCGGCGTGCAGGATCGCGATGCGCACGCCGAGGAAGGAGAGGTACTCCGGCATCGAGAGTCCGAGGATGGCGATGTGCTCCTCGACCGCCGGACTGCCGGTGAGGCCTCCGAAGAGGCCGACGAGCACGGGTGTGCCCACCGCGCCGAAGCTCACCGGCGTGCTCTGGATGATGAGGCCCACCATGACCGCTGCCATCGCCGGGAACCCGAGGGCGAGCAGGAGCGGCGCGGCGACCGCCGCCGGGGTGCCGAACCCCGATGCCCCCTCGATGAAGCTGCCGAAGAGCCAGCCGACGATGATCGCCTGGACCCGCCGGTCGGGGCTCATCCTGGTGAACGCCGCGCGGATGGAGCGGATCGCGCCGCTGGCGGTGAGCGTGGCCAGCAGCAGGAGCGCGCCGAAGATGATGTAGAGCAGCCCGCCGGCGATGATCAGCCCCTCGACCGAGGCGGCGGCGATCTGCACCAGGTCCATCCCCCAAACGCCGAGGGCCAGCGCAACGACGACCACGTAGCCGACCGGCATCGCCCACTTCGCCGGCCAGCGGAAGCCCACCAGGAGCACGCCGATCACGAGCAGCGGCGCGAGCGCGAGCAGCGAGAGTCCGAGGAGACTGTTCATGTGCTACATCCCCGTTTCGATGAACTCGTAGGCGCGCTCGACCGCGTGCAGGTCGGCACCGATGGACCGGATCCCCGGATAGTTCGCGCTGTGGCTCCGCAGGTCGATGCGCGCCGCGGCCTCGGCGGCGGGCACCCCGGCGTTGTGCAGATCGAGGATCTGGCGCCAGAGGTCGCGCAGGTACATCTGGAAGTGGTCGATCACCGCGCGGTCGCGCAGCGGCGCCCCGTGGCCCGGCAGCATCACGTCGAAGTCGAGCTCCTTGAGCCGCTCCAGCGTGTCGATCCAGTCGGGGATGTAGGCGTTCCCCATGTACGACGGGCTGCTGTAGATGAGATCCCCCGTCATCACCACGCGCTCTTCGGGGAGGTGGACGACCACGTCACCGCCCGTGTGGCCCCGCCCCAGGTATTCGATGCGGATCTCCCGGCCGCCGCGGAAGAGGGTCAGGCGCCGGTCCAGGGTGACGTTCGGCGGTGTGGGCTGCACCGCGTTCGTCGCCGCCAGGAAGTTCTCCTGGATGCGGAGCCGCTCCGCCAGCCGAGCCCGCTCCTCCTCGCCGCTCGCCGCCTGCAGCTCGGCGCGCATCGTCTCGACCCGTCCGGCGATCGGCTCCAGGAAACGATCGAAGGTCCGGCCCGTCAGCGAGAGCCCGGCCGCCATCGCCTGGTGCGTGAACTCGTGCCCGATGAGCTCCACGTCCGGCCCGTAGATCTGGTTTCCGTGCGAATGGTCGAAGTGGTAGTGCGAGACGACCACGTAGCGGATCGGCTTCGGGGTGATCTGCTTCAGCTCCTGCATCAGCGCGTACGCGCCCGCCGGCGACACGTGCGAGTCGACCACCAGCACGTCGTCCTCGTTGATCACGATCGCCGCGTTCGACATCACCGTCAGCGCGCCGGTGCCCATCGCGATGTACACGTCGTCCCGGATCTGCTCGAAGTCGAACGCGGCGCCAGAGTAGTCGGAGCCCGGAGGCGGGGTCTGAGCCTGGAGCTGAACCGCCTCCGGAAGCAGCAGGATCGAGAGCGCGGCGAAGACGAGTGAGGACCGTCTCATTGGGTTGCTCCGGTTGTGGAGGAGTGTCGCGGACCGCGAAGGCGGCGAAGAGAAGGGGTGCTGCATCCGCAATCTGCGGCGGTGAGCATCGATTGATCAAGAGGAGCGGCTTCGCGCGAGGCCGACCAGCCGTTTCGTCTCTGGGGTAAGCTCGAGCTCCAGGGCGGCGGCGTGGCCTCGTTCGCTCATCTTCGCCCACGTCTTCCGGAGGATGTCCACGATCTTCTCCTCCTGGTGCTCGCGCGCGAAGTCATCGAGGTAATGCTCGAGGAAGACGAGGCAGACGACGTCCTCGAGGGTCTGCACCTCGTCGTCGCGCTTGAGCCCCTGCTTGCGAAGGAGCTGGGCCACGCGTGCGACTACGTCCTCCCCGTAGCCGACCTCGCGGAGGATCTCGCCCGCAGTGTCGGCGTGGTACTGCATGAGGGTGCTCCGCCACCGCTTGTAGCCCGTGCGCCCCTCCGGAAAGTCGGACCGGGGGATCGCCCACCGCCCGATATGCTGCGCCCGCACCGCCAGCCGGAGCGGCTCGGAGGCGTGGGGCTCGAAGCGATCCAGCATCGCAGACATCCGCCGCGCGTAGAGCAACTCCCTCGGCTCCTCGCGTCCGTCGACGAGGTCCAGCCGCGGGTCGGCGGCGTTGAAGGCGTCGAGCCTGGTGTAGGCTTCGGTCAGCTTCGAAGTCGGCATCGGGGTGCGACGGAACGGATTACCGCGAAGGCGCAGGAGGTTGACATTACAATAGACGAGAGACGCGGTGCGGTATCAAGTGGGCAGCGGTGGGAGTATCTTGTTCGCCGGCCGCGGGGTTGCGGCGCCGCCGGGAATCCATGATAGATAATCGTCCTCGTTCGCGGTCGGTCCGTCGCCAACGCGTGGCCCGGCGCCAGTGTAATGACAGGTAGTCCTTCGCCGCCTTCGGAGAGCGCATGAAAGCCAGCCTGTTCGTCGTCCTCGTCCTAGCGGTCGCGGCGTCGGCCGCCTTCACTTTCGAGGGCGGCCGCGCGGTGGATGCGCCGGTGGCGTCCGCCGAGGGCGCCGCGTCCACGCCGGCGGGGCCCGCCGATACCGTCCTCTCGGCGCCGCAGCGCTGGCAGCGGCCGCCAGGACCGATCCGCGTCGCGCTGCAGGCGGGACACTGGAAGGCCGCCGAGGCGCCGGACGAGCAGTCGGGGCTGCGGAACAACGGCACCCGCGGTGGCGGCAAGGCCGAGTGGGAGGTCAATCTCGGCATCGCGCAGGCGACCGCGCGGCTCCTCGAGGAAAACGGCTATCTGGTCGACATCCTGCCGACGACCATACCGCCCGGCTACTGGGCCGACCTCTTCATCTCGATCCACGCGGACGGCAACCCGAGCCCGTCGGTCTCCGGATTCCGCGCGGCGTCGCCCCGCCGCGACGCCACGGGAAGGGCCGCCGACTTCGCGCAGCTCCTCGAGCGCACCTACGCCGAGGCCACGGGCCTGCCCCACTACCCCACCGTGACCCGCCGGATGCGTGGCTACTACGCGTTCAACTCCCGACGCTACCAACACGCGCTCCACCCGATGACCGTCGGCGTCATCCTCGAGACCGGCTTCCTCACGAGCCCGTCGGACCGCCGCGTCATCGTCGCCGCGCAGGACCGCGCCGCCCGGGGAATCGCCGACGCCGTCCGCCTCTACCTCGAGACGAAGCGAGTCCGGCCGCAGATCGTTTCGGCGCCAGGGGTGCCGTAAGCTCGGAAACAGGGCGAACCGCCACTGGTTGTCGAGGGTGGCCGACCGCGCCCGATTCTTGCGCCGGACAGGGTCCGGAAGCGCCCTGGACGTCAGGCGCCGGAAACAGGTGAAAAACCGCGCCAGGGCTTGACATCCATGCCCGATTGTGGGAGATTTAGATGTCCTCCGAATATACAGCAACAGCAGTGCAAACCACTGACGATCCGCGGCCAGGCGTCCGGCGTGCCGCACTCGATCGAGCAATCCTCCGGACAGATAGTTGTTCGCTCAGGCACGCACCCTTCAGGCTAGGAGCCCACATGACATCGGTTAGCAATACGCATCCGCGGCAATGGTTGGCAATCGGATCTGCCGCCGCTCTCGCGTTGACTTTCATAGCGAGCGGCCCGGCATTCGCGGCCAACCCGGATCCCGATCCGGAGCAGGTCACGTTCGCCGACGACGTCGCACCCATTCTCCAGGAGAACTGTCAGATCTGTCACCAGCCGGGCGCCATCGGCCCGATGTCGCTGATGACGTACGACGAGGTTCGTCCGTGGGCGCAGGTGATCAAGCTGCGCGTCGCGAACCAGGAGATGCCTCCGTATCACTACGACACGGACGTCGGTATCCAGGATCTGAAGTACGACAAGCGCCTCAGCGACGAAGAGATCGCGACGATCGTGAACTGGGTCGACGCCGGGCTCCCGACGGGTGATCTGGCCTCGATCCCGCCGACACCCGAGTTCCCGAAGGCCGGCGTTTGGCAGCTCGCCGACAGCTACGGTCGTCAGCCCGACCTGGTCGTCGCCGCGGATCCGTACACGGTCGAGGCCGGTGGACAGGACCGCTGGTGGCAGCCAACCGTTCCGACGGGCCTGACCGAGGACCGCTGCATCCGGGCCATCGAGACGAAGCCGTCGGTCGAGGGCCGCGGGGTCACGCACCACGCGAACTCGAGCCTTCGCTTCCCCGGCACCGACGAGATGCAGTCCGCCCGTCTTTCCGAATACGCGCTCGGCAAGCTCGGCGAGATCATTCCCGAGGACGCCTGCCGCATCATCCCGGCCGGTTCCGAAGTGAGCTGGGACATCCACTACTTCCCGGGCTGGGCGGAGAACGACGTGCCGGACGACCAGGTCGAGGTCGGCCTCTGGTTCTACGGTGACGAGGAAGACACCAGCGATCTCTACAGGCAGACGCTGAGCCTGTACCGCCTGCAGGGACAGGGCACCGACTACGCGATCGCGCCGCACGGCACGATGATGACGCAGGGGTTCCACTCCTTCGACCATCCGGTGCGAATCGACAGCTTCCAGCCGCACGGTCACCTTCGGATGACGGGCATGAAGCTCGAGATCTTCTACCCGCAGACGGGCCGTAAGGAAGTCGTCAGCCAGGTCTCCAACTGGAGCCCGCTGTGGCACCTGAGCCACGTGTACGAGGATCACGCCGCTCCGCTGATTCCGGCTGGCGCCGTGCTCGTGCTGACCGGCTACTACGACAACACGGCCGACAACCCGCACAACCCCGACCCGAATCAGTGGGTCGGATCGGGCGACCGCACGTCGGACGAGATGTCGCACGCTTGGATCGCGGTGACCCACCTGGACGACGAGGGCTTCGAGCGTCTCGTCGCCGAGCGGGAAGCCCGGAACGTGGCCGCTGACCGGACCGCGGGCGACAACTAGGTCGCTCCGTCGGACGCAGGTCGAGACGTTCCGAAGCTGTCATCGAAGGAGTCTCTCGACGTTCGGGAGGCTCCTTCGACAACTCTCCGCTCGATCGTCGTTGCCGGCCGATGCGGTCGGCTACGACGGTTCGATGCCAAGAGACTACTGCAGGACCGTGCGAGGTCCGTTCGAGATACCATCAGGAGGCATAATGAGGATCAGCCGTACTTTCGCCGTGGCCGTCGCGGTCGGTGCAGCCGCCATCGTCGGTCAACCGGCCGTCGCGCAGGAAGGCCCGCTCGACCAGCTGATGGAGCTGCCGAGAACGGGCGGGGTCGTTTCGCCGATGTTCGATGGTTGGTACCGGAATCCGGACGGCTCGATCACCGTCTCGTTCGGGTACATCAACCTGAACCGGGAGGAGTCGCCAGTGATTCCGATCGGGGAGAACAACTACATCGAGCCAGCGCAGTTCAACGGGATGCAGCCGACGTACTTCCCTGCGATCCAGTACGGCGGATTCGGCGGCAAGCACGAGCGCGGCGTCTTCGCGGTCACGATTCCGGCGGAGATGGCGGATACCGAGGTGGTCTGGACGGTGAACCACAACGACCGGACGTGGAAGATCCCGGCCGCCGCCGGCGTGCTCGAGTATCAGCTCAGCTACACGCCCGCGACCGAGGGCTCGCTGCCCCCGTCGCTCCGCTTCGGTGACGGCGAGCTGGTTCAGGGACGCGAGGGTATCGTCGGGCCGCGCGTGACGACGAGCGTCGGCGCGCCGGCGACGTTGAGCGTCTACGCCCAGGACGAGGGGACGCGTGATCGGAAAGCTGTCAACGTGACCTGGTTCAATCACCAGGGCCCCGGTGAAGTCGAGTTCGGCACGAAGGAAGCCGAGTTCGAGGCAGGCACGGGCGACGCCAGCACGACGGCGACCTTCACGGAGGCCGGTGAGTACCTGATTCGCGTCCGCGCCGACAACTTCGGTGCCGGCGACAGCCGGCCGAGCAACCAGTGCTGCTGGTCGAACGCCTACGTTCCGGTGACGGTCACGCCGTAAGGCCCACCCGTCGCCGGCGTACGTAGCACGGCGGGTGGTAGACGAAAAGGAGCCGGCCAGGCATCGATGCCTGGCCGGCTCCTTTTCGTCGTCGACCCGTCGCATCGCAGGGTGGTAGCCGTGAGCGGATTTCGCCCCGCCGCATTCACGATGCGGCCCGGGGCTGCCGTCTCATGCGACGGAGGACCGATCGGAGCTGCGCATCCCGTGCTCCTGCGGAGAGGTGCGCGGATCAACCCTCAGGGAGAGGTTGCCCCCGCAGACCCGGAGAGCCGAAGTAGATCTCGGTGATCGCCTTTACGCTGCGTGCTCCGTAGCGGAAGGGGACCAGCAACCTGAGCGGAGCCCCATGCTCGGCTGGAATCGGGTCGCCGTTCATCAACCACGCCAGCATTACCTGAGGATGCAGCATGGTTTCCACGTCCTCGTCGACGTAATAGCGATCCGAGCCCACCACCCGGCAGTAGTGCGCATGCGGCTGCAATCCGATCATCTCCGCGAAGTCGCGGAACCGAACGCCGGTCCAGGTCACGATGCCGCGCGGATTGGGTACCCCGCACTGCAATAGCGTCGTCTGGGATACCTCCGGGAGCGGCTCCAGATCGTCGAAGGTGAGGGTGCCTCCCAACCTCGCCATGCCTCCGGGATCGACCTCGACCTCCATCCGCCGATAATCGAACTCGATCTGCGGAGTCTGGCCCTGAGTATACCGCCACATCAGGGGTTCGGTAATCCCGCCCGCATCGAGCGGCGAGTACTCCGGGGCGGAGCCGTCCGAGTTCAATGGAAGGTGCGCGCGAGGGGTCAACGGCATCTCGACCAGCTCGTCCGCCAGAGGAGCCCGGATCGATTGAGCGCGGGCTGGGGCAAGCTTCGTCGCGCCGACGGCGCTGAGCGAAAGACCCGCCAGCGCAGTGCCCGATATCCGGATCGCGTCACGCCGTGAGAGAGTCATGCGAAACCTCGTCTGTGGAATGAAAGCCCCGGGAACCGGTCCGCCCCCGGGTGCAACCCAAACGGAGCAAGCTCGTGAATCTGCCTCCGACCGACTCGGAGCCAACGAAGGTCCACTGCCGCTAGCTCACCAGAATCGTTCGGGTGAACAGCTCGTTGTTCTCCCAGCGGGTCATCTTCGTACTGAGGTCGACTGGCTGAGTGCGCCCGAGGACGTCGGTGGCGCGGGAGACGAGGGTGTGCTCCCCCGGGGCGATCCCGGTGGTCTCGAGCGTGAAGAAGGTCCAGGTGTGCGGGTCGCTGGGCCGCTCAAGCGTCGCCGGGCGCCAGCCGCCGTCGCCGATGCGGACCTCCACGCGGTCGAGGGGAGTGCCGTCGCTCCAGGCCGCGCCGAAGATCTTGAAGGTGTCTCCGTCACGCGTGACGCGTGCGATGACGGACTTGACTCGCTGCCTGGTGACGGACGTCTCGATCCATTCGGTCTCGCCATCCCTCTCGCGGCCCATCAGGGTGACGTAATCCCTGGCCATGAAGCGCGTCATCAGCCGATCGGCGCTGAGCTCGATCCGCTCCAGCCACTTCACCTGGGCCACGCCGTACCAGCCGGGTACGATGAGGCGTACCGGGAAGCCGTGGACCACGGGCAACGGCTGGCCGTTCATCTCGAAGGCGAGAATGGGGCGGGTCTCGGCGACCTGGGCGAGCGACATCGAACGCGCGAAGTTCTGCTGGTACTCCGCGCCGCGGATCTCCTCCGTGCCCGAATCCGCGGCCCAGAAATGCACCTCCCGCGCGTCGGCGGTCGGCACCGCTTCGTCCAGCAGTGCCCCGAGATCGACGCCGGTCCAGGTCGCGTTGCCGACCATCCCGTGGAAGAGGCCGGCCGAGTTGCCACCGCACTCGAAGACGCTCGTCGTCTGAACGTTCGGCCGCGCCCTGAGCTGGTCCAGCGTGAGGATGATCGGCCGATCGAGCAGGCCGGTGATGCTCAGCCGGTAGGCGGAGGCGTCGAGCACCGGGGTGTCGTAGTGGCTGACGACGAAGAAGTCCTCGATCGGAGTGACCCACGAGTCGAGCTCACGAAGGTCCTGCGCGAGGAGGTTCTGGCCGGGGAACTGCTCGTCTCCGGGGCGCCGCCCCGTGAAGGTCGGCGGGATGTCCGTGAAGGGGACGATGACGTCCTCGGCGCGGAACCATGCCGCGGGCCAGCCGCGGACGGGGGTCACAGCCAGTCCGACGGTCACGAGCCCCGCCTGGCGAAGCATCTCGCGACGAGTGAAGTGCCGCGTACCCGACGGCAGGAAACGATCTGCGCTCATGGGCTTTCCGGGGGGAGGTGAAGGGAGGGCTTCCGACAGATGTTACTCCCGTTGAAACCGCGTCGCAACGGCGGCGCGCGGCGAAACGGCGAAACGGCGAATCGTCATCCCGGCGAACGCCGGGATCCA
>JBBDRR010000007.1:0-335 GCA_040905395.1 Gemmatimonadota bacterium
GGAAGCGTTTCCCCCGGGAGGGGAAGATCGTGAAGACCGCCGAAGGCCCCGAGAAGGTGATCGGCATCGACATCTGGCACGACCAGGTGACGCTCCTCAGCGAATCGCGGGAGCGGCGCGTGGTGGAGCTGGAATCCCTGCGCGCCGAGATGTCGGCGCTGCAGGAGGCGGAGCTCTCCGGATCACCCGCGGCCGGAGCCGGCGAGCAGGGTGACGGCAGGAACAAACGCCGGGGGCGGTCACGCCACCGGAACGAGAACGCTACGGACGGCCCGGAGGCCGCCGCGACGGATTGACGGCCGCAATTCTCGACGAACAACCCGTCAAGCCCCCGC
>JBBDRR010000007.1:345-11487 GCA_040905395.1 Gemmatimonadota bacterium
GGATGTCGGGATCCAGAGGCTGGATCCCGACATCCGCCGGGATGACGGTTAACTGCCTGTCAACACCCACTGCCGGATACACGCTTGAGCCAGAAGCCGTTCTACATCACGACCGCGATCGATTACGCGAACGGTCTCCCCCACATCGGACACGCGCTCGAGAAGATCGGCGCGGACGTCATCGCGCGTTACCAGCGCCAGCTCGGCCGCGACGTCCGCTTCGTCATGGGGATGGACGAGCACGGGCAGAAGGTCGCCCAGAGCGCCGCCGCCGCGGGTGTATCGCCGCAGGAGTGGACCGATCGGGTCGCGGCGGAGTTCGCCAGCGCCTGGCAGTCGCTGAACGTCTCCAACGACGACTTCATCCGCACGACCGAGCCGCGGCACCATGCCTCCGTCGCGGAGATGATCCGACGAATGGAGGCCAAGGGCGATCTGTACCGCGATACCTACGCAGGCTTCTACTGCGTCGGCTGCGAAGGGTACAAGACCGAGACGGACCTGGTCGATGGCCGCTGTCCCGAGCATCCGACGCTGGACGTCGAGTGGATGGAGGAGGAGGACTGGTTCTTTCGCCTCTCGAGCTATCGCGACCAGCTCCTCCGGCTCGTCGACGAAGGTGATGGATTCATCGAACCCGAATCGCGCCGGAACGAGGTCCGGCGCATGATCGAGGACATCAAGGACATCTCGGTCTCGCGCTCGGGGCTGGATTGGGGGATCCGCTGGCCCGGCGAGCCACACCACGCCGTGTACGTCTGGATCGACGCGCTCACGAACTACCTCTCCGCTACGGGTTTTCCCGAGCCGGGTTTCGAGCGCGTCTGGCCCGCCGACCTGCACGTCATCGGCAAGGACATCATCCGCTTTCACTGCGTGTACTGGCCGGCGATGCTGATGTCCGCAGACCTGCCGGTGCCCGGCGGCGTCTGGGCCCACGGGTGGATGACGCTGGACGGCAAGAAGATCTCGAAATCCTCCGGCACCTGGGTCGGGATCCCGGAAGCTGTCGACCGCTACGGCCCCGACGCGCTCCGCTACTTCGTCCTGCGCGAGATCGCCTGGGACGCCGACGGCAACTTCACCTGGCAGCGCTTCGACGAACGGTATACCGCGGATCTCGCGAACGACCTCGGCAACCTCGCGAATCGGACCCTATCGATGGTGCAACGCTACACCGGAGGCGTGGTGCCAGCCGGTCGAGGGACGGATCTCGATGTGCTCGGCGTCGCGGTCCTCGACCGCTACACCGAGCGGATGGATCGCTACCTCCTGCACGACGGAGCCGCGATCGGCTTCCAGCTCGTCTCGGCGGCGAACTCGTTCGTCGAGAGCCGTGCCCCCTGGAAGCTCGCCAAGGATCCCGAGCAGCGGACGGAGCTCGAGAACACACTGCACTCGCTGGTGCTCGCCCTCACCCGGATCGCTGTCCTTCTCGCGCCATTCATGCCGGCGAAGATGGAGACGCTCTGGAAGGACCTGGGAGGCGGCGGTCCGCTGCCGCTGATCGGGGAACTAGGCGAAATCGACCCGCGGGGCTGGCGCGTCACCACGGGAAATGTCCTCTTTCCGCGACCGGATCTCGCCAGATAGAGTGCGATTTGCAATGGCGGCGTCTTGCCGGGCCCCCGGCGTCTCGCGGCGGTACGCTTCGGTCTCTGGCGCTATAAGTTGTTGCACCTCATTTTGTTAGGCGGACATGACAAGTACGTTTCGACTGCGGTTTCGCCGCCGGCATGCCGGTTGCCCCGCACTATGCTCGACCACGGCTCAAGGTTTCCAGGCGAAGTGCCGACGCTGTAAGGAAATGGCCGGTCACAGTCGTCGTACTGAGATGGCGATCGTCGATTGCGCTTGACACTTACGGAATTCGGCAGTTAACATGCGACCCTCTGCGTTCAGGAACTCACGGGACCGCCTCGCTTCGCTGCTTCCGCGAAACTCCCCGAGACCCGACCCTCAGGTTATGGCAAGATCGAAGTGGACGGTGATGCTCATCCCTCACGACAACGAGCGGGTGAGATCGGTTCAGCTCTCCAGCTCGGGAGTGCGTGGGATCATCTCGGCGATACTGCTCGTGGTGCTCCTCAGCAGCGTGTTCACCGCGGGGTTCTTCCTCAAGCAGGGGCAACAGCTTCGGGCTCAGCAGCTCGAGCGTGAGAACGAGTTGCTCGCTGCGGAGGTCACGGGTATGCGCTCGGAGATGGAGACGCTCGCCGCCTCGATCGACGTGCTCTCGGAGAAGGACGAGCAGTACCGTACGATCGCCGGCCTCCCGGCGATCGACCAGGACGTGCAGCGCGTCGGCATCGGCGGTCCCGGCACGAAGACGCTGGAGTCCCTCGAGGTCTATCAGCAAAATCCGCTGCTCGGGGAGCAGATCTTCGCGGCTTCGTACGATCTCGGCACCCTCGTCCGCCGGGCGACGCTGATGCGCACCAGCATGGACGAGGCGCTGGAGACGCTGAAAGCGAACACGGAGCGACTGGAGGCCACCCCGTCCATCTCGCCCTCGAGCGGCCACCTGTCGAGCCTCTTCTCGCGCAACCGGCGTCACCCGGTGCTGCGGATCACGAGGCCGCACCAGGGCATCGACATTGCCGCCCCCGTCGGCGAGCCGATCCTGGCGCCGGCCAAGGGCAAGGTGATCTACGCCGGTAACAAGCAGGGCGGATACGGGCTGACGGTCGAGCTCGATCACGGGTACGGCTACGTGACCCGCTTCGCCCACGCCTCGCGGGTCCTCGTTCGGGTCGGCGACGAGGTCGAGCGTGGCGAGACGATCGCCGAGGTCGGCGCGACCGGACTCGTCACCGGTCCTCACCTCCACTACGAAGTGGAGGCGAGCGGAGTCGCGGTCGACCCGCTGAACTTCATCATCACCGACGCCCTCCCGGACTGAGCGCCGGTCGGTCGATGACGGCAGTCGCACCACAGCTGGGGGAGCGCAGAGGGATGCGCTCCCCTTTCGCATGTGCCAGATTCCAGGATCGTGTATCGCCGACCTCGGAACGGTAGCCCCGCGCCACGAGAGGTCGCCGCATCCGGCCGTTCGTACTCACCGCACGCAACCCAGCTCCGATTCACCCGATGTTCTCCTTGGCATTCCTGTTGGCGACCCTGGGGACGGCGGACTCGATTCCGACGTTGACCGGTCCTCTGGAGAGCGGTCCCCTGGCGCAGGAGGCCGCGGTCGTGCTCCACAGGCAACCCGCGCTGCCGATCGTCTCCCTGCGGATGGCCGTTCTGGCCAACGACCCCCCCGGCTACGCTGGAGCCGGTCACATGATGCAGCACCTGCTCTATCCATCGCTGCGGGACCGCGCGGCGCGAGTCGGTGGTCTCCTCCAGATACAACGCACGTCCGACGCAATCGTGTACACGGTGACGGGGCCGACCGCGGAGCTCTCGTATATGGCGGAGCTGCTGACGTCGGCGCTACGCCCGGGCGTTCCTGCCCCGGACGCGGTTCTGCGCGCCGACCGCGAGCTGCGCGAAGAGCGGCTCGCCGAGTGGGAGACGGCCCCGGGCCACGCCAGGGCGATGCTTCGTGCTCAGCTCTTCCCCGCCGATATTTCGGCGGCGGGCACGGATCGGTCCGCGACCCGTTTCACAGCGTCCTCGCTTCCACGCATCTGGGAGACGCTCTACGAGCCGGAGAAGGTTTCGGTGGTAGCCGTGGGGGATGTGTACCTCGAGGACGTTCAGAACGCATTCTCGGACCTACCGGAGGCAGATCGCTCCCGCGAGGTGGAGATCCAGCGGGACAGCGTCGTGCTCGGCTCTCTCGCGCCCGCCGAGGCGACCCGGGCGTGGCTCGGGAACGCGTACCTCGCGAGCGACCTCGAGCCGGCCGCCGTCACGGTGACCGCGCGCCTGCTGGGGGAGCTCCTGCGCGAGCGGCTTCCCGAGGCGCAGGTCGACGCCGAGCACTGGTGGACCCACCACGGACAGGCGCTGGCTATCGTTCTCGCCGTACCGGGTCCCGAGATGGATACGGGCCGCCGCGCGCTCGGCACCGCCGTCGCGGCACTGCTCGACGACGTGAGCTTCCTCGCCGTCAGCGATGCCGCGGCGGCGATTCGGCGCGAGATGCTCTTTTATTCGCGGACGCCCGAACGCATGGCGGAGGTGATCGGCCAGTTCGTGGACCGCACAGGCGATCCGAACGCGACGGAGCTGTTTTACACAGAGCTGGACCGCCTTGACGACACGGACGTTCGGGAGGTGCTGCGACGCTTGCTGGAGCGCACCCCCGCCCGTGCCGAGATCCCGCCACAGGCATTGCGGCCGAGGGTCAGATGAGGCGTTCGCTGCTCGTGCTGGGACTCCTCGTCGCGGGCGGGGTCGGCGTCGCCCCGGCGGGATCCGCGCAGACGAGAATCGCGGTCCTGATGGAGCCCGGGACGCCCGTCGTAGCCACGGAGATCCTGCTCTCGGTGGGTCCGGCCGACGAGGAGAACGGACAGGCCGGCCTCGCGAATCTCGCTGCTCGATCCGTAGTCGCGCCACTGCTGCCGGTGCTCGATTCCCTCGGGGCGCATCTGACGGTTCTGCCTCAGAAGGACGCCCTCTCCGTCTCGGTCGTGTCCGCCCCGGACGTCTGGATGGAAGCGACTCGCCTCCTTCTCGAGGCGCTCTTCCGAGAGCCGGCAGACAGCGTTCTAACGATGCGGGAACGTGGCTCGATCGCGTCGGAGCTGCGGGGGCGTTCGGCCAATCCTGCCGACGTGGCGATGCAGGAGATCGACCGTGCGTTCTTCGGTACGGAACACCCCTGGGGCCGCTCGACGGTCGGCACGCCGGAGACCGTCGAACGGCTGAGCTTCCGAGCGGTGGACGAGTTTCTTCGCGACAACTTCACGCCCGACCGGGCCTTCGCGTCCGTGGTCGGTCCGGTGGAGGCACCGGCGGCGCTTGCGCACCTGCAACCGCTGCTCGGCTCTACCTTCCCGGCACCCGTCGAGCTGATCTCCTTCCAACCGCTGCGGTCGCCGGTGCGGCGGGAATACGACTCGATCACCACCTGGATCGGCGCCAGCTTCCTGTTCTCCGAGACAGCGGACGAGGAGGCCGTGCGCTTTCTGGCGTATCTCGCCACCGCCGACCTGTCGTTCTCGCCGATGCAGCGGTCTGTATACAACGTCGAAAGCGAGGTCGTGAGACGCATCGGGGGCGGCGAGGTCCGCCTGCAGATCGTCATTCCGCCCGAAGAGACGGAGGAGTGGGAGGAGCGCGTGACCGACGTCGTCGCGAGGCTGGTGGAGCGACCGATGCCGGACGATGTGTTCGACGCTCACCTGCGACGCTACGAGGGTGAGCGCCTCATGACACTGATCGCACCCGAAGACCGGGCGCACGCCGCGGCGCGTCAGCTTCTCCTCGAGGGGAGTCAACAGCAGATCGTGCCGGACCTGACCCGCATGACCCAGGCGCGGGTCCGTGCAGCCGCGGCGGCCCTCAGGGATCCCACGGTCGTGGTTCTCGGGCCTACGCTGGACAACTAGAAAGGAGTGGAGGGATGGTCTGGATCATCCTGTACTACCTGCTGGAAGCTCTCAAATGGCTGATCATCATCCGCGCCGTGATGTCGTGGTTCGTCTCCCCGGGCGCGGACAATCCGATCATATCGTTCATCCGCAGAGTCACCGATCCGATCCTTCGGCCGGTCTCGGAGATGGTTCCGGTGATGGGGGGCGTCGACCTTTCACCGCTTGTGGCGTTCTTCGCGATCGTTCTCATACAGCGGGTGATCGTCGGGATCATGTAACGGGCTCGGATGGGCCCGAGAGCAGGCCGGACAGCGCTCAGCTGCTCCCGCCGAAATCGACCGTCGGCGTCTGCTCCGCACCCTCCGGGGCCTCGAACGGCTCCTTGCGTTCGGCCCCGATCACCCGCGCCGTCACCGCCTGCGGAAACTGCCGCACGTACGTGTTGTACGTCGACACCGCCTCGTTGTAGTCGCGCCGCGCGACGGAGATCCTGTTCTCGCTCTCGGCGAGCTGATCCTGCAGAGCCATGAAGCTCTGGGTCGCCTGGAGCTGCGGATAGGCTTCCACCGAGATGTTCAGGAAGCTGCGCATCTCGCGGTTGACCGCCGCATCGGCGGCCGCCAACTGCTCCATGTCCGCATCACCCTGAACCGCCTCGGTGACGTCCTGCGTGGCCTCTTCCAGCCCCGCCCTGGCTCGGGCGACCTCGGTGAAGGTACCGCGCTCGAAATCGGCCGCGCCTTCAACGGTCGCGACCAGGTTCGGGACCAGGTTGTTCCGGTTCACCAGCTCCACCTCCACATTGGAGCGAAGCTGCTCGACCTGCTCGTCCAACGCCTGGATCCGATTGTAGCCACACCCGCTCAGCGTCAGCGCAACGAGTGGGAGGGCGATGAGTGACCTGGCACGCATGTAACTGGCTCCGGTAGCGATTTATGAGGCCGTCGCCGCACCATGAACGGCACCTCCGCGGCAGCCCGATGATGAGTAGAGTGATGCGCCGGGGCTGAAAAAGCAAAGACCTCGCCAGCGTCCGATTCAATCGGCGTGGCGAGGCTTGCGTCGAACGGAACCCGCTCGGGTCCGGATCGGTGCGTCAGGCGGGAATGCGCAGGACCTGCCCCGTTCGGATCAACGTCCGCCTCCCGAGGCTGTTCTCCCGCTGCAGCGCCGCGACGCTGGTGCCGTGGCGGCGAGCGATCGTCGAGAGCGATTCCCCCCGCGCCACCCGGTGTGTGCGGTCGGCGGCAGCTACCGCGCCGCGGACGGTAGGACCTGCGAAGTTCGCGACGAAAA
The DNA here is from genome assembly GCA_040905395.1 of Gemmatimonadota bacterium. Classification (GTDB taxonomy): domain Bacteria; phylum Gemmatimonadota; class Gemmatimonadetes; order Longimicrobiales; family Longimicrobiaceae; genus WHSP01. The sequence continues at coordinate 7,134 of JBBDRR010000007.1, forward strand.
GCTCGCTCCTTCCAGCCGGTATGATGACGTCATAGTCACCACCCGGAGGAGTGGCGCCGCGGATCAGGTGAGGATTCAGCTCGCGCAGATCGCCGACCTCGATGCCGATGGCGCCGCCGACGACGTCGAGCGAGGTGCCGCCCGGAACCCCGATGCGCTCCGTCTCGATCGGCAGCAGCCGCTCGACCCGATCGAGGCCGTACTTCTGCGGTTCCTTGCCTACCAGCGCAGCGGCGTACATCAGCGGAACGTACTCACGCGTCTCCGCCGGGAGCCGACCGCGGATCCGCCAGAAGTCGCTCTCCGCGCCCTTCACGGCTCCCGTCTCTTCCTCCATGATCCGCGCGACGCGGCCGCCTCCCGAATTGTAGGCCGCGGCCGCCAGGCTCCACGATCCGAACTGCCGGTGCAGATCCTCGAGGTAGCGGAGAGCGGCATCGGTGGATTTCTCCGGATCCCGCCGCTCGTCCACGTGGCTGTCTACACGAAGGCCGTAATCGCGGGCGGTACCCGCCATGAACTGCCACAGTCCGACCGCCGACGCTTTGGAAAGGGCGTTCGGATTGAACCCCGACTCGATCATCGAGAGATAGAGCAGGTCTTCCGGCATTCCGCGCTCACGCAGCTTCCCCCGGATCATCCCCTCGTAGCGGCCGGACCGCTTGAGGTAAAGCGCCATTCTGTCCTGCTGCTTCTCGTGGAACAGATCCACGAATCGCTGGACGAACTGATTGCGGGCGATGGGAATGTCCCAGGTGATCGCGGCCGAGGTTTCTACGGCCACGACGCGGATGGGAGCGGCGAGCCCCAGAGTCGGCAGGTTCAGGCCGGCGACGGCTGCACCGAGCAGCGAGCCGGCGGCAAGCGCTGTGGGAAGAGCAGCGCGGATATCCATGCATCCTCCGGGAAGCACGAGACCGGGCGCGCGTCGCGCTGATGGCGGACGCACGGGGACGGCCTGCTGCTACACAGGTGCTGCTCTGAAGTTCCCGCCAAGTTGAAGGGCGGGAAAACCTTAGATGGGTTTGGCTCAACCCGGGCCCGCCCGCCTCAGCGCCCGATACAGGCTCGCTACTCCGAGCCAGAACAGAATGAACGCGAACGGCCATGCGAGGAGGCGCGGCAGGATGAACCCGGCGGCGGAGCCTGCGAGGAGAACGACCGCGATCGCGGCGATCCAGCCCGTATCCTCAGTACCCACGTTCCGCTGTCCGATCAGCGCGCGGCTGAGAACGATCGTCGCCCGCGAGATACGGCTCACGATCCTGCCGATACGGGTGCCGCGCGGTGCGCGCCGGCGAGCTTCGCGGGCCGCGGCGAGCTCGGTGCCGGACTCGCTCGCCTCGTCCGTGGAAACGGGGGTCCGCAGCAGGGTCCTGCGACCGATGGGGGCCGCGACGGGCGGCAGCTTTATCTCGACTGAGGAGGCGAGATCCCGAAGGAAGAGACGCTCCATCACGTCGCCGACCGAGCGATCGAGGATCGCAAGGTCCAGCTCCCAGTTCGACAGCAGGCTGGCGAGGTTGAGATTGCTCGATCCGATCCGGCTCCACACACCATCCGCCACGGCGGTCTTTGCATGGATCATGGGGCCCTCCCACTCGAACAGCCGAACCCCGGCCTCGAGCAACGGCCGATAACCGGCTCGGGAGAAGCCTCCGATGACCGGCCAGTTGTTGTAGGCCGGCACGATGATGCGAACATCCACCCCGTCTCGGGCGGCCGCAGCAAGGGCCTCCGTCATCGCCGGCGGCGTAACGAAGTACGGATCGGTGATCCAGAGCCTGTGCTCGACTCCGACAGCGACGAACTGCGATAGCCGGTAGATGCGGGAGCGGCCGGGCTCGCCTTCCACCACCCGTATCGAGACCTCTCCCGCGCGCACGGCCGCGTGCGGATCGGGGATCTCGTCGAGCGGAAGCAGCGCGCCCGCCGCGCGCCACGCGCGGGCGAACGCTCGGTCGATCACTGCGGCAGCGGGACCCTGAACCTCCACCCCGGTGTCGCGCCACGGTGGGACGCCCGCGTCCGGATCCCCCGCCCACTCGTCCCCGATGCACATGCCCGCGACGGACGCATACGCCCCGTCCACTACCACCACCTTGCGGTGATCGCGACGCAGGATCCGCAGCGGCTCCGTGATCTTCGGCGGAGCGAAAACCCGCACCTCCGCACCCGCCGCCCTGAGGGGCCGCCAGAAGCTCTTGGGGGTCGCCCAGCAACCGAGCCAGTCGTAAAGGATCCGGATGCGGACGCCCTCCGAAGCGCGCTCGGCGAGCACGTCGCGGAAGAGGCGACCCATCCGGTCGTTGCGAATGATGTAGTTCTCGAGGTGGATCCAGTGTCGAGCAGCTCCGATCGCATCGATCCACGCCTCGAAGGTCGACGGTCCGTCGGTCAGGACACGGGCGGTATTGCCCCGGACCAGCTCGGCGTCCGAAGCGCGAACCATCGCCCGTTCGGCGTGCCGGACGAGAGCTCTCGCCAGCCCGTGCGAGCCGGCGGCACGCCGATCCTCCATTGTTCGGCGGACCTGGCCGGCGTCTTCGCGACGTGCGCTCACGAGCCTCGCTGACCCTGTCGGCGGTCGGGGGATGGCACCAGTGGTATTCGGAAAGAGGTCCAGAATCGGGCCGGACGGCGTGCCACCGCCCTACGCCTTCCGCAATACCCGCCGCAGCGTATCCAGCGTACGCGGGATGTAGGAGGCACCGAAGAGGTTGACGTGCACCAGCAAGTAATACAGCTGGTACGCGCCTTTGCGAGCTTCGTACCCGGCCTCCAGAGGCCAGCTGTGGGTGTAGCCTTCGTAGAATCCCTGGTCGAAGCCGCCGAAGAGCTCGCTCATTGCGAGATCGACCTCGCGGTGACCATCGTAGCTGCAGGGATCGATCAGCGCAGGCCCCTCCACCGACCAGAGAACGTTCCCTCCCCACAGGTCACCGTGGAGCAGCGAAGCGCCATCCGCGTCGGCGGGCTCGAGCAGCTCCCCCAGGCGCGCCTCCAGCGCACTCCAAAGCTCCGCGTGACCGACGCCGGGGGCGATGCGGAGCTGCGGCTCGAGCCGCCGCTCCCACCAGAAGGTCGACCAATCGGCGGTAGGCGCGTTCCGCTGAGGCAGGCTGCCGATGAACCCGTCCAGATTGGCTCCCCAGCGCTCCGCGATCTGCCGATGCAGACGGGCGAGCCCCGCCCCGAGCGCCTCCGACGCGTCCGCCGAGCGGCTTCCGGACTCCAGCCACTCCATCGCCAGCCAGCTCCACCCACTTCCCGCATCCTCGTAGCCGACAACCCGAGGTATCAGCAGTCCAGTGCCGGCGCTCCTGAGCCGCTCGAGTCCGGCCGCTTCGGCGGCGAAGAATCCATCCGGCGAACCGCGCTCGTATTTCAGGAACAGCCGCTCACCGCCGGCATCCAGGCTCGCTGCCGAGCTGATGCATCCGCCGCCTACCGCATCGGCCCGGGAGATCCGCCCGACCACCGGCTCCAAGCGATCGAGAAGGCCCTGCGGCAGGCTCACTCCTCCTCCAGCTCGCCCAGCAGGTGTGCGAGAAGCGCGCGACACGACCTCTCGACGATGTCGTGGACGTCGTCGAATCCCCGCGGCCCTCCGTAGTAGGGATCGGGAACGTCGTCCGACCCACGCTCCGGATCCCACTCACGGAGCAGGTGAACGCGAGTGGAGCCCCCCGCGCTTCCGACCAACCGTTCGACGTTCGCCAGATTCTCGCGGTCCATCACGATGACGTAGTCGAATCGTCGCAGGTCCGCCGCGTCGAGCTGGCGGCTGGTACCGCGCACTTCCACGCCGCGCGCGCGGGCCGTCGCGACGCTGCGCGCGTCGGGCGGATCGCCTACGTGATAGCCGGAGGTGCCGGCCGAATCGATTTCAAACCTGTGCTCCACACCCTCTTCCCGCACCAGGTGCCGGAATACCGACTCGGCCAGCGGTGAACGACAGATGTTGCCCAGGCAGACGAAGAGGATCGACTGTCGGTCCGAAGGCATTGGACTCTCTTTGATCTACTACGATGCTGGATTACGCGACGACAGACCGCCGCACCGGGCAATTGGCGGGAACGGAGGGTGAAAGGCAAGAATCGGCCCTCCCCGCTGAGGGGAGGTCCGTATGCTGGATCGAATCCTGGAGAGGTGCGCCCGGGAGAGGTCGAAGGCATCCATGGCCTTCGCCGGAGGCGGGTACCTCCGGGTCCGGAAGTGGTCTCAGCGTGTAAGGTCGATCCGCGGGGCTGCCGCCGATCCGCAGGAACGGATCAGGCGCAGACTTCCTCGCGGTCCCACACGCCGACCTCCAGCGGGATCCCGCGCCGCTTGAGCTGGCCCGGCTTCGGGG
>JBBDRR010000007.1:11497-15093 GCA_040905395.1 Gemmatimonadota bacterium
GCGCGCTCGGCCGAACCCATGAACCCTTCCGCCACTCTTCCGTCCAGGCCTCGTCCGTGGCGCGCACGTAGACGAGGCGGCAGATCCGGTCATCGAGACAGCGTGGGCCGACGAGGACCTGCGGAGCGATCTTCTTTGCCGACATCGGCTCCTCCTTGGGTAGATCCGCGGTCCGTCCGAGCGCCCTGCTCCGGGGCCGATTCGCTGTGGACGAACCCTTCTACATATCGTTTCGGCACTTAGGCGCCAAAACTTCACTGCCCGGCCGCTAGTGAGCGCTGCGGCGGGCAAACCGAGCTCACCGGGGTCGTACGTTGTACTCGAGAGATGCGTCGTCGAGGATCCGCTCGGCGATACGCTTACAGCCGCTCCCCACGCCGTCGGAGCAGACGAAGGGTACGAATCGGCTCCAGTTGCGGCCATCGTCCGCGACCTCTTCGAGAACCCGAATGGGCCCGACGAAGCGGCAGGTGTGGCAGTGGCCGTATCCCTCGAGGCGTTCGTTCAGCAGTCGCAGGAGCTGGTCGGAGCTGACCTGCTTTCGCTTGATGGGCCGCCGGACGTTCTCCTCCGGCTCGTTCGGGTCATGCGGGCTCATCGAACCCTCCGACAGGAACGGCCGGCGAGACCCGCTGTGCAACGCAGGTCGAATCCGGTGGGGGCCTGAGAGTCCAAAAAGGCTCTCGGCAGAAGGTGGAAAAAGTCTAGGTTCGGTGTGGCTACCTCAACTATGGAACCCTCTTGCCGGTTCCGCAAGGATTTTGTCGTCATCGAGGATTCGAGAAAAATGTGGCGTGCAGGCGGGTGACCGCTTCCCCGACTTCCCGTTCACTGACCACGAAGGTGAGATTGATGCTCGAAGCGCCCTGTGAGATGAGCACCACATTGATGTCGGCGAGCGTGCCGAAAACTCGGGCCGCGACGCCGGGAATGCTGCCGATTCCCTCCCCTACCACGCAGATGATGGCGTTCCCATGCGACACCTGGACGCTGCCGAGCTGCTCGAGGTCCTCCACGATCGCGGGGAGTCGCCGCGTCTCCTCCACCGAGAGGGAGACGCTCACCTCCGAGGTCGTGACGATGTCGACACCGGTGCGGTGCTTCTCGAACACCTCGAAGAGGGCGCGCAGGAATCCATATGCGCCGAGCATCCTCGTAGACGTCACCTGGATGAGGCTGATCCCCGGCTTGTGGGCGATTGCCTTCACACCACCCTCGGAGAGCTCGGCTTCCGCGTCGATCAGCGTGCCGGGCAGCTCCGGACGTCGGGAGTTGCAGATGCGAACCGGTATTCCTGTTTCGACCGCGGGCTGAATGGTCTTCGGGTGAAGGACCTTGGCGCCGAAGAACGCGAGCTCGGCGGCCTCGGTGTAGGAGAGGCGGGCCAGGGGCCGCGCGTCCGACACGACGCGAGGATCGGCGGTGAGGAACCCGGTCACGTCCGTCCAGATTTGGATCTCGCTGGCGTCGAGGGCGGCTCCGAAGATCGCCGCCGAGTAGTCGGAGCCACCGCGCCCGAGGGTCGTCGTGGCGCCGTTCTCCGCGGCCGCGATAAAGCCACCGAGAACCGGGACCCCCGCGTCCTCGATGACCGGCAGTAGCTCCGCCCGGGCTCGTTCGCGGGTTCGGGCCGGGATCGGCACCGCCTGCGCGTGCTCGTCGGTCGTCACGACGCAGCGCCGCGCGTCGACCATCCTTCCCCGCACCCCGTCCGCCCGGAGGACCGCCGCCGTCAGGGCGGACGAAAGACGTTCCCCGTAGGAGACGATCTCGTCCTGCAGCGGGAGCCTCGTACCCGGGTGTGCCTTGACGATGCGGAGGAGGTCCCGGATCTCGTCGTGCGCCCCGTCCACGAGATCCGCGATGGCTGTGCGTTCTTCGTCATCCAGCAGCTCCTCGGCGATCTCTCCATGACGTTGGAGCTGCGGCTCGAGCTGTGCCATGCCGCCCTCGGGATCGCCTTCCGATGCCAGCCGTACGCTCTGCAGGAGCGCATCGGTCACGCCTCGCAACGCCGAAACCACCACCACCGGCCGGCGAGGCAGCCGATCGGCGACGATCGACCGCAGCCGCTTCATCGCGCCCGCATCCTCCACGGACGTTCCCCCGAACTTCAGGACGATCGGACCCATCTTCAGATCTGTCTCCTCCAGCGCCGCCCGCAGAACCGCTGCGTTGCGACGAGTGCGAACGTCTACGAGAAGCCCCGTGAGCCATGGGCGGATCCGACCGCCCAACTGCTCCGGGGATGAAGCGCAGCTGCCCTACGCGGGCTGCGCGGCGGCGGAATCACGACCGGCGAGCGACCCGGCGATGAGCGTGCGATACCCGCCCGCAGCCTGCGCCGAGGCCTGGCACCCGGCGATGTGAACAAGGTAGGCGCGCCGCTCGCCCGATCGCAAGCGGAAATGGCGCGGTTTAGCCGATTTCCGCCCTGCGAACGGACCCCTCCTCGCTCTTATCGCCCGCGCACCGGCTCACACGCTGCGCACTCCCTCCCCTCGCCGTATCACAACCTCTTTTGTCGCACAGATTTAGGTGGTGCGCTGAAGGCATGGGCATTGCACTGATGACGGCTCGGAAGGAGACGCAGTATCCTCTGCGGCCAGTTCAGGGGCACGAGGCGCAACTGATGAACAGACCGATACTTATGGCCGTCGCAACGGCCACCTGCACATATCCGCTTCCCGCGGCGCTCGCGCAGGGTGGTGGTGAAGCGGTTCAGAGTGAAATCGAAGCGATATCCGAGAGCGTCGTACGGATCCGCACCATCGCGGATCTCGAGTACCAGCGAGACGATGCGCGTACCGGAACGACGCGCACCGCGGTGCGGCCGTATTCCGTTGACGGCACCGGCGTGGTGGTGGGGGAGATGGAGGTCGATGGGAGGACGGAGTACCTGATCCTGACGAATCACCACGTCGCGGACGCCAGCAACTATGTGCTCCAAGAGGGGGGGTATCTTCGGGTGAACCCCTCGAACACGCTCGCCGTCCCGAGCGTCCACGAGACCTCGTACCTGATGGAGAGTGCCGGCGGCGAGGTAGCCGAGGAAGGGACGGAGCTCATCGAGCTCGTGCGGCGCGTCCGCGGCGACATGACCCTGATGCGGACGTCGGGTGCGACCCGGAAGCTGAGCGTCTTTAGAGGAATGATAGGATACGTCGACGGCGAGGTTACCGCCGGAGCCGAGGTGGTGACGAGCGGCTATCCTTGGGGCGGCGAGAGGATCGTCGCGGCCGGCTCCGTGCTGGCGGTGGACCACATCCACGAGCTGGGCCTTCCGCACGCCGACTTCGTTCTCGACCTTCCGGTGGAGCCCGGTCAGAGCGGGGGTCCGATCTTTCTCGTCGAACCGGACGTGGCGGCTGACGAGGGGAGGCGCTTCCGGCTGATCGGCCTCGTTCACGCAAAGGACCGCGAACGCAACTACGGCGTGCCGTATTCCCTCTGGAGGGATTCGCTCGACGAGTTTCCGGCGGAGCTGCAGACGCGGCTGGTGAGGTAAGCGGCACATGCGTCGCGCCGGAGGAGCAGCAGTATCCGTCATCCCGCACGCAGTGAGGGATCCGTACCTCGTCTCGTCAGGTGCGGAT
>JBBDRR010000007.1:15103-63063 GCA_040905395.1 Gemmatimonadota bacterium
TTCGGTATGACCGGTGGGTGCGAACGTTCTACGGCCCGACGTCGTCCTCGGCGGAGAAGAGTGAGGTCGTCAGGTACCGAGCGCCGCTGTCCGGTGCGATCGTGCAGACGCGTTTTCCGGGTCCGAGATCCCGGGCCACTTCGAGGGCGGCCAGAGCGATCCCTCCGCTGCTCATGCCGACGAACAGACCCTCCTCTCGCGCCAGCCGCCTGGCGAGCGGGAAGGCTTCCTCCTCCCAGACCTTGATCACCCTGTCGAGCACGGAGCGATCGAGGTTCGGCGGGATGAAGCCGGGGCCCATGCCCTGGAATTTGTGCTGACCGCGTTCCTCCCCGTGCAGCACCGCGGAGCGCCCGGGCTCGACCGCGACGACCAAGACGTCGGGGTTGCGCTCCTTGAGATATCTGCCGACTCCCGAGATGGTGCCGCCCGTACCCGTGCCGTAGACGAAGGCGTCGACCCTTCCTTCCATTGCCTCCCAGATCTCGGGCCCTGTCGTCTCGTAGTGAATCAGAGGATTGGCGGGGTTGGCGAACTGATTGGGAAGATAGGCGCCGGTTTCCCGCTGGATTCGCTCGGCCTCTTCGATCGCGGCGAGCATCCGCATGTCGGGATCGGTGAGGACGAGCTCGGCGCCATAGGCGAGGAGGGTCGACTTTCGCTCGTCGCTCATCGACGCGGGGAGGCAGAGTATGAGTCGGTAGCCACGGGCGGCGGCGACCTGAGCGAGGCCGATGCCCGTATTGCCGGACGTCGGCTCGACGATGGAGCCGCCGGGCTCGAGAAGCCCCTCACGCTCGGCGTGGGTGATCATCGCCAGGGCAGTGCGGTCCTTGATCGAGCCACCCGGGTTCATCCCCTCTACCTTGACCCAGACCTCTGCCATGCCGACTTCGACGACCCTCTCGAGCCGAACCAGCGGGGTGTGCCCGATGAATGCGTCGATCAAGCCATCCCCCCCGCCGATTCCGCCGGCAGCACCATCACCGACCAGCCGAGCTCCGTGTCCGGCGCGAGAGAAGTCGCGACGGAGCAGTACTTCTCGAACGAAAGCTGAACCGCACGCTCGACGTGGTGCGGCTCGGAGTCCGTAGCGACCCGGAAGTGCACCGTCGCCTCGGTGAGGCGCCGCGGCGTCGTAGCGGCGCGCGAGAACTCTACGTGTATGGAGACGCTCGTCGCGGGAGTCCGACGCTTTTCCAGGATCTCGACGACGTCGATGGCGGAGCAGCTACCGAGCGCGACCAGCAGGCTATCGACGGGGCTCGGAGCGGCGAGGCGATCGCCATCGACCAGGAGGGACGGACCGCCCGGAATGCCGCCGCGAAAGCGCTTTCCCCCCTCCCACACCACCTCGATCGGATACGAAGATCTGACTCCCTCCGGCATGGCTTCCTCTCCGGGAGCGATCGCCCTCGCTCCAGTTGAACCGCGGACCGGGCCGGATACGACTGACGACTAGCGGTCGCCCGGCCCCGAGTAGCTCGCCGCCGCCATGATCCCGATCCCGATCAGCGCTACGACTCCGATCGCGATCCAGACGGGTGGAACGGCTAGAAGGTATGCTGCGCCGGCAAGGCCGACGATGAGAATGATAAAACCGAGCAAGTAGGTCTGCGAGGACGTCATACTCACCTTCCGGTAGATGTCGACTGCGAATGTGGAGGAAAGCGAGCCGATTCCACGCACGACGGATGCCGCTCAGGCGGGCCCGATCCGACATTTTCGGTCTGTGCCCCCCACCCACCGGCGCGGGTGAGCGCCTACAGCGGCGGCACGAATTCGCCGATCTGCTCTGCGAGCCACGGGTGGAGCGTCCCGTTGCTGGCGATGACCCGACCCGTGGACAGAGGCGGGTCGGAGTCCCCCGGCCAGCCGGAGACGGTACCGCCCGCCTCGGTTACGAGGAGCATTCCCGCCGCCACGTCCCACGGGGAAAGCCCGATCTCGAAGAAACCGTCGACCCGACCGGCGGCGACGTACGCGAGGTCGAGAGCGGCCGCTCCCGCGCGCCTCACGCCATGTGTCGAAGCCACCATTCGGCCGACCAGCCGGAGATACGGTTCGATTTCGCCCTTGCCGGCCTTGAACGGAAATCCGGTGGCGAGCAGGGCGCCGGAAGCGTCCCCCACACGGCTGACGCTGATCGGGGTGCCGTTCAGAAAGGCGCCCCGGCCGCGGACGGCGTGGTAGATCTCGCCGAGGAAGGGAGCGTCGATCACGGCGACCGCGGGACCTGATCCGTCGGCGAACGCGACGCTGACGCAGGCGAACGGATGTCCGTGGACGTAGTTGACGGTTCCATCCACCGGATCGACGATCCACTGGCGTCCGCCGGGTCGCTCGCTGGCGGAGAACTCCTCCGCCACGAAGGCGTCGCCGGGAAACGCTGCCCGGACCCGCGCCTCGATCGCCCGCTCCGCGGCCTCGTCGACGTCGGTGACGAGGTCCGCCCTCCCCTTCTCGCGAATCCGGTCGGCGCCTGCCCTGCCTTCCAGGATCGACGCCGCTTCCCGCGCCGCCGTCAACGCGAGGGCGAGCTCATCCCCCCATTCCGCTTCGTTACGCATCGCGCGCTCTGCCCTCCTCCACTACTCTGACAGTATTCCGACTCGAAGTACCTTCAGCCGAGCCCGACCACCCGCAGCTTCGAGGGCGCATGACGAAGGATCCGGCCGGTGAGCTGAGTCCGCTTTCGACACATCCACCGCCTCCGCGTCCCCTGGCGACGAGCGGCACGTTCATGGGCCATCCCGCCGGTCTATCGACGCTATTCTTCACCGAGATGTGGGAGCGCTTCTCCTATTACGGGATGCGAGCGCTGCTGATTCTCTTCATGACCGCGGCGACCCCGGACGGCGGCCTGGGGTTCGATGTCGCCAGGGCGGGCGCAATCTATGGTCTGTACACGGCATCCGTCTATCTGGCGGCCCTGCCGGGAGGCTGGCTGGCCGACCGGCTGATCGGGCAGCGCCGGGCGGTGCTCGCCGGAGGGATCGTCATCGCAGCAGGCCATTTCACGATGGCGCTTCCGGCACTGACGAGGGCGTTCGGCGCGCTCGCCCCCTTCTACTGCGGCCTCACTCTGATCGTCATCGGAACAGGGCTCCTGAAGCCGAGCGTCAGCACCCTCGTCGGCGAGCTGTACCCGGAGGACGACGCGCGCCGTGACGCGGGCTTCTCGATCTTCTACATGGGGATCAACATCGGCGCCTTCGCCGCGCCTCTGGTGACGAGCTTTCTCGGCGAGCGCATCGACTGGCACCTCGGGTTCGCCGCGGCGGGGGTCGGGATGCTGGCCGGTGTGCTCCAGTACGTCATGGGTCAGGACAGGCTCGGAAACGCGGGACTCGCGCCGACCTCGTCGGATACGTCGGCCGCTCCTCCCGGGGGAGCGAGATCGAGAACGGCGACTCTTTTCGGCGGCACACTGCTCGTCCTCTTCATTGCCATGTTGCAGCTTTTCGGCGTCGCCGACCTGACGACGGCAGTGGGACTCGCGAGCGCCAGCGGCGTGATCCTGCTCGCCCTCGCCCTGCTCTATTTCGCGGGCCTGCTGGCCGACCCGCGGCTGGATCGAACGGAGAAGCGACGGGTCGGGGCCATCGCGATCCTCTTCCTGTTCTCCGCCCTCTTCTGGTCCGGATTCGAGCAGGCCGGCTCCTCTCTCAATTTGTTCGCCAGGGACCTGACGGACCGGGTGGTTCTCGGCTGGGAGATGCCGGCCGGCTTTCTCCAGTCGGTGAATTCTCTCTTCATCATCACTCTCGCGCCGGTGTTCGCCTGGCTCTGGATCTGGCTCGCCGGGCGGGGTCGGGAGCCGTCGACTCCGGTAAAGTTCGGATTCGGGCTCCTCTCCCTCGGGGCCGGCTTCGTCGTGATGACGATCGCGTCGGCTGCCGCGCTCGCGGGTGGTGCCGTCAGTCCCCTCTGGCTGGTGCTGACATACCTGCTCCATACGACGGGTGAGCTGGCGCTGAGCCCGGTCGGCCTCAGCACCGTGACGAAGCTCGCACCTCGCCGGATGGTCGGTCAGATGATGGGAGTCTGGTTCCTGGCGATCTCGCTGGGCAGCGTGATCGCCGGGCAGGTGGCGGGGCTGTACGAGTCGCTGCCGTTGCCGCAACTCTTCGGCGCGGTCGCCGCGACGGCGGCCGGGGGCGGGGTGCTGCTCCTCCTGCTGGGCAGGCCGATGCGGTGGCTCATGGCGGGTGTGCGGTAGCACCCGCGATTTCAGCTCGCCGGCGCGGCGCGATACGCCCAGTTGTGCAGGAACTTCAGGTACTCCTGGAAGTACGCCAGCATACCCGCCTCCGAGCGCCACCAGTTCCCCGCCGTGAAGCGGGCGTCCGGAACAGAGAACATCCGCACCTCTACCTCGGTCGATCGGAGATTGCGTCGCATGTGCCATCGGGCGCGTCGAGTGTGAAACCCGTTCGTCACCACGAGGACGGTGTCGGCATCCGTGCGCTCGAGATATCGGCGGAGCTCCACGCCCTCGTCCGCCGTGCTGCTCACACCGCTCTTCGACGTCAGGACGACGACCGCCGAATCCGGGACTCCCGACCTTCGCAGCACGTCGAATGCTACGTCGCTCTCGTTCGGGAAAGCGCCGATCAGGGTGGCGCGGGTCTCCGCCGCGTGCGCGATCACGACCCGCGGCGCGTATCCCTCGAAGTACAGCTCGGCCGCCGCGAACGGACGCGTGTCGACTCCGCCGTTGAGAAGATAGATGAAGTCCGCCGTCACCGGCGGCTCGCCGACGTCGAGGATCGCGGCCGGTAGGATCAGCAGCGCCCGGCGAAACGCAAATCCCAGGAGCAGCAGAAGAAGAAGTACCGTGATCCACGGATGGCGGCGGACTGTCGCCGCGATGCGTGCCCACACACCCTGCCCCATGTCTTCGTCGGACATCGCCGCGTTGCCAGATTCAGTCATCGGGACGGTTCATCGAGGTCGGCAACCCTGCACCCCGGGACGTGCGCCACTCCGACTCGGACCGCGATCGAAACTTCGGTTCACCGGCCGGCGGCTCGATCCTCGAGGGGAAGACGCAAGGTAGGGGTGCGCCAATGCCCCGCCAATTGGCGGGGCGCTGGCGTTTTATCGATGTATGGAAGCTGCGGGAAGGATCGATCTCAGTTCGTGAGGGCGACGAGCGCTTCGACCCGCTCACGCCACCGCGCCATCGCCGGCGCCGCCGACTCGGACGGAGGTACGGCGCTCCCGGCGGAGAGGGAGACCAGCGTCTGTGGCTTGAACGACCTCCAGCGCCGCATCCCGACCTGATCCCCGAGGTCGCGAGACACCGTGTGCAGCCGCGCCCGGGCATGATCCCGCTGCGACCGGTCACCGGTGTGCAACGCGAAGAGCAGAGCCTCGCGAGCCGCCTGCGGATCGTCACTCGCGACGAACAGATCAGCGAGCTGGTGCGCCACACGCGCCCGATCGACCGCGTCCGAGTAACGCACGGCGGCGAACCCCAGATCCCGGGCGGCCGCACTGCGACTGCCGAGACGTCGTCGGACCCGCGCGCGCTCCTCGAGACCGACCGCGGCTGCCTCGTTGTCGTCCGCCTCCACCGCACGCCTGATCGCCGCAGAGAGCGAGAACTCGGGCGTCTGGTCCACCACTGCCTCCCCGATCGCCGCGAGCCGCGCGATCGAGCCGTCGCCACCATCGAGCTCCCGTGCCACGCCGTAGAGCACCAGCGCACGCTCCCGATCCCCCAGAAGTCGCGCGATCCGACCCGCGCGAAGCGCGAGTTCCGCCCGTTCCGGTCCCAATGCGAGAGCCAGCGTCATCACCGCGTCGGCCTCCGGGAGCCGCCGCGCTTCCTCCAGGCCCGCCGCATAATCGCTCAACACCTCCGCGACCTCATTGCCTTCGCCGTCCGCCACCAGGCGCAGCAGCCGGAGCAGTAGCCCGCGCTCGGCTCCCGCCTCCAACCCCTCCACCTCCCTCTCCGCGCGAAGGCACATGAACCCCGCCTCGCTCTCCTCGCACAGCGTCTGCTCCACGCTGCGCAGCACCAGCGCCACGATGGAGGCCCGGCGCCCCCGCTCTCCCGGAGTCGTCTCCGAGATCTGCTGGAGCGCACCTGCCGCCGCGCGCACTGCCTGGGTGCTGAGGATCATGCGGTTGGAATTGAGGTTGAGACCGATTCTCAATCAGAGTAGCGACAGCGCTTCTCGAAGTCAACCGCCGACCCCGCAAAAAGGGCCGCCTCGCGGCGGCCCCTCGAACGATCTGTCAGCGCGAGAATCCGTTACGGCCTCGCCTTGGGCTTGCGCGGATCGTAGGTGCCGCAGATCGCGCCCTGACCACCCATCTCCACCCGGATCTCGCCGGCGTGGCATTCGCGGTTTTCATTGTGTACGCAGTCGGTGGCACTGCAGGACGCGACGGCGGACGGTGCGGAAGCCCGCTTTTCCTGTGGATTCGCCATTGATCCATCTCCCTGTCCTGGTGAACGTCTCTGACCTGCCGTAATCAAAATGCAAGACCGAGACCACTCACGCAATGGTGTAAGTGCCGCTCTGGCATATACTTGCGAATGATTCTCAATCGGGATCAACGGGGGTCGGAAACGGCCCGTGCGGTAAGCGGGAGTGATGGATCCCCGGCCAAGATCCGGCACCCATCAGACAATACCCACCTGGCGTTGAAGGAAGCGGACGTAGGCGACGATCTGCCTGAGCTCTTCCTGGTCGATGGCGGGCACGGGGGGCATGTCGCCGAAGTCCCAGTGGTGAGCGCGGACACCGCGCTGGACGGCGTAGAGGAAGGCGATGTCGGCGTGGTGAGAAGGCTCGTAGATGATGTGCACGAGGGGCGGGCCCTGATCCGTACCGAGACCGCGCTCGCCGTGGCAGGTGGCGCAGTTCTCGGCGAAGAGAGCAGCCCCGGTGGCCAGGTCGGCGGGTATCTCCGCCTGCATCACGGCGCTCGTGAATTCCGCCTCGCCCTGCTCGGGCGGAGGCGAGCCGCAAGCGGAGAAGAGGAGTGCCAGGAAGGCGGAAGTTGAACGACGGAGTCGGTGGGTGGAAATCATGGCAGCACGGAGGCACCGGAGTTCGTGGCCGGCGCTTCGAGCGCATCGGCCGGCGGTGGAACGGCGACGAGGAACGAAGTCAGCCCGACGACGAGCACGGCGGCCGTGAGCTCCACCGCGGCGCTTCCGCGAAGCTGGTCGGCGGCGCCCGGGTCTCCACTACGGGGTCTGAGGCGGCGCCAGTTGAAGGCGCCGGTGGCGAACACGATCGCGACGAGTAGCAGCTTTGCCAGGAGTAGCCGTCCGTACGGAGTGGTCCAGAGATCGGCGACCGCGCCGAGGTGGAGGAACGAAGCGTAGAGGCCGGTGGCAACGAGTACGCCCGCGGCGACGAGCGCGACCGGAGAGAAGGCGTTGACGAGCTCGAAGAGGATGCGCCCTCGTTCGGTGCTCTCGAGGTTGCGCAGCAGCGGCAGCCCGATGGCGAAGATCACGACTAGCGTTCCGAGCCACACGCCGGCGGCCAGCAGGTGGAGTCCATCGGATCCGATTGCGAGCAGCGGCGAAGAGTCGACGGAAGCGGCGTGTCCGGACATACCCGGCGCTACGGCGAGCGGGAGAGCTCCGGCGGCGGCGAGGTACCAGCCCGGCCGGCCGATCCGCCTGACCAGCAGCAGCCCCACGAGCATGAGAAGGACGCCGCCCGCCTGAAGCATCCACGCCTGACCCCAGAGCGTCTCGGCCATCAGGGAAAAGCGGTCGCCCGTCACACCGCCGCCGAACAGGGCGTGAGATTGGGCCTGTAGGCGAAGCGGCAACGTCATCAGGAGCAGGCTCGCCGAGATCGCTCCAAGACCGGCGGCACCGTTCTGCGCCGCGGAATACAGGGGCTCCGGGAGACCCCCCCCGGCGAGTCGGCCGGTACCCAGCAGCATGCCGAAGCCGAGAGCGCCCACGGCACCGATGATGCCGAGATAGCCGAGCCAGCGGATTCCCGCATACAGAGGTGACTGAGGCGAGAAGCTCGGTTGCTGCGCCACCGGAGCGGCGGGTGCAGCAGCGGCAGTGTCGAATTCCAGAACCGTCGCCGTATCCGGCACGACCAGGCCCTCCGCGTCCTCCTCGATACCGAATCCGTACTCACCGCGGACCGGATGGCCGTCACGTCCCACGGCCTGCCACCGCACCGTGTACTCGCCAGCGATCAGGTCACCCAGGACAGGGGCCTCGAGCTCGTCGCGCGCATCGGATGCGGTAAGCGCTCCCAACGCGACTCCCCCGTCCGGACCCATCAGCACGATCGACGAGAGACCCACCTCGACGGGCTCGGTGAAGCTCAGCCGAATGAATTCGGGAACCACCGCGAGCGACTCGTCCGCTCCCGGAGAGCCCGCTATGAGCGCCAGGTGGGCGAGCAGAGGCGTGGCAAGTCCCAGGAGCAACAGAACCGCCGCGAGCGGAGTCGCGGCGCGCACCGTGGCCCTCCCTCCCGCCACGCGCACCGGACTGCGGTCCGGCAGCTTCGTCGTCGCGAGCTCGTTCACGTTGTCAGCCCTCCGCCATTCAGCGACCCCCGCTGAGCGAATCGAACAGATGCGCCCCGACGGGCGATCTGTCCGTACATGATGTGCTGCCGGCACGACCGCTGCAACCGTAGACCCTGCAAGATGTTGTAACCTATACACATACGCCTGAAACCGCTGGAGTGATATAGAGGGTAGAAGGGCGGCATTACACGGAGGTGTACGATGGGTTCTCTCTCACGAATCGTCGCTCTGGCGACGACGGTTGCCCTGGCGGGTGGCTGCGCCGCCGCGAGCGGCTCACAGTGGACGTCGAATGACGGCCCCCTTCCGGCCCACCACACCGAGACGCGGGTGGAGGTACAGAACAACAACTGGTCGGACATGGTGGTGTACGCGGTACGCTACAATACGCGCACTCGCCTCGGGATGGTGACCAGCATGAACACGCGGAACTTCGACCTACCCAAGTCGGTGAACCTCGCGAGCGGCGCCGTCGAGCTCGTCGCGGAGGCGATCGGGTCGCGGGAGCGGTTCGGGACCGGTCCGATCAACATGAACGAAGGGCAGAGTGTCGAGCTCAAGATAGAGAATCAGCTCGCCATCTCCAGCTGGTCCGTCTGGTAGGTCGCGACAGACAGCCGACGGCGTAAGCTCGGGCGGCCGTTTCGCCGAAGCGGCCGCTTACACCCGGTTCCGGGTCACCGGCCGGCATTGGCTGCGCGCGCGCCGGGACCTCGAAGATTGATTTCCAGGACGACGCTGGCGAGCCGCTCCGCGAATCGCCGGGAGAAAGTGGGGTAGCGCGCCGCCAGAAGGCGGAAGTCCTCTCCCTGGAGACGTGCTTTCGCCGCGCCGGTGATCAAGACGGGCTCGCGACGGTCCAGGCGCCGAAGCTCTTCGATGTCGTCGATCGAGAGGATGCGTACGCGGCTGCGGTTCGGCGGGAGCAGCGCCGACATGATTCGCCGTCCGAATGCGGGATCGGCACAGATCACGGCGAGGTCCGACCCATTGCGCAGGCGCAGGGGCACGACCGTGGACGAGCTCTCGTCGAGCGTAGCCACGATGAGCGGGATGCCGAGGCGTTCGGCGACCGACCCTACGACCGGGGCATGGAAGGCGGTGGTGACCACGATGTCGGCGGAAGCGAGAAGCCTCTCCGCCTCCTGCCCGATCGTGCGAGTCGATGTACCATCGGCGCTCGGCCCCGGGACTTCCACGGCGACCGCTTCCAGACCGAACTGGGTGCGGACCTCGTCGGCGAGTGCATAGCGATAATCCTCGTTCGATTCGGCGCAGGCGCAGCGTATCGTAGTCGACGACGTCCAGCGGCCTATCAGCGCTGGGAGGCTCGGCAGCTTCACCTTGTGGAGATAGCTCTCCGTGATGACCCGACCGAGCCAGCGGGCGGTTTCCGGTAGTTGCGGATCCGGCGACTCTCCGAGCGAAGCGACGTATACCCCGGACCGGTGTCGCGTCTCGACGATCCCCTCCGACTCCAGCGAACGGTACGCCTGCAGCACCGAGTAGCGGCTGGTTTCGACGAGGTCTGCGACCTCACGAATGCTCGGCAGGCGGGTGCCCGCTTCGGCGTGGCCCTCGTTGATGGCCGTCAGGATCCCGGAGCGCAGGGAGGAGAGTAGCTCACCCGTACCCTGCCTGAGGAGAGCTCGTGCCGGAATCGAATCGTAATCGCCGGACTCGGCGTGCAGGTGGGCGCTGACGCTGCCGGACAGCGCCGAGCGCAGCTCGATCTCCTCCGCCGCGCACGAGGCGATCTCCGTCAGCAGCCTGCGCTCGCGCCGCGTCCATCTTCGATCGACGTCACCCACGACCCAGAGCGTCCCGTACTGCTCACCATCGGGCGTTCGAATCGGGGCCCCGAGCGCCGGAGTCGGTCGTTTCAGCGCACCCTTGCCGTCCGGGAGTGGAGTCGAGCGGATCTCGTCCGGCACTTCGACCGAATCCGGCTCCGTCCGCCCGTAGCTCGCACCGAGGATCGGATCGCCGCCGCTTCCAATGACCGCGTACGCCTCCGGCGACCGCAGCGCGAGCGCTGCCAGCCGGGCGTGACGACGAAGCGTACGCCGGATCCGGCGGTCGGTCAGCAGACCGATGCCCGGGGGCGCTCCGCTTCGCTTGGAGAGTGCGGCGGTCCGAATCCGCATGCCGTTCCCCTGACGCGAGCGAGTACGTGGAGTGCACCGGACGCGCACTCCGCCGAACTCGTTGGGCGTACTCCTCCGGTTCAGAGCTCCCGGCGGCGTACTGCAGGACGGGCACTTCTCGATGCACCGATCGTTCCCCGCTCCCGATGCCGCATCGGACCATCCGGGCTCCGGCGCGCCCTATCTACAGTGCCGGTAGGGAGATGCCCGTCCGCTCCCAAAAGTTAGTTTCTCGCTCCACCCCCCCGGCTGACGATCACCCCGTACGTACGACCGTAACCCGAAGCTTTTCCGGAGGGGTCGTGCCGCCCGACGTGGTGCTCACCCGAGCCGCCTCGTCCGGTGAGCTGCGGAAGCGAACGTACCCGCTGGTGCCGGAGATCAGATTCAGCTGAACGGAGCCGCTGCTGGTGAGGGTGCGAACCTCGAGCGGGAAGGCATCGAAAAGTAGGGGAAGCAGAGTGCGGAAGTTCCAGCTCGGCTGCTGGAGCAGGGCGTCTCCGGAGGCGGGGACGAGGTCGTCCGTATACACGCTCACCCCCCAGCGCTGGAGCCAGTCGAGCGGGGTCCCCTCGAGCTCGGCGCCGAGGTTGTCGAAGCCGGAACGCGTCGAGTTGACGAGCCCGCCGAAGAACTCGGCGTCCGTCTGTTCCTCCTGATGGTCCGCCGCGTATCGGAGGAAGGACCAGGCGGCGCCGCGGGTGGCGAGATCGTCGCCCGAGTCGGTCGGCGAGTCGCGGGTGACGTCTTCCAGATACAGCCCGTAGCGGACGAGGTTCTGCACGCCGAACCGGTTGATGGCGTTGACGATGTGCTGCTCGGTGAGATCGGCGGCCGAGACGTTCGAACGAGGCGGGATGCCTGCGTCCGCGTAGAAAAGAAGCTCCTCGCCGATATGGCTGAGACCTTCGTCGAGCCACGTCTCTTCGAAGGCGAGAGCGTCGTTCACGTAGATCCTGCGGCTAGCGTTGATCAGGTGCTGGTATTCGTGGCCGATCGTACCGATCGCTCCGCGGAAGACGTTGTCGCGGGTGTGAGGGATGTGACTCGCCTCCCGATTTGGATCGGGGACCAGGACGTAGAACATCTCACCCACGTTGCTCGCCGGGCATGAGCCCTCGCCCGTCGTGAAGAAGAGGTCGCGCGCGTAGAAGAAGCCCCCGACGTACCCCTGGTCCTGCGGCCGGGTCATCTCGTTCACGGCGCGCGTGAAGAAGATGACGACTCGGCCATTTTCGTCTATGTCGGTAGGATTGGAGAAGACAGCGGTGATCGTCGGGTGAACGAGGTCGTCGAACTCGCGGCCGAACGCCTCGTAGTCCGCACGAGAGAATCCGCCGGACGGATTCTCGATGTCCGCCACCACGATCGCCCGCTGAGTGATCGCTTCCACCCGGCCGGTGCGCAGGTCGATTCCGCCGCAGGGAGTGCCCATGACGTCGGTGTTGAGCTCGACGAGCTGCCCGACCTGCGCGTTGGAACCACTCAGGTCGGTCGCGGGAATCAGCGAGCGGCTCGGGGCGACAGCGCTGCGCCGCCGGTACTCCGCAAGCAGCGGCGCTACGGCGTTCGTCAGCCTGCGGTGCAACTCCTCGTGCATGACCGAGCTCGGCGCCTGGGGCACCGTCAGCGAGCTTCCCGCCGCGCTCGTCAGCGGTGCCGCCCAGGACGACGTCGAGAGACTTTGCCCGGCAACCTCGAGGAGCAGGTCGATCCCCTGCACCCGTGATGCATGGAACGGCACCACCACGAAATCCCCGGCGGCGCTCGTGCCTCCGAGGAGGACGTCGGCGGCGGCGGAGCCCGACAGCGTCAGCGACTCACCGACCTGCAGCCCGCCCAGGGCGGTGAACACCGATTGCTCGAGCAGCGGCGCCGTCGGCGACTGAGTCTCGACACAGCCCGCGAAGACGAGGAACGCTGCGGTCAGGAGGCTACGACGGTACTTCATCGTTCCAGATCCATTTTTAGAGTCGAACGGCCAGCGCGAAGTCGATCGCAAAGGCGGCGACGTCGATGTGGCGATCGGGCAGGGTCGTGAAGTCGAAGTCCGCCGGAGCACTGATGAAGCGGACTCCGGGGGAGATCTCGAAACGTTCGGCGAATCGGGCGGTGAGACCGGCTCCGGCGTTATAGCCGATCGCGGCCTCGGAAGTGAGCGTTTCACCCTGCCCGGAGAAGCCGAGTGTCTGCTGCATCACGGACCCTCTGATCCAGGGAATGACGCCGGCCGCGGCGAGCGGGAGCGAGAGCTGAACGCCCGCCTCGAGACCCTTCAGCACCGCCGAGTCGTCGAGCAGGAGGCCGGCACAGCGGTCGCAGCCGAAATTCGTCTGCTGGTAGCCCCCGAAGATGCCGAGTTGCGGAACCAAATCGAGCCGTAGCCCGATGCCCAGGGTCGGGCCGGCCTCCGCGCCGAAACTGGTTTCGGTGCCGGAGAATTCTCCCTGCGGAGCCGCGATTCCGACGCGAGCTTCGATGGCGAGGGGAATCGGAAGCTGAGCCGCGAGGTCGGCCGGCAGAAAGGCCAGCAGGATCGGCAGTAACCGTATGCCCGGAGTTCGCATGGGTCCGTCGTCGGGGTGGTCGCCCAGCGGCACAGCCAGGGTATGCCGCTCGTCGGTGGATCGCCAGCCGCGTCGAAAGTCTTCCCGTGGCTTCCGCCACGCACCTCCGCACGGCCGTCTTCTTGCCAAACGTGGAACGCCGAGGCGGCGAAGGTCACCCGATCGGCACCATCTTCAGGA
This sequence comes from Gemmatimonadota bacterium, assembly GCA_040905395.1. Classification (GTDB taxonomy): domain Bacteria; phylum Gemmatimonadota; class Gemmatimonadetes; order Longimicrobiales; family Longimicrobiaceae; genus WHSP01. The sequence goes on from JBBDRR010000007.1 coordinate 28,539, forward strand.
TCGTGAATGCCGAAGCTACAACAGCGGACCGGGGCGAAGCGCGACGTCGACGGCGGCCGGGAGATCGAGCTCACCTTTCGTGAGGCCGTCAGCCCGCCGCGTCCCGGAGATCCTCCAGCTACCCGCCGAGGCTGCGGCCGTTCCCGCCGATACGAGCGTTAGATGACCGAAGAACGCGAACACGCGGTCGCGATCGTGGATGGCTCCAACGTCGCCCACTCCACCGAGCCGAAGGAGCCGAAGCTCGCCAACATCCGCCTCGTCTGTGACAAGCTCGCGGAGGAGGGGTTCGAACCCGTGGTGGTGGTCGACGCGGCGCTCCGGCACCAGATCGACCGGGAGGCGGACTACGAGCGGCTGGTCCAGGACGGTACGATTCGCCAGGCACCCGCCGGTACCGATGCGGACTACTTCATTCTCTCCTTCGCCCGCGAGCTGGATGCCGTCGTCGTCTCCAACGACCGTTTCAGAGACCGTGAGCAGGCATTCCCGGATGTCGCCGAACGTATCATCCGGTACATGATCGTCAATGACGAAGTCGTTCTGGAGCGGCGCACGAAACGACGCGCCTGAATCGCCTGTCATTCCGAGAGAGTGCGCTCTCTCTCCGCGTCGACGATGCGGTCCATGGCGACCTGGAAGCTCAATCGTTCCTCCATCGCGATCGCCTGCGCCTCGATCCACACCTCCCGCAGCACGACGTCCATCACCCGGATCGACAGCTCCTCGCGCTCGATCCGCAACTCGGCCGCACGAGTCGCCGCGTCCATCAGCTCCGGCGGGATGTCCGCGGCCGGCGGAGGCCGCGCGGCCCCGGCAGTCTCCTCGGTACGCCCGTCGCCATCGGGGGCGGCGCTCGCAGAGGGACGCGGAAGAACGGAAGGCCGGATCGCCACGCGCAGCGCGAGGCTGCCCGCAGCGAAGGGCTGCCACCACTCGACGAGCTTGCCCTCGAGATCAGCGAGCAACCGGCTGACGGCGGTTGCGACCGGAGATGGCGAACGGCCGGGGCGGCCACCACGCTCGACGATCAGCAGGAGCTCCTCGCCGGGCGCTTCGTGAGCCCGGGACTGGATCCACCGCAGCGCGCGCTCCCGAGCCATTTCCGGGCCCTCGCCGTGCACGTCGAGCCGACGATCCGCGGGAAACCGCGCCCGCTCGTACTCCCTCATGAGTTCGCCCATCCCCGGCATCGGCACCTCCCCCGGATAGCTACAAAGCGTTTCGTGGAGACAGCTTACCCCCCTGGCACCGAAAGGAGCCTCGAGCTGTGCGGCGGGAACGTCGATTGCAACATCGAATCGGCGGGGCGCGACCGCCGAAGCGCTGAACAGGAACCGCGAAAGAGGAGGCGACTGAAATGGCACGCTACGATTACGGTCTGCGAGGTCCGCAGGATACGACCGATCCGCACATCCAGTTGCGCTCCTCGTCCCGCTACGACGCGGAGCTCGGTCCGCCGCGTACGCGCCATACGAATCGCGTCACGGCGCCTTACGACAGGGATTACCTGCGGGAGCGCGGTCCCGGCAATCCTCGGAATCCGAACCGCTTCGGCGGCGGATGGCGTGGCCGATACCCCGACGAACTCTGATTTTGGGAGCGAGGAGGCCCCCCGACAGCGCACCACCGGGGGGCCTCGTCGTCGTCTGTCGATGTCGTCCCTACGCTGCTCTTCCACGAGCGACCGGAGGACGACGCTGCGTGCGAGCCCCCCTTCCGTTCCGTCGATCGACCCGTAATCGCCTTCGCTTCGGCCGCGGAATCCAGCCGTCGAGCTTCAGCACCTCCTCGTCATGCCGCCCTTCAGCCTCCGAATCCGACTCGGTCCCGCCGACGAGCGACTCGCCGCCGACCGCTGTTCCGCTGAGCTCGCGTGCCAGTTCCCGCTCCACGACGGCCCCGGACACCTCCCACTGGAGCGCAAGCAGGCTCAACAGCCGGGAGGCGATCCGCTCCAGGGGCTCCTCCATGACCGGCCACCCGAGGTCGGACCGTAGCTCGGGCAACACACAACTCGGGCCCTCCCCGCCGCCGTCGCGGTCGCGCACCTTCTCGATCCGCCCCGTGACGGCGCCGACCGCGCGTCTGGCTGCGTAGCGGCGGCGGTGGAGGGCCCGGCCGCTGCACAGCCGTCTCATCTCCCGCCGCCATTCCGCCCCGTGGTCGGAGCTCTCCGCGATGATTGCCACCGCCACGTAGAGCTCGGCATAGATGCGAGGGTCGATCTCGCGGAGGCATTCGGGCGAGAGAACGCAGAGATAGTCGAGGAAGGAGGATATCCGGCGGGGTCGAGCGAGCAGGAAGGGAATGAATTCGCGGCAGCCGCGGTGCTGGTTGCATCGGGCACAGGCGGGGACGATGATGCGGACGTCTTTCCGGCGGCCCCCGCGCGCCCGCGGAATGACATGCTCGCGAGTCAGGGGGCTATCTGGACGGGCCGGAGCGCGACAATACGCGCACTGACCACGCTCGATCTGTCGCTGCAGCTCGGTTCTGAGGGTGCTGGAATGCTGGCGCTTCTTCGCTCTGCTTCCTGAAGGTCTTCCCACTGATCCTCCCGGGTTGGGTCTGGAAGAAAGGTGACCGACACCGTCCGCCGTAAACCGCCTCGTAAGAGCATCACAAGCTTCTGTACAGCAACTAATTACATCTTTTGTACCTGCTCGGGTTGGAATGGTCGTTGCACTGTTCTGGAGGTTTCAGGACAGGCGCGGGGGACTACGACTACGCAGGAAGGGGGAACCGTCGCATGAGGTACCAGAGAGATTTCGAAATGAGGGACCGGCCGTATCCGGCGCCTCGCGGATCGGGGCGATTCGTGGGACCGCGGCCGGTGCTCGAGCCTGGAGGCCGCCCCCGCTACGACAGGGATTTCGGAGGCCGTTCGGGCGGTCCGTACGGCCGGGATTACTGGTGGATCGGCGAGCGGGCGATGCCGTCGCAACCTTTCGGGGGGCGATACGATGAGGCCTATCGCAACTTCTCCGAGCGCACTCACCCGCACTACTCTCCTGTCGGCGGGATGCAACCAGGGGGCGGCCCGGCGTACGATTCCGCGAGGTCGCCCGGGCGCCAACGAGAGAACGTCTGGTTCAGCGACTGGACCCGATGGTTCTGACGAGCGAGCCCGAGCGGAAATGAAAAAGCCCCGGCAGCAATGCCGGGGCTTCTGATTTCGAGGGGAAAGCTCTCCCGAGCGGCCGCTGGCCGCTCCGATTCCGGAGCCGGTCGCAGGAGATCGGTGCAGCAAAAAACGTGTTGGCGGGGGTGGAGAGTTGCCCGTTTCAGCATGGTAATCCGCCGCGAGGCGCGAGGCAAGGGCAGAGCACGATCGGCGATCATCCGGCGGGCGGGCACCGGGCCGGTGGAGGCAGCACGTGCGGCGACGGCGGGGGATCGGACATCGCTCAGAGCGTGGAGCAGGCTCGACCGTCGGATCGGGGACCGTAACCGGTCATTCGGACGGTTCCCCGGGTGGACCTTCAGCGATTGCCGGGCCCAGGATCTCCAGGCCGATCGTTTCGATCCCATGCTCACCGATCTCCCTCACCCGGAGGACCGCACCAGGCACAACGACACGGTGTCCCTCATAGATCGCCTCCACTCCGGCCTGCTCCTGGATCAGCCGTGCGAGGGTCCAGCCGCTCGGCGCGTCGAGCGCGATTCCGTAGAACTCCTCCAGGTCCCCGATCGTCGCACTCGCCAGAAGCGGGAACTCTACACCGGCCGTGATCCCTCCCGGATCACGGTGGTCCTCGCTGAAGAGCCGATTCACGAGCGGGCGGACCTCCGGGCGGAGCACGACGAAGACGTGATCACCAGGGTTGATCCTCGTGCTCCCGCGCGGGGGGATGATCTGTTCCCCTCGTGCGATCAAAGCCACGACGACCGTTTCGGGAATGGCAAGATCACGAACGAGGTGACCGGCAGCGCGGGCGTTCGGGCCGACTGTGAATTCCACGATGTCGCCGTCGACGTGCTTCAGGGATGTGATGTCCAGGGTCACCGGAGGCGTCGGGGGGGAGGGGACCTCGAGGCGAAGCATCCGAGCGACGGCCGGTAGCGACCAGCCCTGTGTCACCGCCGAAACGAGGACGACGAAGAACACCACGTTGAAGAGTAGCAACGCTCCGGGCAATCCGAACAGGAGCGGATAGGTAGCCAGCACGATCGGAACGGCTCCCTTGAGACCGATCCAGGAAAGGAAAGCGATCTCCCGCAGCTCGAAGCGGAACGGTGCCAGGATGAGGAAGACCGCGAGGGGCCGCGCGAGAAAGATCAGAACCACGGCCACCAGCAGTCCCTCACCCGCGACTTCCAGAAGCTGCGACGGGAAGCTGAGCATGCCGAGCATCACGAACATGACGATCTGGCCGAGCCACGCCATGCCATCGGTGAAGAGCAATATTCCCCGGTGAAATACGATCCGGCTGTTGCCGAGCACGATCCCGGTGAGGTAGACCGCCAGGAACCCGCTGCCGCCGAGCGATGCCGCGGCGCCGTAGGCGAGGAATCCCGAGGCGGCGGTGAGGATCGGGTAGAGTCCGGCGGCGTCCAGATTGATCCGGTTGTTCACCTCGACCGCCAGCTTGCCGACCAGCAGGCCCGCAAGAAGGCCCACCCCGACCTGGACGAGGAAGAAGCTCGCCAACCCCCAGCCCGGGTCCAGGCGCCCCAGCAGTACCTCGAGGATGCCGACGGTGAGAAAGACGGCCATCGGGTCGTTGGAGCCGCTCTCGATCTCCAGCGTGGCGGCGAGGCGCTGCCGGAGATGGATTCCCTGCCCCCGCAGCAGCGAGAAGACGGCGGCGGCATCCGTCGACCCGACGATGCTCCCGAGCAGGATGCCGTTGAGCAACGGCACACCGAGAATCCACGCCGCCGCGGCACCGGTGGCGGCCGCGGTGATGACGACTCCGAGGGTGGCGAGCGCGAGAGAGGGGGCAAGCGCGACTCTGAAGTTCGCCAGCGGAGTCCTCAGGCCACCATCGAAGAGGATCAGCGCGAGGGCGAGCGTCCCGATGCCGTGCGCGAGCGAGTAGTTCTCGAAGGCGATTCCGCCGAGCCCCTCGGAACCGGCGACCATCCCGAGCCCCAGGAAGAGCACCAGGACGGGTACGCCGATCCGCGAGGAGAACTTGCTCGACGCGATCGCGAAAAGGAGGAGGATCCCCCCAACGAGGATCAGACCATCAACAGGGAACATGCCCGGAACGTTAGAAGTGGCGGGGCCGACCCTTCAAGACCGAGGCCCGGAGATGCGGAGCGGCCCGTCAGGTGCCACCGGGCCGCAGAGCCTTTCGGACCGCGGGCGCGACGACGGTGCCGAGAAGCTCGATCGCGCGTAGAACCTTTTCGTGGGGTATCGAGCCGACGGTGAGCTGTGCGAGGAAGCGGTCGTGACCGAAGAGCTCGTGCTCGTACAGGATCTTATCGATCACCTGCTGGGGGCTGCCGACGAGCAGGGCTCCCGCGGGGGCGCGCTGAGCTTCGAACTGCGCCCGGTTGGTCGGTGGCCAGCCCCGCTCGCGGCCGATCCGCGACATGACCTCGGCGTAGGAGGGATAGAAGATGTCTGCCGCCTCCTGCGAATCCTCGGCGATGAACGCGTGCGAGTTGATGCTGACGCGAGGCTGCCCCGTGATCGCTCGGCCGCTCTCGGACATCGTCTGACGATACAGGTCCACGAGCGGTACGAAGCGCGCCGGCTGACCGCCGATGATGGCGACGGCGAGTGGCAAACCGAGACGTCCTGCCCGCATCACCGAGTTCGGCGTCCCACCGACGGCGATCCAGATGGGAAGCGGGTCCTGCACGGGCCGCGGATACACCGGGAGGTCGGGAATCGCCGCGCGGTGTTTGCCGGACCACCGGACCCGTTCGGACAAGGTGAGCTTCAATAGCAGGTCGAGCTTCTCCGAAAAGAGCTCGTCATAGTCGTCCAGATCGTACCCGAAGAGAGGGAAGGATTCGATGAAGGAGCCGCGGCCGGCCATGATCTCCGCGCGGCCGCCCGACAGCAGGTCGACGGTCGAGAATTCCTGGAAGACGCGAACCGGATCGTCGGAGCTGATCACCGAGACGGCGCTCGTCAAGCGGATCCGGCTGGTTCGCGCAGCGGCGGCGGCGAGCACGACCGCCGGAGTGGAGACCGCGAACTCGGCGCGATGGTGCTCTCCGACGCCGAACACGTCGAGCCCGACCTGATCGGCGAGCTCCACCTCCTCGAGCAGGTTCTTCAACCGCTGTTCCGGACCGACCGTCCTCCCCGTCGCCGGGTCGGGCGTCATTTCGGCGAAGCTATAGATACCGATCTCCATCCGATCTGCCAGGTAGCGGGCGAAGTAAGAGGCCGAAGCTGGGACGGGAGTTTCGGCCTCCGGAGGTCGATGCCGGCCCGATGCGGCGGCCGGTTCAGTCGCGCAGCCCGAACGTCACCAAAGCGTGACCGGAGATCACCGAGATGTACTGTTCACCATCGACCGTATAGGTGATCGGCGCCATCACGATCTGGCCCCCGAGGCTGGCTCGCCAGAGCAGCTCGCCGGTGCGGGCGTCGAGCGCGTGGAAGTATCCCTCACGGCCACCGGTGAATAGCAGATCGGAGGCCGTTGTGAGAATTCCGCTGTCGGAGACGTCGAACTGCTCGAACTTCCACCGTGCTTCACCCGTTCGCGGGTCGAGGGCGATCACCGCACCGTTGCCCACCTCGTTTGTCCAGTTGTTGATCGGGCCGCGGCGACCGATTCCGATGGTCGGCGCACCCGGCACCGGGGCGACCACATCGAAGCCGCCCCCGAGGAAAAGCTGTCCCGGCTCGTACTCCACCTCCTCCTTCTCGTAGATCGTCGCGTAGTTCTCCCACGCCGAAAAGTAAAAGAGCTCCGTTCTGGGGCTGAAGGAGGGTGGGTACCAGTTGGTGCCGCCCTGATTTCCTGGCCAGGTAGGCATCCCTTCCGGCTGCGGCGTCTGGATCGGCCGGCCGTTCTCGTCGAGGCCGCTGGCCCAGTTCACCCTGACGAAGGCCTCTCCCAGGAGGAACTCGCCCGTCTCGCGATCGAGAACGTAGAAGAAGCCGTTGCGATTGGCCCAGAGCATGAGCTTCCGCTGCTCTCCTTCCCATTCCATGTCGGCGAGGACGGGGACCTGGACGGCGTCGTAGTCGTAGCCGTCGTTCGGAGTGAACTGGAAGTGCCAGCGGAGCTCGCCGGTATCCGGATCGAGCGCGATCACCGCGTCCGAGTACAGGTTGTCGCCGGGCCGCTGGTCAGGGTTCCAGTCGGGGCCGGGATTGCCGACACCCCAGTAGGTGAGATCCAGCTCGGGATCGTAGGAGCCGGTGATCCAGACGGGGGCTCCTCCGTGCATCCAGTCGTCTCCGCTCCACGTCTCGTGCCCGGGCTCGCCCGGCCCCGGGATGGTGTGGAAACGCCACTCTTCCTCGCCGGTAACCGCGTCGTACGCGGACACGAAACCCCGGATGCCGTACTCGCCGCCTCCGACACCGACCAGCACCTTATCCTTTACGACGAGGGGCGCCATCGTGATCGAGTACGCCTCGTTCACGTCTCCGACCTCGACGTTCCAGAGCGCCTTTCCCGTGCGGGAGTCGATCGCGATCAGCCGCGCGTCGAGTGTTCCCATGAAGAGAGTTTCGCCGAGCATGGCGAGGCCCCGGTTGTTCGCACCGCAGCAGACCCGGGCGTCCGGTGACGGTGTGTGGCGATAGAGCCAGAACACGCGGCCCGTCCGGGGGTCGACCGCCATCACGTCGTTCGGACGCTGCGTGAGGTACATCACGCCGTCCACCACGAGGGGGCTCGACTGCCAGGCGCCGAACACCTGGTTCTGGAGCATCCACTTGATTTCCAGCGCATGGACGTTTGCAGGCGTCACCTGGTCCAGCCGGCTGAAACGCTTGCTATCGTAGCTGCCGTTGTAGGTCAGCCAGCTCTGCGGTTCGGCCGAAGCGGCCAGGATCCGCTCGAAGCTGACCTGCCCGTGGAGCTCGGCCGTGGAGAGCAGTGCGAGGAGCGGGAGCGCGCGGCGGAAGATCGTCTTCATCGGCCCCTCAGCGAGAGAAGATACGCGACGAGGTGGGCGATCTCCTCGCCAGTGAGCCGGCCCTCGACCGAGGGCATCGGCGAGGTGTCGGCAAGCTCGTACTCCCGGATGTCGGCCTTGTCGAGAGAGATCAGCCGATCCCCCTCCGCGATGACCTGGACCGTATACGTGTCCTCGTTCAGCCGCCGGCCCCGGATCGTTCGTCCATCGTCGGTGACGATACGAATTGGCCGATTGATCGGCAGCATGGTTCCCGTCGGGTCCAGAAGCGCACGCTGCAGTGCGGACGGCTGGCGAATCGCACCGATATCGCTGAGGTCCGGCGCCGTCGTCGGGCCGACTCCGTGCACACGGTGACACGCGGTGCAGCCGCCGATCCCCTCGAACACGAGGCGCCCCTCGACCGCGTCGCCGATTCGAACGGCGGTCCCCTCGACATCGAATCCCGCGCGGATGAACGCGACGAGGCCGTCCAGCTCGGCGGGCGGTAGCCGGAAACCCGGCATCCCGGCATCCGGCACGCCGCTCGTGATCACCCCCCTCAGCTCGTCGTCAGAGAGGAAGCGTCGGAACTGGCCGAGGCGCAGGTTCACGCCCGTCACCTGGTCCCCGGACGGCCCGTGACAGAGCGCGCACTGGCGTGAATAGAGCCGCGAGCCGACCTCGATGTCCGCGGTGCTGTACTGGTGGTCCTGCGATTGTGCCGGCACATCAGCGGGTGCGCCCAGGAGGCCGAAGACGGCGCAGAGCAGCGAGACCCGCAACGGTCGTAGGAGGCGCATTCTTCGACTCTCGATGAGTGGGGAGGGGTGCGGCGGCTCGGACCGGCGCTGCCGAAGGTACGCCGCTACGGATCAGCGATCAACGCCAGCCGATCGGACGCCGGGACCGCATGCGAGGGTCTCCGTTCCTGCCGATGCACCCCCAAAGGATCCTTTTGGCTTTATGGGGTACTCGATCCTCGCTGAGGCCAGCTTCCCCTGTGTGGCCAGAACGATCATCCCGCCTTTTGGCTGCATGATCCCGTGTTCCGGCTCTGCTGGGCACGCGTATCGCATCCGCGTGGGGACCTGTGTCGACCTTTTTTCTACTTGGTCCAAGCCTGTAACGGGTTCGATCCCGCGCCTGAAAGGAGGTACTGGTAGATGCCGAGCCAGGATCCTGAATCGAGTACGATCCTCATCGCCGAGCGTGACCAGAGCGTTCGCAAGCTTCAGGAGCTCTTCCTCAAGCGTGCGGGCTTCACGGTCGACTTCGCGGACGACGGACGGGAGGCGCTCGAGCGCGCCGTGCTGGATCCCCCGGCGCTGGTCATCACCGAGATCCTCATCCCCACGCTGGACGGGCTCGCGCTGTGCCGACGGCTGAGGGAAGACCCTCGTACGCGTGGCACTCCGATCATCGTCTTCAGCATCCTCGCGGCGTCACAGCGAGCCAGTGAGGCGGGCGCGACCGCGTTCCTGCGCAAGCCCCTCGTCGATTCGATCTTTGTTGCAGCCGTCAATGACCTGATAGCGGCGCAGCCCACGAAAGCAGTGGAGGAGCAATGGGCCTCGAGGTAATAGCGGACCGCCGCGCCGATTCCCGAACCGACGCCGAGAACGCAACCGAACGGATGAGCGCGGGGAACGTCGAAGCCGATCACATCCTCGGCGGCGGATTCCCCGCGAACTCGATCAACATCATCATGGGCCACCCCGGCTCCGGCAAGACGATCTTCGCGGAGCAGCTCATCTTCCACAACGCCGGCGACGATCGGCCGATCCTGTACCTGACCACCCTCTCCGAGCCCCTGTCGAAGGTCGTTCGATACCTGCAGGGATTTCAGTTCTTCGACGAGGAGAAGCTCGGGACGCAGGTGATCTACGACGACGTAGGTCCGCAACTGGCGAAGGACGGAGCCGCCGCCCTCGTTCCGCTGCTCGAGAACGCGATCGAGACGCTGTCTCCGAAGGTCATCGTGATCGACTCCTTCAAGGCGGTGCACGACCTTGCGCCATCGGTGACCGAACGGCGCCAGATGGTCTATGCGATGACCGCGCTCCTGACGGCCTTCGGAACGACGGCGTTCCTGCTCGGCGAATATACCGAAGAGGACATCCTCCTCTATCCGGAGTTCGCGGTGGCGGACGGGATCGTGGAGCTGTCGCGTCTCCGGCTGGGGAATCGCGACGAGCGTTACTTCCGTGTGTACAAGCTGCGCGGGAGCCACTATCTCGAGGGCGCCCACGCATTCCGCATCACCGACTCCGGTCTCGACATCTATCCCCGACTCGTCAGCCCGCGGATGCCGGCCGGGTACGAGCCGGCCACCGAGCGGGTCTCGATCGGGGTCCCGGGGTTGGACGAGATGCTCGACGGCGGCGTGTGGCGTGGAACCACAACGCTGCTGGCTGGTCCCTCGGGCGCCGGCAAGACCACGATCGGCCTGCAGTTCGCCGTCGAGGGTGCTGCGCAGGGCGAACCCACGCTGTACATGAACTTCCAGGAGAATCCATCGCAGCTCATCCGGACCATCCGTTCCCTGGGCGTGGACCTCGAACACGCACAGTCGCGGGGACTGGACCTCGTATATGCGTCTCCGGTCGAGCTTCAGATCGACAGCATCATCGTCGACATGTTCCGTCGGATTCAGGAGAGGGGAGTGCGCCGCCTCGTCGTCGACGCCATCGGCGACCTGGCCAGCGCCGCGACCGACCCGCAGCGCCTGCACGACTACCTCTACGCGCTCGTGCAGCACTTCGCCGTGAGCAACGTCACCAGCATCCTGAACTTCGAGACGCTCGGCAACCAGATTTCCGGGGAAGGCGTGCAGAACGCAATGAGCTACCTCTCGGACAACGTGCTGCTGCTCACCGTGGACGGCGAGGAACGGACGCGCCGCAGGATCCGAGTTCTGAAGACGCGGGGCAGTGCACACGACCCGATAATTCGTGAAGTCGAGATCACCGCGGCGGGGCTGAGCGTGATCGGGTGATCAGGCGGGCGACCCTCTCGGAAGTCGAGCCCGAGTTCGCTCAGCTCCGCAGGCTGACCGAGATCAGCCGTGCGCTCACGTACACCACGTCGCTGGAGCAGGTGACTCGGCTGACCGTCGAGCGCGGTGCCGACCTGCTCGACGCCTCGGCCGCGGTGCTCATGCTCGCCGACGCCGACGGCCTTCTACAGGTACGCGCCGCTCACGGAGTCTCGGACGAGCGCCTCGCCCGCTTCCGCGCCCCTCTGACGGATGAAGTCATCGGTCGGCTCCAGGGGCTGCTCGACGTTCCCGACGATTTCTTCATCGCCGTCCCGCTCATCGTCGGTGGCGCCGTAACCGGAGTTCTCGCGGTCGCGACGCTCCAGGCCACGACAGACGCCGACGAATCGCTGCTCTCCGCCCTCGCGGATCAGGCGGCAGTCGCGCTCGAGAACGCCCGGCTCGGAGGCGAGGTGCGAATCGACATGGAGGAGCGGCTGCGGGCCAGCGAGGGCGCGACCTCGGCCAATGACCGGGCGCTGGCCACCCTGGCCCACGACATCCGGACCCCGCTCGGCGCGATCGACGGTTACTGTGAGATACTCCAGGCGGAAATACAGGGGCCGATCAACGACCGCCAACGTGAGACGCTCGGCCGCGTCCGAATGAGCGGGCGCCACCTCCTGTCGCTTCTCGACAACGTGATGGAGATGGCTCGCCTGAACGCCGGAGTGCTGCGGGTCGCTTCGGAGACGGTCCCGCTTACCGAGGTTGCGCGCGAAGCGGTGCAGATGCTGATTCCGAGCGCCGGCGCCAGACTGCAGACGCTCGCTTTCGGCAGGCAAACGGACGTGGTGGTCACCGCGGACCACGCACGGGTCCGCCAGATACTGGTGAACCTGATCGGCAACGCGGTGAAGTTCACCGCCGAGGGCGGCTCGATCACCATCGACACCGCCGCCCGGAACCTCTACGGGATCGCGTGGGGGGAGATCCGCGTTACCGACACCGGGCCCGGGATCGCCGATACCGAGAAGGCCTCTATATTCGAGCCTTACTATCGCAGCGAAGACACCGCACAGGTTCCCGGCGTGGGACTCGGCCTCGCGATCTCACACGGACTCGTACAGCAGATGGGCGGGCAACTGGAGGTAGAAAGCAAGGTGGGAATAGGATCCACGTTCACCATTCGGCTGCCGGCCCTGCGCGATGTGTGACCTTCGACTGCTCGCGAACGTATTCTGAATCCCGTGCTGCCTTCTCTCGTGGTCTCATCGGTACCGCGCGGCGCGACCCTCTGCTCAGTACCCCTCGGGATGAGGGTGAACGCGCAGGTAGTAATCGAACGCCATTCCCGGGTTCAGAAACCGATACGCGATGTGGAGCCTCAGCATCTCCTCCAGGAACCGAGCGGCCTGAATGGGTCCGACGTCGAGGGGCTCGAGGCCGACGTCTCGCACGAGCTGCGCGACGCGCTCCTTGGCGGCCGCGTCGTCACCGGCGAGAGGGATCGTCACCGGCCCGCCAGCGATCGACGGGTCCTCCATGACGGAGTAGTTGAGGGTGTTGAAGGCTTTGACCGCCCGCGCCCCCGGCGCGGCTTCCTGAACCCGCTCGGCGGCGGAGACTCTCGGATCGGTGGCGGAAACCGGGTACCCGTCCTGGAACGTCAGTGTGTTGGTAGGTTCGATCACGACCTTGCCGGTAAGGTCGCCGAGGCCCTCTACGATCTGCACGACGAGGTTGCCGGGGACCGCCAGGAGGACGAGATCGGCGGAGGCCACCGCTTCCGCCTGGCTCACCACCGCGCCATCGGGCCCGATCTCGCGCCTGAGCGCGGCGGCATTGGCGTCATCCGGGGTGCGGGAGCCGTAGATGATTCTGTGCCCCGCGTCGGCCCATCGCTTCCCCAACGTGGTGCCGAGATTCCCCGTACCGACGATTGCGATGGTCTCGCGCGCCGTCTGGGCCTGCCCGGCTGATGGGGAGGCGACAGCAGTCGAGAACACGAGGAGCAGGAGGATGGTGTAGTGCGCGCGCATGGGCTTCGGGGGTTGGAATTCATCTCAATCAGATTCCGCGACGACTCGAAAGCTGCCCGGCGTCGCCTCGGTGCACAAGGCGATCAGATTGGTGATGCCTTCCCGAGCGGGTGGGTTCGCACGCATCGCCTCGATATCCTCCAGACGGCGCCAGGGGCCGAAGGAGTAGAATAGCCCGGGATCTTCTGTACTCTGGAGCAGCGTGCCTCGACCTGTTGGCGGGTGCGGGAGCGCTGCGAATATCTGACCCAGTTCCTCCCAGGCGGCAACGAATTCCGCCTCGCGGCCGGTCCTGACCCTCCACGCCCCCAGCGTGTAGACGCTCTCGTGCATAGCTGCCTCCTCGCCTAGGTCGATTCGAGCTGGTGAAGAAAGCCGAGCAGATCGAAGACCACCCATCGTTCCTCGATCTGACTCTGCGAAATCCGCTCGATCGTGACGATGCTGACCTCGATCGTCCTACCGCTCGGCGCAACATCCAGGAAGGGTTGCTGATCGTGAGTGCCGCGGAGCGTGACCCGCGTGGCGACCGAGTCCGCTTCGGCGATCTGATGTTCAATGGTGAACCGCAGCTCGCCGAATGCGTGGCTCCACCGCTGCACGGTCTCCAAGAAAGCGTCGCGCCCCGCCGGGCCCACCTCGCCAGGCAGATGAACTTGAAGACCGGGAGCCAGAATTTCTTTCAGGGCGGCCTGATCGTTCGTCGCAAATGCCTCGAAGAAGCGGCGGACGATCAATTTGTTCTGCCCAATCACCATAACTCCTCCTTCGCAGCGCGATGCCGCTCTTGCGACCCGCAGTGATCAATCCACTCTCGAGCTCGAGGAGCGGACACCGCGTCAGACCCGGTCAGGTCGTTGCCCGTTCGGGACAATCTCTCGACCGACCACATCAAATGCCTGAATCGAGAGTGCCCTCGAGATCAAAGTCGCCTCGGAACCGCCGGAGCCGTCCATGCGTTCGTTCGCCCCCTCATCCCGGCATCAACGCCAGATACGCCCCCACCGGATCCTGAATCGCGGCATAAGCGTACTCGCCATCCTCCCGCTGCACCGCCTTCAGGACCTTGCCGCCTTCCTCCTGAACCCGACGCAGGCTTTCGGCGAGGTCGGCCACCGGCAGGTAGATCATCCACACAGGCGGCAGCCCCACGTTGACTCCGCGCGCATGGCAGATTCCCGCCGCCGGGCCTTCATCGCCGCCGAGCATGTTGTAGTCCGCGTAGTGCTCGCTCCCGTCCTTCATGTCGACGTTCTGCACCGACCACTCAACGACCTGCCGATAGAAGTCCCGGGTTGCGGAAGCGTCGGAGACCGTGAGGTCGAGCCAGAGGATTCGACCCACAGGTGCCGCGGCGTCGCGTGATGTGGCGCCGGCAGGTGGGAGGATCGCCTCCGCAGGAACCAAGGGAATGATCCCGAACGCCGCCCCATTCGGATCGAGCAACACCGCCCACTGACTCTTGCCATCGTCGTCCTTGGCATGCAGCAGCACGGTCCCGCCCAGATCGAGCGCACGCTGCGCGCTGGCCGCCACGTCGGCGACCTGGACGTGGGGCATCCATTGAAGCGGAAGGGAAGCATATTCCGCGTTGCGCTCGCCCAGGCCGATAATGGGCATTCCCAGGTTGCTCATCAGATCTTCATCGCGCCAGAGGGGATCCTGTCCGGTGCTGAGCACACGCGAATAGAAGCGGAACTCCCGGTCATGTTCGGGAACGGCGATGTCCGCGCTGAAGACGGCGCCGACGCGTGGGACAAAGGGTTCGCTCATGGACCGGGCCTTCGGGTGATGCGGAACGAGCATACCATTCGCTGGGGCGGATACAGCGCGGCCTAACGAAAAGGTCCGGGGCCCGCGGCCCGATCTTCTGACGACGCTCCAAAGCGGGAGTCAGTCATCGGGTGCACGTCGACGCAGGGCATGGACGAATATTGGATCGGTCGGCTCGCGTGAGGCGGCCAGATCCACGCCGGTGGCGATGAGCTCCCAGTCGTGGGCGAAGCGCCGCTCGACCTCCGCCTGACTGATCCCGCGCGGACCGCGTCGCGCTTTCGCGTCGAAGCTCAGGATCAGGAGCCTCCCGCCGGGTATGACGTGCGCTCCGAGTTCTCTCACGTACGCGTTGCGTGCGGGATCCGACAGCCCGTGCAGCAGTCCGCTGTCGACGATCAGATCGAAGTCCTTCCCCAACCCGTATCGCCCGAGCTCGGTTGCGTCGGCGCGGAAATACCGGACGTCGACATCAGCCCGTTCGGTTTTACGCCGTGCCTTCTCGAGTGCCCCCTCGACGAAGTCGACGGCCGTGACCTCCCAGTGGTGCCGAGCCAGATAGATCGCCGTGTCACCCGTGCCACACCCGAGATCCAGCGCCTTTCCGGGCGGAAGCGCCTCTACTCCCTCGACCCACTCACGCAGACGAGCCGGCAACGGATGCCCGTCCCACGGAGTGAAGCCGATCCGGTACATCAGACTGAACATGAGCCGCCCCATGCTGAGCGCCATCAGCCACCTCCGAGAGACAAGACCGCTCGAGTGTAGAGCTTCTTCGAAGCCTTCAGTGCGACGACCGCGTGAACCGCCGGAAGACAAGATGGTGGGAGCCGGAAGAACGAGCCAGGACTATGCACGCATATCGGAAAGGCTTCACGGCCCGGAGTGTAAAGACGGCCGTCCACCCGACACCGGCTCCGACCTCCTCTTGCCCCACCCGATCTGGCGGTGTAGACTCACCCCTCACGTGATGAGGTATCACTCGATTAGGGGTGACGATGACGCGCAAATCGCTCGCGCTGGTGCAGGGGACGGTCGACGTGCTGATCCTGAAAACGCTGACGTGGTCGACGATGCACGGCTACGGCATCTCACGGCGGATTCACCAGCAGACCGACGGTGCGCTGGCGGTGGAGGACGCGGCGCTCTACCAGGCGCTCCACCGCCTCGAACGTAAGGGCTGGGTGGAATCCGAGTGGGGCGTTTCCGAAACCAACCGGCGGGCGAAGTTCTACGCCATCACGCAGGCCGGTCGGCAGCAGCTGCAGAAGGATGTAGCGGAGCTTCGCCGCTACGTCGAGGCGCTCTTCAAGGTACTGCAGCCGGCGTGACGCAGGCTGATGGCGATCGCCGCCGCCTCCGGCTGCCCTGGCGCACACGGCGGGAGATCGCCGCCGACCTCGAGGCGGAGCTGGAATTTCACCTCGAGCAGGTGGCGGCCGAGTTACGGGCTGGCGGGTGGACGGACGCGGATGCACGACTCGAGGCCTCGCGCCGATTCGGAGACTTCGCCTTTACCCGTCGATATTGTCGCGACGAAGACTTTCGTCGCGAGCGGGAGACACGTCGCATGACTCAGTTCAACGAGCTGTCGCAGGATTGCCGGTACGCCATGCGGTCGCTGCGCCGGTCGCCGGGCTTTGCCACGACCGCGCTCCTGACGCTCGCCCTCGGCATCGGGGCGAACACGGCGATCTTCTCGGTCGTCCGAGGAGTGCTGCTGGAGGGTTTACCGTTCCGCGAGCCCGAGCGAATCGT
The DNA here is from genome assembly GCA_040905395.1 of Gemmatimonadota bacterium. GTDB lineage: Bacteria > Gemmatimonadota > Gemmatimonadetes > Longimicrobiales > Longimicrobiaceae > WHSP01. The sequence goes on from JBBDRR010000007.1 coordinate 45,138, forward strand.
GCGCGTATGGCACGCAAACCCGGCGGAGGAGATCGAGCGGGGTGCGGTGTCGGAGCCGGACTTTCTCGATTGGCGGGCGCAGACCCGCCTGGCCGAATCGATGGCCGGCTTCTGGTTCGCTGAAGGTCTGAGCGGCCTGGATCTCACCGGCAGCGGCGATCCCGAGCGGCTCGCGGTTGCCGTGACGACCGACGGATTCTTCGAGACTCTCGGCACCGCGGCCGTGGTCGGACGGACGCACCGCCCCGAGGAGCACGTCGCCGGCAACGACCGGGTGGTCGTAATCAGCCATGGCTTCTGGACCCGCCGGTTCGGCGCCGATCCCGGAATGGTCGGTCGGTCGATCACGCTCAGCAATACACCGTTCGAGGTGATCGGCGTTATGCCACCGGGGTTCACCTATCCGGCCGAACAGACCATCGACGCCTGGATACCGCTCTCGTTCTTCGGGCCCGATGCCATCGGCCGCTCGCGCGCCTCGCACTTCCTGGGCGTCATTGGGCGGTTGACGCCCGGAGCGACCGAGGAACAGCTCAATGCGGAGCTGAGCGCCATCGCCGCCCAGCTCTCGCGTGAGCACCCGGAGAATCCCGGGTGGGAAGGTGTCGCGACAACGAGCATCAGGGAATCAATCATCGGCGAAGCCAGACGTCCGCTGGTTGTGTTGATGGTGGCGGTGGCGATGCTGCTCCTCGTCGCGTGCGTCAACATCGCCAGCCTGCTGCTCGCGCGTGCGACGGGGAAGCGTCGTGAGCTCGCGGTACGTGCAGCTCTCGGCGCCGGCCGCTGGCGCATCGGTCGGCAGCTGCTCACGGAGAGCCTCGTTCTCGCCTTGCTCGGAGGGCTGTTCGGCGTGGGGCTGGCATTCCTGGCTGTGCGCGCTCTCGGTGCGGTGGGTGCGCAGGAGCTGCCCCGGGCGGCCGAGATCGGAATCGACGGGACGGTGCTCGCTTTCACCGTCATCGTTTCGATCGCGGCGGGCCTGCTTTCGGGTCTCGCGCCGATGCTGCGCGGATCCTCGAATCTGGAAGGGTCGCTACGTGCGAGCGGGCGCGGATCGATCGGCTCTCCCGGGCAGAGGCTTCGCAGCGCGCTGGTCGTCGCCGAAGTCGCCCTCGCCGTGATCCTGGTCATCGGCGCCGGACTGGCGACCAAGAGTTTTGCACGGCTGCTCTCGATCGATCCGGGGTTCCAGCCAGAAAACGCGCTGGTGATCACCATGAGCGTGCCGGATACCTATCAATCGTCGGGGGCGTCTCAGGCTTACTACTATCGCGTGCTCGAAACGATCGAAGCGATGCCGGGCGTGCAGGCCGCCGGCGCGATCCGCGACCTCCCGCTTCGCGGCAACGGCGAGATGTCCAGGCCGGACGTGCCGGACCATCCGACGCCTCCCGGCCAGGGGCCCACCGTGCAGCTGCATCACATAAGCGCCGACTACTTCGAGGCGATCGGGACACCACTGCGCGCTGGCCGCACGTTCGATATGACGGATCGTCAGGACGCGCCGATCGTCACGATCGTCAACGAGGAGATGGCGCGGCGTCTCTGGCCGGGGGAAAGCGCGGTCGGGAAGACGCTGCGCTACGGTCAGACGGAGGTGCCGGTGGTCGGCGTGGTGGGTGACGTCCGCCAGCGCGGATTGGCGGAGCCGGTGGATCCGACGATGTACCTTCACGCGCTGCAGAATTTCCGCTCGCGAATGAGCATCGTCGTTCGCGTCGACGGAGATCCGCTGCTTTATGCGAACGCGGTGCAGCAGGCCATCTGGGAGCAGGAGCCCACTCAGACGATTACGAGCCTGACGACCCTCGAGTCGGTCCTCGGCACCGCGGTGGCGCGCCCGCGGCTCCTGGCGTGGCTCCTCGCCTTGTTTGGCGCCATCGGCCTCATCCTGGGCGCGTTGGGTATCTTCGGGGTGCTGGCATACGCGGTGAACCAGCGCCGACAGGAGATCGGCGTCCGCATGGCGCTCGGAGCGCAGCCACGAAGGGTGCTGGGGCTCATCGTGGGACAGGGGCTGCTACTCGCCGCCGCCGGCGCGATCGTCGGCGTGATCGGCGCGCTGCTCTTCACGCGATGGATGCAGGATGTGCTGTACGACATACAGCCGACCGATCCGGCCACGTTCGCCCAGGTGGTCCTCGCGCTCCTCGCCGCGGCCCTGCTGGCGTGCTGGCTCCCCGCGCGCCGCGCCCTCGGCGTGGATCCGGTGAGCTCGTTGCGATCCGACTGATCGACGCGGCTGCCAGCGGCCCGGTGGAGCCCCTGCAAACCTTTCTGGGGCTAAGAGCGGCATGACAACACGCCTGAACGGCTCCCGACCGCGAGGTCCGACGCGGCCGCAAGTCAGGATGGGCTGATCACGTCGAGTGTCGGAGGGCGCAGGGAATCCCTGCTCGTGAAATCGACAATCGATCGGCCCCACATTGCTGGATGACTGACGTGCGGGATATGCCCTGCCCCCTCGAGCGCGAGAACCTCCCCGCGGGAAAGTGCTTTCGCAAGCCTGTCAGCCAGCGGGGCAAATACCGGTGAGCTATGATCCCCGACGGTCAGGAGGACCGGTTTCGAAAACTCCCTGATCCACCTTGGGTCGAAGGCATGCGTTTCCGGATCCTGCTCCTCATCGAGAAACGTGGGGGCGTTCTCGATCATCATCTGTTTGACTGCGGGTGGGAACTGACTCCATGCACCGGGCCCGACGACCATTTCGGTGAACTGCTCGGCGCCGCCGGCGTGGTCACCGCGAGCGATACATTCGAGCACACCCGCAATATCCAGGTCCTCGAGCATTCGTGCGGAGGAGGGATCGTCGGCGAGCAACGAGAACAACGGCGGCTCGTGAACGATGAGACCTCGGGCGAGATCCGGCCGCTCGGCGGCGAACCGTAGCGCGATCGAAGCACCGAAGGAATTGCCGACGATCCACGCGGTGGTAAAGCCGACGTTCTCCATGAGGCCCGCCAGATCCATCACGTCCTCGCGAACGCTCCCCTGCCCTGACACACGCTCGCTGTCTCCATGCCCGCGTCGATCGTACGTGAGAACCCGGAAGTGCGCCGCCAGGTGAGGAAGTAGGAGGTCCCACGTGTGGTGAGAACTCCACGAGCCATGCACCAATACCAACGGTGTTTCGCCGTGGCCACGGATCTCGTACTCGAGCCGTACGCCGTTTGCCGTGGTGATCGCCATATCGCTCCTCCATCGGCTCGGGAAATGAAGTAAGGGTGAAGCGGCGGAGGGCACCTCTCGGGGGCCGGCCACGGAACGGAGGCTTCAGGAGCTGGCGGCCGCAGGCGCTGAAGCGGCTGGGACGGCTGGCCGCCGGTCCCGTGTAAGCCCGTGTTCAAGTTAGCCGCTATCGCGGCAGATTCAAGATTCCAGGCGATTGCCGGAGGAGGATAGGGCGGGGGTAGTCCAGCATCTTACGCGGAGAGTGCGTTTCAATACACATCTGCGAAAGGAGGTGCGCCGCCTGATCGAGGTGAGTTGTGTCAAGTTGTTGCTGTAAAAGTGGTGCAGCCCCTTCGATCCAGATCTTGTAAGTCGTTCCCCCTCCGGGGGTGAGTCGGGCCGTAGCGCCGCAGCTCGTCGAGTCAGATCAGGAGGAGGATGGAGGCCGAACGATGTGCAGGAGCGCGTACACGGCCGCTGGGTGGAATTTGGACCCGCTGCCACTCCTGAGCACCTGCCGCCAGCGCTCCTCCGGGACGGGCTGCTGGTAGGGCCGGGGTGCCGTCATCGCGTCGAAGACGTCTGCGACTCGAAGGATTCCCGCGAGGAGCAGCTCCCGCGCGTCGCGCGTATTCCGCCGCAGGCCGACGTAGTCGTCGTACTGCCGCTCGATGAGCCTCGCCGTGGCCCTGCCGTGGCTGGGGCGGATGATCTCCGCGCCGATCTCGGCGTGGCGCCGGACGCGGTCGAGCTCGGCGGGAGTGAGCCTGCTCGAGCGGGTGAGTAGATCGGTCGGTACGGCGACCATACCGATCTCGTGGAACTGCGCCGCCGTACGAAGCCAGTCGAGCTCCGCGCCGCGCACCGCGACGAGCTCGCCGATCGCGGACGCCACTTCCGTCACACGACACGAGTGCGCGAGAATCTGCGAGGTCGTCTCACGCATCTCGAGCGCGTTTCTCAACGCGGCAGCCATCTCGAACTCCACCCGTGACACCTCATCCCCGGCGCCGACCGTCTCTGCGGGTGCCCGGGAGGGGGGTGACCAACGTACGAAAAAGCGGTTCTTAGGCTCCATTCCTCTACCCCTGATCTCCGACTGCGCTGCCATGGCGGGCTGTGTGCACGATGGAAGTTCGGTGCCGGGACCGGAGCCCGTACGGATGCTGCGATTATGGCCGTGCGGGTGAAGTTCCAGAGGGAAAATTATTCCCGTACGCGCACACTTTTCGCCCGGTCGCTGCAATCGGCGGGTCCTTCTGCCGAGAATCAATGATGACCGGCGCGCCTTCCCCTATCCCGGAAGGTGGTATCCCGGATACGCCCGATAAACGAGACGCCGCGTATTCCACGGCGCAACAGAAAGATTCCTGAATGGCTCACGCCGCGCTCGAGAACACTGCTGATTCGGACGAGGCGAGTCCTTCCGATTGCGACAGCGGCGACGGCGGCGCCGGGTTGAAGGGTCTCGCGCGTCTGGCGGCGATCGCCGTCGGTTGCCCGGCGGTCGTCATCCTGGACGTCCGGGGGCCGGAGCCGCGGATCGCCGCCACTTCATCCGCGGGGGCGCTTCCCGACGCGGCGTTGTCGCTGCCGGTCGAAGCGCTCGCCAGCGGATCCGACCAGGTCCGTGTGCCCGACGCGGGCAACATCCGGGTGGCGCCCGTGGTCTCTCCAAGCGGCGAGACAGTGGGCGGCGTTCTCCTCGTCGGGCTGGAAGAACCTACCGAGGAGAGCCGGCGCCTCCTCGCGGACATCGTCGACGCAGCGGCAGCCCACCTCTGCGTGTCGGCGCGCCTCGGCGGAGAACCAGACCTGGCGCGGGCCCTCGCGGAAAGCCGCGGCAATTATCGCCTGATGACGGAGACGGTCGAGTACGCGATCGGAGTCCTGGCAATCGACGGCACCATCGCCGAGGTGAACGGCGCGGCCGCGGAGGTGCTCGGTGACGCCCCGGAGCGCATCATCGGCAGGCAGTTCCAGGACTTCGTGGCACCCGAGGATCTGGAAAGGGCGGTGCAGGAGTTCGGCTCGCGGCTAGCCGGCGATGCCGCACGGCGCGAGACCGAGATCCGGATCGTACGGCCCGACGGCAACACACGGCTGCTCCAGGTGCGCTCGACGGGCATTCTCGCCGACGGTGCCCTCGTCGGCGTCTACTTCACCGCACGCGACGCCACCGACGAGCGCGCCCACGCGACGCAGCTGCGGAGGGCGGAGCGTCTGGCGAGCATCGCCCCCCTCCTGAGTGGCGTCTGCCACGAGCTGAACAATCCGTTGACGTCGATCAAGAGCTTCGCGGAGCTGATGCTCCTCGACGAGCGCCCCTCGGACGATCAGGAGGCCCTCGAGATCATCAAGCGTGAAGCGACCCGCGCGGGCCGGATCGTATCCGATCTCCGGATGGTCGCACGACAGACCCAGGAGGAGGGCGCCAGCGCGACGGCTCTGGACCTCAACGAGCTCGTCCGCCACATCTGCTACGAGATGGGCGACGAATTCGTGGCCGCGGATGTCGAGGTCATTTTCGAGCTCGGGCCCGAGCTTCCCTATTTCTTCGGAGTCCGCCCGCAGATCGAACGTGTGTTGCGGCAGCTCCTGGCCAACGCCGTTCAGGCGCTGCGCGCTGTAGCGAGCGTTCGGCGGATCACCCTCCAATCCACCGCCTCCGCGGACGGGGTCACCCTCGGCATCGCCGATACCGGGCCCGGTATCGAGCCGGAGCACCTGGAGCACATCTTCGACCCGTTCTGGACGACGCAGGCAACCGGTTCGGGCACGGGACTGGGGCTCAGCCTGGCTCACAGCGTCATCACCGACCATCACGGCGAGATACGCGTCGACGGCGGCTGGGGACGGGGCGCGACCTTCACCGTCGAGCTCCCGACCATGAACAGCGCGGCGCGTCCCGGTCGTGAGTTGTCGGTTCAGACACCCGCGCGGACGCCCCTGCGTCTCCTCATCGTCGACGACGAGGGACCCATCCGCTATTCGCTCGCCCGCTACATGGAGCGTCGGGGCCACACGGTTTGCGACGCCGCCGAAGGCGAGGCCGCTCTCGCTCTGCTCGACCGGGCCGGGGAGGCACCTTTCGACGTCATCCTCGCCGACCTGCGCATGCCCGGTCTCGACGGGGAGGAGCTGTTCGCGCGGCTCAAGGGCCGGCCGGATCGGCTCGCCGATCGGCTGATCTTCATTACGGGTGACGCCGAGAGCCCGGACGCCGCACGCCTGTTGGAGGAGGCGGGCGTGCCCGTCGTCCTCAAGCCGTTCGACCTGGCGGAGATCGCGCAGATCATCGAGGTCCACGCAGGCGTGGCGGGGGGGTGAGCTATCGGCTATCCGCGATCGTAGTCGCGGCCCCTCGGCTCACCCACCTTCACCGCCGACCGTGTGGCGACAAGGTACGTAACGCGACGTGTGCGAACGATATATCGCCACTATCTTGCCGGGTGGACCATCCCGACGGCATTCTTGATACGATCTGCCGACCCACTTCCTGGCAACGCATGCCGATGCGACGGTCCTCTTCGAACCGGCCGTGACAGTTCCTCCCCTCGTCCAGCGAATCCTTCCGCGACACACCGATGGCTGAGCTGCTGGCGGTGGTCGCCATCGCGCTCGCCCTCTCGTTCGTGTGTACGTTGCTAGAGGCGGTGCTGCTGTCCATCTCCTTCGCCTACATCGGGGATCTCGTCGAGTCGAAGGACGCCGCGGGCGCGACGCTCGCCGGCCTTCGGGAGCAACCGGAAGACGCGATCGCAGCTCTCGACACGCTCAACGTCCTCAGTCACACCCTGGGTGCGGCCGTAGCCGGCGCCTGGGCGTACCGCATCTGGGGTGACTCCCGCGTGGTCGTGCTCTGCTTCGTCGTCGCGTTCACGGTCCTGGTGGTGGCGGGAACGCTCCCCCGGGCGATCGGTGCGGCACACTGGCGGCAGCTCGCGCCGCTGGCGGCGCGCATCATCCCGATACTCGTCGCGATGATGCGGCCGATCACCGCTCCTCTCCGTCTGGCGGGGCGCGTCGTCGGTGGCGGTCCGCGCGACCAACAGCGTGTCAGCCGCGCACATTTCGAACTGCTGGCCGAGATCGAACGACGACAGGGGGAGATCGACGAGGAGGAGCTGGAGGCTATCGCCAACCTGATCAACCTGGATCAGATCTCCGTCGGGGAGGTCATGACCCCGCGGACCGACATGGTGGCGATCGCCGTCGAGGCGACCGTCCTGGAGGCAACCGATCTGATGCTGGAGGAAGGGCATCTCCGCGTCCCGGTATACGAGGAGACGGTGGACCGCGTCGTCGGCGTTCTTCTCGCGCGCGATCTCTGGCGCGCCGCCCGCGAGGGGATCCGCGATATACGAGGCATCGTCCGGGTCGTACGCTATGTGCCGTCGACCAAGCCAGTGGAAGACCTGCTTCGGGAGATGAGGGAAGAGCGGACGAAGATGGCAATCGTCCTGGACGAGTTCGGCGGCACCGCGGGACTGGTCACCCTCGAAGACCTCATCGAGGAGATCATTGGCGAGATCCAGGACGAGCACGAACAGGAACCATTGCCGTTCGAGGAGGAAATGGAGGGGGAGATCCGCATCCGCGGGGAAGTCCCTGTATGGGAAGTCAACGAACGTTTCGGACTCGACCTGCCGGAGGAGACCTACGACACCGTCGGAGGGTTCGTATTCGGGGAGATCGGACGGGTGCCGGACGTCGGCGACGAGGTCCAAACCGAGGGAGGCCGCTTCCGCGTCGTGGCGATGCAGGGGCGACGAATCATCCGCGTCGCTTTCATCCCCGACCCCGTCGCCGAGCCGGCCAGTGGATCCGAGTAGCCGGGCTGGCGGCCGTCGGTAGGCTTGCGAGGGGGCTGCTAAGGAAGGCGGTCCACGCGGGTGAATGAGCCTGCCTCGTCGCGCAGCCCACCGCCGTTCAGTACACCGACCATGGTGTCTTCATCGCTGAAGTGCCCCTGAAAGTTGACGTTCTCGGTCCCCGAAAAGTCGAAGTTCAGCGACACCTCGTCGACGGCGAGCGCACCCCGTACGAGGAACGCCCTCGCCGTCTCGGGTCCTTTCCACGCACCGGCGCCGTCGATCGAGCGCGCAGTCTCCGCGAGAGTCATCTCTATTTCCACGCCGGGCACCCCGACACTCGCCCATGAGCCTCGGATCTCACGGCGTTCCGGCTCGGACGTGGTCTGGCATGCACTGCCGAAGAGCACCAGAAGCGACGGCAGAAGGACACGAATTCGACTGGTCATCGTCGTAGACGGATTGTATCTGGGATCGCAGAGAGCACCTCTCGGGACGCCCCGGGAGCAGGAATCGGTCCAAAGGGCCCAAATTCGCGCTCCTCGCCCGGAAGGGCAGTTGCTCGGAAGCGCAGCATGATCTTTGCGGCCGACCGGATCAGTCGTAGTCAGAAACTCATCCGATCACGTGGAAAACAGAGAGGCGGAGAATGGCACGCGAGACAGGGACGGTGGAGCGGTTTATGGACGACAAGGGTTTCGGCTTCATCAAGCCGGACAGCGGCGGCAAGGACGTTTTCGTTCACCACTCCGCCATTCAGGGAAGCGGCTTCAAGTCACTGGCCCATGGGCAACGCGTCGAGTTCGACCTGGTCCAGGATCCCAAGGGTCCGCGCGCCGAGAACGTGGCTCCGCTGGAGGAGTAGCAGGGCTCCTCTCGTTCGTACGACGTCCCGACGACTTCACAGAGGTCGTCGGGACGTCGCTTCGGTGCGCGTGCCGAAGAGGATTACGCTGACGAGCGATCAGCCCTGACTACTCCGGCGGAAGGAGCATCGGGGCCTGGTCTTCACGCAGCACCCAGGCGCGCGGATCCACCACCACGTTCGCACGTGGCGGAAGCCGGAGCTCCGCCCGGCCATCGCTCATCTCGATTCTCCGCCGCTCCCCGTTGACCTCCACCTGGATCGGCATGGGGAAGTCGAGGTCTCGCGGAGACTCCCACGCCAGCTCGAGAAATTCCCCCTGCCGCGCCACCTCGAGTCGCGGTAGCTCTGGCTGGCGCAGGTAGATCTCGAACAACCAGTCCAGCTCCCGACCCGAGGCCTCCTCGGCGATCCGGAGATAGTCGTCGGTCGTGGCGAACCGCGTCTGGCCTCCATCGGTCACCCTCTCGAGCACCGCTTCGGGATACGCCATGCGCCGCAACGACTCGAAGAATGCCTCGTCTCCGATTACCCAGCGGAGCGTGTGCAGTATCCACGCGCCCTTGCTGTAGATGTCTCCACCGGAATCGAAGTAGATCTCACCGGCAGTGCGCGACTCTCGCGGGGCGACCGGAGAGCGGTTGCCGATCAGCCGCCGCTCGTTGAGCATGTACCCACGATACAGCGCGTCGCCTCCCAGGCGTTCGGCGTACAGGGCCTGCATGTAGGTGCCGAATCCCTCGTGCAGCCACATGTCCTTCCAATCCGCGTTCGTCACCAGGTTGCCCCACCACTCGTGCGCCAGCTCGTGGTGGTGCAGCGCATCGAAGCCCCAGTCGCGGCCGCCGGTCATCGCACCGGGGTCGAAGTCGGCACCGTACGCGATCACCGTCTGATGCTCCATTCCGAGGTGGGGCGTCTGGGCTACTTTGTAGCCGTCGGCACGGAATGGGTAGGGGCCGAGCAGCTCTTCGTAGAAACGCAGATGGTCGAGGATCTCCGACATCAGAACGCGGGCGCGGTCGACGTCGTCGGGCAGGGCGTAGAAGGTCACCGGGAAGGATTCCCCTGCGACACTCCGCAGCTCAGCCTCCAGCAGCTCGTAGGGGGCGATGTTCAGAGCGATGTTGTACGCGGAGACCGGGGTCGAGACGAACGAATGGTAAGTCAGCGTGCCGTCCGCATTCGTGTCAACGCGCTGTGGCCGACCGTTCGTCGCAACGACGAGCGGTTCCGGCACGGTGATGTGGAGCGCCACGGAGTCCGGCTTGTCCGACACGTGGTCCTTCGCCGGCCACCAAACGTCCGGCCCCTCCCCCTGTACGGCCGTAGCGATCCACGGCTCGCCCGTGTCGGTGCGGGCCCAGACGAAGCCACCGTCCCAGGGAGCCTGTGGCGCGACTCTGGGCGCACCGCCGTAGCGGACCCGCACCCCGATCTCGCTCCCGGCTTCTCGCTCCGCGCCGAGGTCGACCCAGATCCGTCCGCCGCGGCGCTCCCATTCGAGAGCCCGTCCGCCGGCTGCGCCCGCCTCCTCGACCCCCGACACGATCAGCAGCGTGTCCAGGTCGAGAACGATCTCCCCGGCCGCCTCCGCCAGACGCATCACGGTCGTCACCGCCCCCTCGATCCGCCGGTCCACCGGGTCGATGGCGAGGTCGATGTCGTAGAACGTCACGTCCATTGCCGCCTGCTGCGGGAGGATGGGCCCGCTGGAGTCGTAGATGTCGATCTGCTGGGCCGCGATGGGTGCGGCGCAGAGGAAGGTCAGTGGCAGGAGGCAGGAGCGCGCGTGTGACTTCATGCGATGACGTCCGGGTTGTTGTCCAGCTGGTCGCTCCGGCTCACGCCGTAGCGGTTCGATGCCAGGGGCGGCGTCGTGCGCCTGGATGCTCACCGGTGTGACCGGTCATCCAGGTCTTTGGAAAAGGACCTCGCGCGAGGTTCGTGACATCTGCTAACCCTGAGCCACCAATTCGTTGCGGGGATCACCCCGGCGGCGCATCCGGACCGCGATCCATCGAAGTATCGGCGCGGAGCACCTGGTTCGTCATGCCGCGTAGTGGGTGGCCTGGGATGCCACGACGATCCAGGTAACGAGCATCGCCGCGACGAAGCCCCCCACGTATACGTGGCCGGTCCGGCGGTTGAAATACGTCAGCACGAGCCCGGCGATCATCATGAGTGGGAGAAGCTGATAGGCGATGATCGTCCAGAGCGGCTCATCGGCGATGGTCATCGTGCCCCCCGCCAGAAGAGGCGCGTACTGGACGACGTACAGCACGACCCATCCCAGCACGAGGACGCCGAGATTGACGAGCATCGCTCGTCGAGCGCTCCACTCGTCCCGGCGCAGCTGACCGAAGAGGACCACATTGAGGACGATGAAGTAGAAGGCGAGCGGGATCAGGTAGACCAGGGCCATCCGCAGCTGGAGCGGGCTCATCGGCTTGATCGCGAACACCCAGAAGCGGAAGTCCACCGTGAACAGGTAATCCGTCACGGCGAGCGACGCATACCCGGTCAGAACGATCAGGAAGGCGAGGAGCAGAGACTTTGCGATGCGCCGCCAGAGCACGCGCCCCCCCCACGTCAGCCCGTACGCGTCGCGCGAGCCGGCCGCATGACGGTTCTGCATGGCGTGCCAGACGACGAATAGGGCGATCGTAGCCAGCCCGAGAACGGTCGTCCAGGCGATTACGGAATTGGTGATGCTCTGCGGGAAGACCGGCCCCGGCGCCCAGCCGATCACCGTCGGCAGGTCCTTGAAGGGGAACAGCGTCAGGGGACCGAGCGCCGCGGTCAGGACGGCGGCGACCCACCAGCCGGTGCCGGCACGCGCACGGCTCGGCGCGGGCGGCTCGCGCAGCGCCGAGAAGTAGCTGGAACGCAACAGAATCGTGCCGACAGGAAAGAGCAGAAGGATCATTCCGACCGCGGCCAGCAGCGTTCCGATCTCCTTCCAGTACCAGATCTGATTCGAGGGCGGTAGATCGTTGCCGCCCTCGAGGGTCGTCTGGAACCACTGCACGGCGTTGCCGATCGCCGTCGGCGAGAGGTGGTCCCCAGGGTGGTTGGTGCGCGGCTCGAACAGCATCCGGCCGGTCCCTTCCTCGATGGAACCATAGAGCCGGCCGGGCTCGACGTCCTCGACGGTGCCGAAAACCGCTTTCAGGCGCTCCCCGCGACGGACATCGGACGGTACGGCGCTCGCCCACATCGTCTGTGAGAACTCGTCCCACCGCGACCAGATGAGCCCCAGGTTGCGCGGCTCCTCGGGTGACCCTGCGGGAGCACCGAAGGCACCGGGTGAGGAGCCGGCCAGGACCGTCGAGCGGTAGCCGTCCGGATGCGCAGCGATCGCCGCACTGGCGGCCCAGCCGCCCATCGAGTGGCCCTCCAGGCCGACGTTGGTCGTGTCGACGAATTCCAGGCTGCGCAGGTAGCGCAGGCCGGCCGGGCCGCCGAAGCCTTCGGCAAAAGCGGGCGGGTCGGAGTATCCGTGTCCCGTCTGATCGAGGGCGAGCACTACGTACCCGCGGCGGGCGAACTCGATCGCGAAGCCGGCCTGCGTCTCGCGGCTGTTGATGTAGCCGTGGACGGCGAGGATTCCGGGGGCCGGGTTCTCTACGGTTGCCCCCTCGGGGATGTAGAGCAGGCCGCTCATTCCGGTCCCGCTGGGAGCGACCCAGCGGACGTCCCGCACCTCGACGGCACCCCCGCCCGTCTGAATGCTCCAGGCCAGCAGGCCGCCGCCGAGGATCAACGCAACAGCCGCAGCGAGTACTGCCTCGGGAGTTCTCATTGCACGCGAATCCGAATCTGGTGGGGAATGCGGCGTGCACGCGCACGGGTCGCGGGCCGGATGACGAGCCGGCGCCGGCCCCGGCGTCAGCGGATCCCGACCAGCTCCACCTCGAAAGTCAGGTCCTCACCGGCGAGCGGATGGTTCGCATCGAGCGTCACCGCCTCCTCCGCGACGTCCCGGACGACGACTACCGCCACCTGCTCTCCCTGCTGCATCTGCAGGCGCTGTCCGATTTCCGGGTCGATCTCGGGGGGGAACTGCGCTCGCGGAACCGCGAAGACAAGGTCCGGCTTGGGCTCGCCATACGCGTCCGGCGGCGGGATCGTGACGGTCTGCTGCTCGCCCTCCGCCATTCCCTCGACCGCCCGTTCGAACCCGGGAATCACCTGGCCTTCACCGATCGTGAACTCGAGCGGATCCCGCCCCTCGGAGGAATCGAATACCGTCCCGTCCGAGAGCCGTCCCGTGTAGTGGATCTGTACCGTGTTGCCCTGCTTTGCCTGTGACATACTACGCTCCATCGTCTGTGTGGCCGGCCTCCACCGCGGTGCGGAGGAGGGGGCCGAGGCGGACGCAAATAGTCGTCCGTTCGAGTTCTCTCCGGCCGGCAGTCCACCCGGGTTCACGTGGCTTTGGGAGGCCGGTCGATCACCGAAACTAGCCCCTCTACCCCCTGAACGCACCCACCAGCCGATACCATGGGTTGGAATTGCGCGCCAGATCTTGTAGATTGCATGTTAGCTCTTTCGTCCACACCCGTCGGTTTGGACGGATCTTTTCTCGAAAGGAAGGAAATTCGTGGTCGAGATTGAACTGGCGGAGACAGACCGCCTGGATTGGGCTCTCAAGCAGTTCCGCAGGCGGATGATCCGCTCCGGGATGTTCAAGGACATGCGGCGTAAGCGCTTCTATGAGAAGCCGAGCGAGGCCCGCAAGGCCAAGGCGAAGGCCGCCGAGCGGCGCAGGCACAAGGATCGCAAGCGCGCGCGGGCCGCGAGTCGTCTCGACTTCTAGCCTGCCGAGTCGATCCTGATGTGGAAAGGGCGCACCGCCGGGGCCCTTCTGCCTTCTATCGGTACAGAGCACTACCAGCGGTCGCGGCCGCTGCTTCCGCCGTAACCGCCGCCCCCGCCCCCGCCGTAGCCCCCGCCGCCCTGACCGCGGCCGCCGCCCCCACCACCACGCTGCTGACCGCCGCCCGGCTGCGGGTCGAGCCGCACCACGTTCTCGGCAGCCGGACCCTTCTGCCCCTGCACTACTTCGAATTCCACCCGCTCACCGTCGTTCAGGGTCTTGAACCCGGATCCCTGGATTGCCGTATGGTGGACGAATACGTCCTTCTCGCCGTTGTCCCGCGTGATGAAGCCGAATCCCTTCTCCGGATTGAACCACTTCACCGTCCCCGTTTCGCTCGCCATTGTCGCTCTGCCTTCGAAAAAGTGCTGTGATGAACTTCACCGACCCGTCTTACAACCAGCCCGCGTCCATCCTCGATCGGCTATCTGGAACGCATACGACCCCAGCCACCCGACACCCCCCGCTTCGGCCCTGGATCGCGCATACGCGTCTCCGCGCTGCCAGTTTCGCGCCGGCTGCAGCGCCGCCGCCCTAGCCCTCGTTCGCTGCCGCCGCCTGGATCAGCTCCCTGTACTCCGGCAGATCCCGTTTTCGCCAGATTCGCTCGCGTGTCGGCAGGGGTATCGCATACAGCCGTTCGATCTGTTTCGCCTCGAACATCGGAAAGAGCACCGGTGCCGCTCCCACCGGATGTTCGAGTGAGAACCGGAGCAGGTGCATCACATCGCGCTGGAATTGGTCCAAGTCGATGCTCTGGAAGGAAACGCCGCATCCCTGGGCGACAGAACGCGCCTTTACGGGAGAATCGTCGAAAGGAGACGAACTGACGGCACGATACGCTGGTCTCCAGCCGGCTGCAAGGAGCCCGTGAGCTCTGCCCGGCCAGGGCGATTACCAGTTCCCGCCGGGGTACGGCTGATCGTTCCACCACGCAACGTCGGGTCTATGGGCCCAGAGCAGCCCTCGTATGAGCTGTTCGGCGTCGTCCTCGAGCGGCTCGAGGAGAAGCTGAGCGGCGGCGACGCTCATCGGGCCCGGGTCCTGGCTCGCCCACGCTTCCCGTGCCCCCGTAGCCGACCCCGTGCGCTGACCGATGTTGTCGGCCGGCCGGGGGTCCTCGGGTTCGAGACCGGAGATGCCGTCGCCCGAGTCCGAGCGAGTGAGGGCCTGATCCTGGAGACGGAAATCGTCCTCGCCCGCGATCTCCTCCCTGTCGATCAGCCGCTGGTTGAAGCTCAACGAGTCGAGCATCCGCTGTCCGAGCGCGACGTTCCAGCGTGCGTCCTCGTCACGAGGGTTCAGACGGAGCGCGGTGCGGCTGCTCCGGACGGCGTCGGTCAGGAGCGGAATGGCTGAATCGGGCGGCATTCCGGGCGTGACACGGATCAGCTTCGCGTATCCGAGATTGTAGCTGGCGCGTTGAGCGACGGTCGAATCGGCGCTCGCGGCGGATCTCTCCAGCTCGACCTCGGCATCGGGCAGGCCATCCGCGAGGAGGGCGGTACCGAGGTTGTATCCAGCGGCTCCTCCCCGACCTTCCGCTGCTCCGCGATACACCTTCTGCGCGGCGGGGCCCTGACCGCTCCGGAAGAGCCGGTTTCCACGCTCGACGCTGCCACGATCCATCCACACGAGCAGAGCGAGGAGCATTCCGAACCCGAGCAGAAGCACGGGCTTCCATGCGGCTCGGGGCCGCTCCATATCGCGGGTCATGCGGTCCGCCTCACCAGAGCTCCGGCGCTCCGCACCGGCCGCACGTCGAGCAGGCTCTCGAGGAGAAGAAGCGCCAATGCCGCTGACGTGAGAAGGAAGACCGGATCGACGCGGGCCCATGACGATATCGGTTCTTCGACGGGGGCGGCGATCGGGGCCGAGGCCGCGAGCGATTCGGTGAACGCCGCGAGCGCGATCGGATCGGCGGCGGCTGTGTACGTGCCGCCCCCGGCTTCGGCCGCGCGGGTCAGCAGAGGGGAGCGTAGGAAGGTGACGGCGGGCGCGCCCTGCGCATCCACGATCGGGCCGCCGAGCTGGAAGGGCGCCGCCGGCATCACCATCCGGGCGCCCGCGGTGGAGCCCACTCCGATGGCGTGGACGCGGACGCCGGCATCGTTGGCCGCACGAGCGGCGGTTTCCATCGCCGCCGCCGAATCACCGCCGTCGCCGTCACTGATCAGGATCATCGAACGCTCTCCACCCTCTCCGGACCACCGGTCGAGGATGGTGACGGCTCCTTCGATGGCGCCGGACTGGAGCGATCCGGGGTCGTGAGCGCTCGCGATCGTCGGCGTGACGCCGTCGAGAAGGTATTTCAGCGCCATATGGTCGCGGGTCGGCGGAGCGAGCGGGTAGACTCGACCGGCGAAGAGCAGCACTCCGACCCGCTCTTCGGGAAGCGCTTCGATCAGGCCGCTGGCGATCTGCGTCGCCCTCGCCAGGCGGGTGGGTGATTCGTCGGCCGCCTGCATCGAGGCGGAGACGTCGATCGCGATGAGGAAACTCCGCTCGGGCGGCGGCGGGAGCGGCTCGACAGGAGGGAGGTTCCATCGGGGTCCGGCCGCGGCGGCCGCGAGCGCGATCGCCGAGAGCGCCAGCAGCAGGATGCGGCCGAGGGGGCGCCGGTAGAGGTTCGAAGCGGAGAGGCGTGCGGCCGTGCCCCGGCCACCGAGGTACTCCGCGAGGCGTCGGCGTCGGCGCGAATGGCTCCAGAGCCCGAGGATCACCAGCGCGACGAACAACGCACCGACTCGCAGAAAGAGGGGCTCGGCGAAGCTCATGGCACCACCCCCCAGCGCGAGCCGCGTAGCAATGCCTCGCCACCCAGCACGGAGAGTCCGATCAGAAGCAGCCAGAGCCGCTCGGAATGGCGTGTCTCGATTTCGGTCACGAGCTCGGTCGGCTCCTCGATGCCGTCGATCTCCGAGTAGATGGAGTCGAGCGCGGTGCCGCTCGTGGCGTGGAAGTACTCGCCGCCCGTGATCTCCGCGATTCCGGCGAGCACGGTCTGCATGTCGGATGCGGAGGACGGGCGGAGGGCGGTGCGCGCCTCGCGCCTTGCCCGGGCGATCGAGTCCTCGGGGCCGACGATGCTGATGGCGTGCACTCGAACCCCGAGCGCGGGGGCGGCTCGGGCCGCCGCGAGGGGCTGGACGCCGGAGCCATTGTGTGCGCCGTCCGTCAGCAGCACCACGACTCGGGGCTCGCGCTCGGACTCCACCAGGCCGGCAACCGAGGTGAGCAGAGCGCCCGAGATGTCGGTGCCGTCCCCCACCAGCTGGATCTCCAGCGTCTCCACCCCACCAACGATGAGCCCCGGGTCCCTGGTCGGGGGAACCCGGGTCAGCGCACGGGAAGCGAACCCCACCAGGCTGAGCTCGTCGAGCAGCCGCCCCTCGGCGAAGCGGACGGCGGCGCTGCGCGCGACGTCGATCCGGGTCTCGCCGGCCTCCATGTCCTCGGCGAGCATCGAGCTCGAGAGGTCCACCACGAGCCCCATCCCCTTCCCCTGCAGCGAGGTCTCGCGGACGATCTCCACGCGCTGCGGATCCGCCAGCGCGAGAATCAACGCGCCGATCGCGACGGTCCGCATCAGGCGGGGGAGGAGCAGCACGAGGGCGGAGGGAGCGCCCCAGAGGCGACGGAGCCGGTGGGCCGAGTCACCCCGTGCGTGCAGCACGCCGGCGCCGGCGCGCGGCCAGACGAGCATCCACCAGACGGGGAGGATGAGGAGTAGATACAGGAACTCGGGACGGGCGAACTCCAGGTCCATCAGCTCTCCGGTGCGCCCCGAACCCACTCGCGAATCCGCGCCCAGTCCGCTTCTGCGGCATCGGCTGCGGGCCGATGGTATCCGAACTTGACCCGCTCCGCTGCGGCGATCGCCTCGACGATCTGCTCGGCGCCCTCCGTACCCCACCGCTCCTCGATCTTCCTCAGCAGCTCGGTGCTGGTGAGGCCGGCGTTCCAGTCCGGCTCGAGCTCCCGGGCGAACTCGCGGAGGGTGGCGGTCGAGGAGGCGTAGAAGTCCTCCATCCGTCCATTGCGATGCCAGCCGAGGGAGCGGATTCGCTCGAGTTCCCGAAGGGCCTGCTCCCGGGGCGAACGACGACGCAGTCGTGTCAGGAGCGCTCCCCCCGTCGCCCGCCACCACCGGGGCGCGGCCCGCGCCGCGCCGCCGACTCCGACGGC
>JBBDRR010000008.1:0-2784 GCA_040905395.1 Gemmatimonadota bacterium
GAGTGACGCGAACCGGCCCGTTTCAGATCAGCCCCGAGGAGGGTCAGTCAGTCGGCCAGACGGCCCTCTGATTCTCGCTCGACACCGGTCCGACACCCTTGAATACGAACTTCTGGACGCGCTTGCCCTCGTAGGTCTCGGTCGTGTAGATGTTGCCGTTCGAGTCCGTGGCGATGCTGTGGACGGCGAAGAACATCCCGGGCTGTCTGCCGCCCATTCCGAAGGAGGTCAGCACGTCGAGCGACTCACGCTCGATGATGTAGACCTTCATGTTTTTGCCGTCGGCGAGGTAGATCCAGCGCTGGTCGGGGTCCTTGGAGAAGGCGATGTCCCAGACGGCGCCGTCGCCACGCGTAAGGGGAGCGATGACCTTCTCCTCGACGAAGGTCCCATCGCGGCGGAAGACCTGGATGCGGTTGTTTGGACGGTCGCAGACGTAGACGAGCCCGTCATTGCTCGGCTCGGCGCAGTGAACCGGGTTGCGGAACTGCTGCACGAGCGGCTCGGCCGGGTTGTACGGCCCGAGGTTCTCGTCGCTCGGCACGTTGCCGTAGGCGCCCCAGAAGCGGACGATCTCGTTCGTGTTCATGTCGACGACGGCGACACGCTTGTGGCCGTAGCCGTCGGAGACGAATGCCTCGTTGGTCCTGCCGTCGAAGGAGATCTTGGCAACGGAGCCGAAGTATTCGGTGCTGAGGCTGTTGCGTGGCATGCCGGGGGTGCCGATCTGCGCGATGAACTCCCCGTCGTGCGTGAACTTCAGGATGTGCGAATCGTTGCCGCCGTTGCCGCCGATCCAGACGTTGTCCATGTGGTCGATCGAGATGCCATGGTTCGACTGCGGCCAGGTGTAGTTGCCGTAGTCCCGACCGGGCTCACCACCCCAGGAGTTGACCAGGTTACCCTCGGGATCGAACTCGAGGATGGGCGGCGCCGGCGAGCAGCATTCGCTCGTGGGCGGGTCGACCGCCGAGCCGGCCTCGGTGCGCTCGTTCATCGTCGCGAGACCGCGGTGAACGATGAAGACGTGGTCACGGGAATCGACACCGACACCGATGGTCGAACCGAGGACCCAGCTGTTCGGGAGCGGCTTCGGCCAGAGGGGATCGACCTCGAAGATCGGGGCGTCCACGCGGGTGGTGGAGGATGCTTCGAGCGCGGCTTGACCCGCGCCCAATGCACCGATCCCGGCTAGCAGGGATCCGCCGAGTAACGCCTTACGCTGCCACTTCATGTGGTATCTCCTTTTCAGGAATGAGTCCCCTGTCACGGGAGAAGGAGCGCGGATGCGCGCCTTGTGGTGAATGGCCGACAATGCGATCCTTATCTTACGCACGATTCACGCGTCCGTCCAGCGTCGATCCAACCGAGCAAACCTCAGCTCAGCCGCACGACCCATAATGTCCCGGAGAAACATCAGGTTACGAAAAGCCGTTTGTGCAGCCGTTCTCCTCCTGCTTTCGCTCGGCCTCTCCGGCGAGACCGCCGCCGGGCATGAAATCCCGCCCAACGTAGCGGTTCAGGCGTATCTCAAGCCAGAGGGCGAGACGCTCCGGGTCCTGGTACGGGTGCCGCTGGCGTCGATGCGTGACATGGACCTGCCGCTACGCGGCCCCGGATTCGTGATCGTCAACGAAGCCGATCCTCATCTGCGGGACGCTGCGGAGCTGTGGCTCGGCGGCTACATGGCCGTTTACGAGAACGGGGAGAGGCTGAACGACTACCGGGTCGCGGCCACCCGGATCAGCATTCCTTCGGATCAGTCGTTCCTGAGCTACGATCAGGCGTTGTCCCACACGCTGAGTCCGCCGATCTCAGACGACATCGATCTCATCTGGGACCAGGCGCTTCTCGATGTGCTGCTGGAGTATCCGATCTCGTCCGAGACATCGGAGTTCTCGATCGAGCCTGGCTTGGCGCACCTCGGCATCCGGACCAACACGACGCTTCGCTTTCTGCCCCCGGACGGGTCGGAGCGGGTCTACCAATACGTCGGCGACCCTGGGCTGGTGCGGCTCGACCCCCGTTGGTACCAGGCAGCGATGTCGTTCGTGGTCCTCGGATTCGATCACATCCTGGAGGGGCTGGACCATCTGCTGTTCGTCTTCTGTCTGGTAATCCCGTTCCGTCGGATACGGCCGCTCATTGCCGTGGTGACGTCGTTCACGGTGGCACACTCGATCACCTTGATGGCGGCGGCGTTCGGCCTGACACCGAACGCCCTCTGGTTTCCGCCGCTGATCGAGACGCTGATCGCGTTGTCGATCGTTTACATGGCGTTCGAGAACATCGTCGGGGCCAATGTGCAGCGCCGCTGGATGATGGCGTTCGGCTTTGGACTCGTCCACGGGTTCGGCTTTTCGTTCGTCCTGACGGAGTCCCTGCAGTTCGCGGGATCCCATCTCGTGACGTCGCTGCTCGCGTTCAACGTCGGCGTGGAGCTGGGGCAGATCCTCGTCGTGCTCCTGACGATCCCGGTGCTGGAGCTGATCTTCCGCAAGGTGATGGCGGAGCGGGTCGGAACGATCATCCTGTCGGCGCTCGTCGCGCATACGGCCTGGCACTGGATGGTGGACCGAGGCGCGCGGCTGCTCGAGTACGACCTGGCCTGGCCTGTGAGCGACGCCTCCTCGCTGGTGCTGGCGATGCGGTGGGGGATGTTACTGCTGATCATCATCGGCGCCGGTTGGCTGATGTCGGAGCTGTTCGGTCGTCTGATCCGGACCGCGCAGCCGGGGGGATCGCACTAGCTACCGGGGGGGGGAGCGGCACGAGCCAGGGGGG
>JBBDRR010000008.1:2794-45596 GCA_040905395.1 Gemmatimonadota bacterium
CGTCGGCGTGGAAGCAGCTCCTCAGATGCCGATACCGAAGCAGTAGAAGTAGCCGTTACCGCCGGTGCCGATCAGGTCATCCTGGCTGCAGCCGCGGCTGCCGTGGGCCGAGTTCCAGGACGTCGGATTGGCGCCACCACCCTGCCGGTCAACGTGCCCGACGAGCGCGCTTCCCTCTCCGCTGCTCGTCCAGTTGCTGCAGGTGGTGTCACCATCATCGGTCGAGGCGGTGCCGTCCGGGAGCGATCCAGTGAGGATGTCGTGCTGGTTCGGGTCGTCACCGCGGCCGTTCACCTGCTGCCCCTTGTCGGTGAGCGCGGTCTCCTTGTTCAGGTTGTTCTCGCCGTGCAGCTCGTCGAGATCGGCGGCGATTTCGACGCCACGATAGTTGAACCAGGGCCCCTCTCCAATGCGGTCGCGAGCGTTGACCGCGGGCTGGCCATCGGCGGCCGTCGTGCTGAGGTACGCCCGCCAGGTCAGGTCGCCGGCTCCGATCGCATAGCCGAGCTGATAGCAGTGTGCATCGGCGCCGTCGAGCCCTTTCAGGTTGGCGCCGTCGCCCGGACCCGCACTGGTGACAAAGAAGTTCATCCTCGCACTCTGCGCGAACAGCGGCTGGGAGAGGCCGAGCAGAAGGGCGACGACGAGGAAAGGGACCTTCTTCATGTAATAGCTCCTGTCTGGATTGGGATGACCCGCCGAGTGGATGGGACACGGTCCCAGCGGCGCGATAGACCGAGGAACCCCTCGGCCGCATGAGAGTTCCGCTGCACCGGCCGGGGCGGCGCAGACGAATCGCCTGAAAAAGCGAGGAGGGGACACCCGTGCGGGCACCCCTCCCTTCGCAGCAGCGGCGAGCGAATCAGCCGTGGTCGCGCCTGAGAAGAATCTCCATCTTCGTTCCGACGCCGGGGGCCGACGTGGCAGATATTTCGCCGCCCCAGGACTCGACGAGCCGTCGCACGATCGCCAATCCCAAGCCGGTACCGCTGGAGCGAGTCGAGAAATGCGGCTCGAAGATGCGCGGGAGCTGATCCTCCGGAATGCCGATGCCGTTGTCGGTAACGGTGAGGCGTACACGGTCGAGCTCGGGAGCCAGACTCAGGCCTACCACGATCTCACCCTTCCCATCCAGCGCTTCCCTGGCGTTCTCGAGCAGATTCAGGAGCACTTCCTTCAGCTCATCCAGCCTCGCGACGACGGGCGGCAGGCGCTCCGGACCGGTTTCGGCTCGGACATTCGGTTCTTCGGCCGACCCGCGATAGAGGGCGAGCACCTGCTCGATCGCCTCCGTAACATCCACCTGCTCGAGCGGAGAGGCGGTGGCGGAGGGAGTGCCGAACCGGGAGAAGGCACGCGCGATCTCGCCGAGGCGATCGATCTCGCGTAGGATCGCCGCCACGTTGTGGTCGAGGATCTCGTTGAAGTCGGGCCGCTCATCCACGAAAGCCCGCCTTAGGTGCTGGACGGCCAGCTTTATCGGGGTGAGCGGGTTCTTGATCTCGTGCGCCACCTGCCGGGCCATCTCTCCCCAGGCGAGCACTCGAGCGGTGCGGACTTCCGCGGTGACGTCCTCGAGGGCCACGACCGCACCGCCGGCGTCGTTCTCACCGGAGAGCCGCCGCAGCTTCATCCGCACGACCCGTCCGTTCTGCTCCAGCTCCGCGCCTGCCTCCGCGGCCCGCGAGCTCCACATCTCGCGGATCGCGTGAGAGAGCGGGTCGTCGTCCGCGCCCTCCTGCAGGAGTGGCTCGCCGGTGCGCAACCGCATGCCCAATATCTCGGCGGCGCGCGGGTTGATCAGCTCGACCCGCCCGCCCGCATCGAGCGCGAGAACGCCGGTCGCCGCCTCGGCTACGATCGTCTCGGTTCGGCGAGTCTCCTGAACCAGTGCTGCGCGAGTCTTACGGAGACGCCGTACCATGCGGTTGAAGGAGCCGTAAACGGCGCCGAACTCGTCCGAGCGGTCTTCCGGGAGCGGAGTGCGGAAGTTCCCGTCGCCGACCGTCGCGGCGGCCCGGCTGAGCTGGTCCAGCGGGCTCGAGAGCGCGCGGCTCACCAGGAGCGCGAGGAACATCGAGAGTCCGAGACCGAACAGGATGACGAGGAGCGCCACGTCGCGGAACTCCTGCTGGCGCCGGGTGATCTCGTGAGAAGCGAGGGGGATGGGCACTGCCAGAACACTACGGGGGTCGAGCCGCCTGTAGGCGACCAGATAATCGTTCCCCGCGAGTCGCCGCTCCTCCAGCGCCTGCAGATCCTGCCCGCCGGCGAAGCCGAGGTAGACATCCGACGGCAGCCAGGTATGGAACAACCCCAACTCGATCAGCTCGGGAGCGGTGGCGGTCACGAGCGTGCCCTGCCGGTACATCAGGAGGTCCGTGCGCATCGCCACGCCCACGTCGGCGAGACTGGAAACCGGCATGCGGGCGGCCGCCTGATCGAGCGCCTGCTGTGCGAGGGCGGCGGCCGACCGCACGACCTCTCTGGCGACGGCGCCATAGGACACCGCTCCGAAAACGAGCGTCGGCAGGAGGAAGAAGACGAAGAGCGCGAGAGAGAGGCGCCCCCGGAAAGAGCGGAGCCATGTCGCCCGCAGGAAGGGCACGGTCGAAAGCTCGCGGCAGATCATCCTCGCCGTCAGCCACAGCAGCACGAAGGCGAGCAGGATGGCAGCCTGAACGAGAATGGCCCTCGTCAGCAGGAGCGGAGTCCCGGGAGACTCGACGACGAGGTGCGCGTGGACAGGCCCCTCCGGCATTTCGACGAGTGCCTCACTTCGCCAGCCCTGATCCGTGCGGATCCAATGGACGGTGTCGGGTCCCATCGGCGCATCGGTGTGATCGGCAGCGGGGGCCCCAGGCTCCACCGGCACGAGATAGAGCGTCTCGCCCCGGGCCGCGGCCTCGGCCTCCTGCTGGGGGTCGAGGAAGCGCGCGAGCGGCGTCGCCCAGGCGACCCTGCGCCGCGGTGGGACGGCGACCGATACCAGGCGACCGCCGCCGAGGGGGACCGAGAGCAGGTAGTGCAGCTCCTGGCGCCCGGCGTAATGGCGGACGACGGGCGCGCCGGCGGTGCCCAGGATCTCCTCGACGACCGGCTCCGTGAGCTGTGTCATCTCGCTGAGGTTCAGCTCGGCGGAGAGGCCTTCTTGGTCCCAGAGCCCGATGCGGGCCTCGTAGCCCTCCCGGGCGAGGCCGCTTCCGACCCAGCTGTGGTAGAGCAGGTTCACGCCGGTCTCTCCCTCACTCGCCAGCGCCGCCGCCTGTTCGGCGAACTGCCGCAGCAGGAAGTCGAGGAAAGGATCGGCTTCGGTACCGAGCAGCTCGATCTCGCGCTCGGCTCGGGCCAGCTCGGCGCGGACGTGAAGCGGCCAGAGGAAAGCCAGCGAGACAGTACCCGCGAGCCAGCCGGCGATCACCCACTGCCGAAGGGAGCCGCCGCCAGTGGCGCCGGTGGCGATCAGGAGCGCGGCGGGGATCGCCCAGACCGCGGCCGCGTACGCGGGGAGCGGCATCTCCGGCCGCCAGAGAACGACGATACCGATGCCGAGAAGGGCGGGCCCAGCGTAGCCGATCACTCGCGCGAGCGGTTCCCGACGGGGCGTCACCCTGGCTCCGCCGGCATACCGGACGACGAGGTAGAGCGGCACGGCGATCAGCAGCGCCGTCGCAAGCTGGACCGAGAACCCCCCGGCGGAATTAGCGGCGAGGAGGCCGTCCGCCGCGGAACGGTCGGCGATGCTCACGCCGAGCGGAAAGATCACGAGGAGAAGCGGCAGCCAGACCCAAGGCGACACGCGGGGCCGTGGCGGACCTTCGGAATGCGTGAGCAGCCACAGCGCCAGCCCGATCAGCAGCACGAGCAGGGTCCCGAGGGTGATGTCGAGCGGACCGGGCAGCACGAACTGGAGGGGGGAGAAGAGGACGTCGGCTCCGATCAGCCTCCCCAGCGGCGCGATCAGGAAGGCGGCGGTCCCGACCAGCACGGGAACGCCCGAGCCCTCCATTCGTGTTCGATACCACGTCACGCTCACCGCGAGCAGCGCGAGCAGCCCTACCAGACCAGCGCCGCGCCGGCCATTTTCGACTACCCGCTCCCACCAGTGTTGCTGCGTGAGCTCGGCGAAGCTGACGCTGAGGATCGATCCGTCGGCATCGGTGATCCAGTCCCATACCGCCTCGGCGCGAGCGCGCTCGGGGATCCAGAAACGGGGCCGGGTGCCGTACCGGCGCTCGAAGCGTTCCGCGAAGGGAACTATCCCCTCGCCGACGTCGATTCCGGCCTCCAGGAGGAAGGCCGCCGTCGCCGTGACGCCATCCGGTAGAGGTCGAACGAAATAGAGGTAGCTGAATAGAGGACCCTCGTGAAACAGATAGTTCTGTTCCCCACGACGGGCGGCCATCGGAACACCGCCGCGGTGCTCGCCCGCCCAGGCTATCGTCGAGCCGTCCGGAGCGAAGAGCGCGATCGCCGAGACGCCGATCGAACGCTGCAGAGCGTCCAGCCGGGTGAAGAGCTCCGGCGGAGCGGCCGCATTACCGTGCATTTCCGCCGCTTCAGCCGCTCCTTCGACCGCCAGCTCACCTGATTCGACGAGGTCGTCGAGCGCCTGCCCGAGCGCATCCGCCGCACTCTCCTCCACCCTCAGTTGGAGCTGGCTCCACTCGCCGACGACTTCCGCCAGCCGGTACTGCACCCCTCCCGCGATTCCGACGCTCAGCCAGAGAAGGGTGGCGGCGAAGAGCTTCAGGTTGCCCGGACGGCGGACGACGTGTGCCGTCCAGCAGCCGCTTCCGAGAGCGAGCAATCCCAGCCAGATTGGCGTGAGCTGAGACAACCACAGGGCCAGGGTCAGCACGGCGACCCAGGCGCCCATCCAGCCGGCGCCCGGCCGCCGGTCCTCCCCGGACTGGTCCACGGCTTGCCTCGGCGACAGCGTGTCCTTCCCCCGATCCCGTTCAGCCATGGAACCCGCGGCCGGCTCGCTGCTGCTCACGACGCTCACTTCGACCCAGGTTCGAGCCCGGATCGAACGCGATCCACGCCTCCTGGTGCCGATCGGGGCGTGCGATCAGTACGGCCCTCATCTCCCGCTCGGTGCCGCGACCCTCGTAGCCGAGAAGTTCGCCGAACAGCTCTCGACGGACTTCCAGGTCCTCCGAGCGCCGACGCTCGCATACGGCGTGAACGTTCCGGTGGAGGGGAACTTTGCGGGGCGCGCAACCTTGCGCGAAAAGACCTTTCACGCGGTACTGAACGACCTCCTCGCAAGCTGGGAAGACGAAGGCGTACGCGAGTTCATCCTGCTGACCGTCCACAACTTCGACGCTCACGTGGAGGCGGCCGCGACGGTGACGACCGCCGTCGCTCGAGTTCGAGTATTCGAAGTCCTGAACATCGACCTGTCCGCGATTCTGGAGGGAGAGTCGGGCCCGGAGCACGGGGGTGAGATGCTGACATCGCTCATGCTCCATCTCTACCCCGAACTCGTCCGGATGGAGCGGGCCTCGGACTTCGTTCCCGAAAACCGCTCGATCTCGACGCTGCGAAGGTTGCCCCGGATTCCGACCGGGTCGCCGGGGTCGCTCGGTCAGCCGACGCTGGGAGCGGCGGAAAAGGGCCGGCGTTTGTACGAGTACGTGTACGAAAAGATCCGGAACCGCGTGTTCGAAGAAGGCGACTGACGGCACGGCCGCTCGGGCTGCGACGAAACTAAGCCAATCCCGGAAGGGTACACCAACATCGGACGTCATCCGAATGGAAGCGATACGCCCTCCGGGGGACGTGAGGACTTCCAGCTCTCGAAGAACGAGACACATGAAATTACGAACAGCACCGATCCTGACCACCGTCTTATGCGCACTGTTCGGCTTCTCGGCACCACTGATCGCCCAGACTGGTGCGGAGGATTCGGGCACGTTCCGGATCACCGTGAACGGCCGCCAGGTGGGTTCCGAGGAGTTCACGATCCGCCAGACCGGAGTCGGGGCGAGCTCGGAGTTCGTCGCGGTGGGTCGGGTACAGGTTCTGTTGCCTTCGGGCACGCTCGACCTGAACTCGCGCCTTCGTTCGTCGGGCTTCCAGGCTGACCCGGTCACGTACGAGGTCTCGGTGGGGGGTGACGCCCCGCGTCGGATCGTCGGCAACGTGGGCAGCGGCAGGTTCAGCGCGAGGATCGTGACCCCTGCGGGGGAGCAGCTGAGGGAATACGTCGCGAGTTCGGGCGCGACGGTCCTCGATGAGGGGATTGCGCATCACTACTACTTCCTGGCGCGCCGGACGCGCGACGGCCGGGTGCCGATCCTGATCCCCCGTGAAAATCGGCAGGTGATGGCGCAGGTTACCGACCGGGGTGAGGAGCAACTGACGATCGACGGCAATGCGGTAACGCTTTATCGCCTCGTCGTCGAGCCGGAAGGGGGCGAGGCCCGAAACGTGTGGGTCGATGCTCTGGGCCGCGTGATCCAGGTAGAGATCCCGGACCGTAGCTATCTCGCGGTGCGGACCGAGATCCCGCGGTGATTCGAAAGGCCCTGCCGTCCGAATTTCATGACCCGCACACCTGAAGGCAGTGGCGATCGACCCGCAGCTTGGCGACGGCTTCCGTTCCAGACTCCGTGATACATACCTCGCCCCATCGCGTCTGGCGCTCGCGCTTCGTGACCGTGGTCCCTGGCTCGACGTCCTTCTGGTCTCGACAGTCGTCGCTCTCGTGAGCGTGGCCCTGATGCCCGACGAAGTGTTTACGGCATCGATGCAGGAACCGGTCTCCCGTCGTGGTGACCCGGTTCAGATCACCTCGTCGCCCGAATCGGTCGCCCGCTGGGGACGGGGTATGGGAGTTCTCGCGACCATCGCCACCCACCCGCTTCTCGCGTTCACCCTGGCCGGCATCCTCACCCTACTCTTCACCATTCTCGGCAACGGACATACGGGGTTTCGCGAGTATCTGTCGCTCGCCGCACACGGGATGCTGATTCCCGCCCTCGGGACGCTGATCGCGGTCGCGGTCAGGCTCGGTACCGGCGCAACGTCGGGTTCCCTCAGCGTGACGGCCTTCTTCGATCCCGCGGAGGCTCAGAACCTATTTACGGCGACGCTCTTTTCGATCGACCCCTTCATCATCTGGATGATGGCCGCGGTGGCCGTGGGTGTTCATGCGCTCGAACCGCGGCATTCTCGGGCGGCGGCGGCGGCCGTGCTCGTCGGCGGATACATCGTGCTCGTCATCGCCAGCACCGCCCTGCTCCACCCCGAACTGCTGGACGAGGTTGAAGCCGGCGCTGCCGCGGACGCGGCTCTCGTGAATGCCGTCGAACCGCTCCCCGAGCGCCTGCTAGCGGCCAACCGCAGCGTCTGAGACGGACGCCGCAGCGGACGACCGGCGCTGGACCGGTCGGTGCATGCGGCCGCCGACGAGCGCCTGCCTCCCGAATACCGCGCCACAGGTGAAGTCGACGCCCGCCGCGAGCTCCCGAGTACCGCCAGCCCCTCCCGTCAACGCTGAAACTTCGCCGTTGTTGAGTCCGTAGAGCCGGACACCAGCGCGGCAGATGATCCGCCATCGTCGGCGCAACGAGAGGGCTCCGCCGCGTGAACGGCAAGCCGGCCTCGGCGATACCGGGGCCAGCAAGCGTTCGGCGCCGCTTGTGGGTACTTCCTTGCGACGGCCGGGCCGCCGCCGGTTGCGGTGCGGCAGGGCCCAGAACAGGTGCTCGCACAGCGGGTATGACGAGGACGTTCACCCAACAGTCGATCGCCGGGACTCGCCAGAGGTGCGACCCGTGTGAAGCTCAGACCAAATGACCAAGTCGAAAAAGCTTCTGGTCGGCGGCGTCGCCGTCGTGATCCTGCTCAGTATCGCGGGACTCGCCGTCGCGAATCAGAGGGATCGAGGGCTCGAGATTCGGACCGAGACGGTGACGCGGCGAGATCTGGTCTCCACCGTCACCGCCAGCGGTTACGTACAGCCCAAACGTAGCGTCGACATCTCCGCCGACATCTCTGGCCGGGTGACCGACCTGTTCGTCGAGGAAGGCCAGTGGGTCGAGCAGGGTGCCGTGTTACTGCGCATCGACCCGACCAGTTTTGAAGCCAACGTCCGAAGGGCGACCGCCGCGGTCGCACAAGCGCGCGCGCAGGCTGCTCAGGCGCGTGCGAGCTTCCTCAGGGCGGAAGGCGATCTGAACCGTGCAGAGAGACTCGCCCGGGCGGAGAACCTCATCTCCTCGGCGGAGCTGGAGCAGGCGCGGACCGAGGTCATGGTAACGGAGGCGCAGCTGGAAGCCGCGGAGTTCGGCGTCGCTCAGGCGCAGGCGGGGCTCTCCGAGGCCGAGGAGCAGCTTCGGAAGACGACGATCTCGGCTCCCATGAGCGGCTATGTCACGCGGCTCAACATCGAGGCGGGCGAGACGGCGGTCGTGGGGACGATGAACAACGCGGGATCTCTGCTGCTTACCGTCGCCGACCTGTCCGAGATGGAAGCACGCGTTCGCGTCGGCGAAACCGATATCCCCGCTATCGAACTCGGCGACTTCGCCGAGATCCGGGTCGACGCGTATCCAAACAAGGTTTTTGGCGGGACGGTCACCCGAATCGCGAACAGCGCGGTCACTGCGCCGGGCGCTCAGAGCTACGCCTCCGGCCAGCCGACGCAGGCGATCGACTTCGAGGTGATCGTCACCCTGAACGATGCGCCGTCCGACCTGCGACCCGATCTTACGGCGACTGCCGAAATCGTAACGGCCACGCGGACCGCGGTGCTGGCCGTTCCGATCATTTCGGTGACGGTGCGGGATGCGGACGGCCTCCGCTTCACCGCTGATTCCGAGAGCGCGGCGGCCAGTCAGCCGCAGGGCGAGACGGAGGAAGTCGAAGGGGTGTTCGTCCTCCGCAACGGGGAGCCTGCCTGGGTACCGGTAGAGGTCGGCATCGTCGGAGACTGGTACTTCGAGGTGATGACCGGTCTCGCGGGCGGAGAGATCGTGGTATCGGGGCCGTACGCCGCGGTTCGGGAGCTGGAGCCGGGACGGACCGTTCGCGTGACCGGCACCACGGGACCTCCGGCAGAAGGATCATGATCTCCTGGACCGAGCCAGGACGAGCAAACTCGGAATCACCGCTTGTCATCGAGACGCGAGCGCTGGAGCGGCACTATCGTCTCGGGGCGGAAACCGTCAGGGCGTTGCGCGGAGTGGATCTGGCGATCCGGAAGAACGAGTACGTGGCCGTCATGGGTCCATCCGGATCGGGCAAGAGCACGCTGATGAACCTGATCGGCTGCCTCGATTCGCCGACCGCGGGCGAGTACTGGCTGAATGGACAGCCGGTTTCCGGACTCACCGACGACCAGCTGGCGCAGGTGCGGAACCGCGAGATCGGCTTCGTCTTCCAGACGTTCAATCTGCTTCCGCGCGCGACCGCGCTGGGCAATGTCGCGCTCCCGCTGATCTACGCCGGAGTGTCACGTGACGAGCGCGAGGAGCGCGCCGCCGCGGCCCTCAGAGCCGTGGATCTGGGTGACCGCATGGAGCACCGGCCGAACGAGCTGTCCGGGGGGCAGCGACAGCGTGTGGCGATCGCTCGAGCCCTCGTCACCCACCCCTCGATCCTCCTCGCCGACGAGCCGACCGGGAACCTCGATTCGGGAACCTCCGAGGAAATCATGCTGCTCTTCGATCAGCTGCACGACGAGGGGCAGACGATCGTGATGGTCACCCACGAACGGGATATCGCCGCGCGCGCGGAGCGGGTCGTGACGCTCAGGGACGGCCTGATCGCCTCGGATGAGCCCCAAGTCCCGACGCGCCTCTCCCACGTTCCGGAAGGCTCCTCCGGATGAAGCTCGGGGAGGCCGTTCGGACCGCCCTCGAGATGATCGGAGCGCACAAGTTGCGCTCCTTTTTCACCATCCTGGGAACGGTGGTCGGCGTTACCTTCCTCATTGCCGTCATCACCCTGATCCAGGGGATGGACGTCTACATGGAAGAGGAGTTTGCCGGTCGGATCTTCGGCGTCAACAGCGTCATGGTGCGGCGGACGCCGTCGGTGCAGATCAGTGGCGATCCCGATTTTCGTCGGCAGCTGCGGCAGCGGCCTTCCCTTCAGTTCGAGGATGCGGAGTGGCTCGCCGAGCGCATCGAAACGCCAGGCGTCATTGCGATCAGCTCGACTCGTGGCGGTCGTGTCGATGGTCCCGATGGCCGCTCGATCGACGGCGTTCGGATCACCGGCGCCAGCGCCTCCTACTTCCGCGTGCGCTCGATGAACGTGGAACAGGGCCGCGCCTTCCAGCAGCAGGAGGACGATTCGAGCGCCCCTGTAGCAGTGATCGGCCGCGACGTCGCCGATCGGCTCTTCGAGGACACCAATCCTCTCGGAAAGACGATCCGGATCCAGGGATTCAGCTATCAGGTAATCGGCGTCCTCGAGCGACAGGGGAGCCTCTTCGGCATGTCGATGGACGCGCAGGTGATCGCCCCGGCCACTTCTCGGCTGAATGGCTTCGTCAACAATCGGAACATCCTCGACGAGGTCACCTACCAGGTTCCCGATGCCCGATACCTGCCGGCGGCGATGGTCGAGATCGAAGGCTGGATGCGCATCCGGAACCAACTGTTGCCGAACGAGCCGAACAACTTCGAGATCGAGACCGCCGAGGCGTCTCTCGCCTTCTGGACGCGCGTCTCGCAGATCATGTTCGTGGCGCTTCCCGGGCTGGTGGGGATTTCACTCGTGGTGGGTGCGATCGTGATCATGAACATCATGCTCGTCTCGGTGACCGAGCGGACCCGGGAGATCGGCCTGCGAAAGTCTCTCGGTGCCCGCCGAAGGGACATCGTGCGGCAGTTCCTGATCGAGGCGGGGACGCTCTCGGGGCTCGGAGGCCTCATCGGAATCGGCCTGGGCGCTGGGCTGGCGGCACTCGTGGCGGCCCTGTCTCCTCTTCCCGCGTCGCTCGCGCCGTGGGCCGTCGCGCTCGGCCTCTTTCTGGGCGTTGGGGTGGGCCTGGCCGCGGGCGCGTATCCCGCGTATCGAGCGGCTGGCCTGGACCCGATCGAGGCGTTACGCCATGAATGAGGTTCGACGATGAACGGGGGAAGCGTACTGGAGGGCGTCGGCCTCGCGATCGAGTCGCTGAGATCCAACCGTGTCCGCGCTGCGCTTACGATACTCGGCATCGTGATCGGTGTAGCGACCGTCATGGCGATGGCGGGAATGATCGTCGGCATCCGAAGCACGGTGATGGCGGAGCTGAGCGCCCTCGGTCCCGACAACTTCATCGTCGAGCGGTTCGATCAGACTCAGGTGCGGTTCGTCAACGACGGCTCGCAGGCGGACCCATGGGAGGGGAAGCCGCGGATCACGCCGGAAGAGGGCGCCCTCATCGCGGCTCTGCCGTCGATCCAGTCGGTTACGCCGGCGGTTTCCGCGTCTGGCGAGCTGCGCCACGAATCGACGGCCCTGTCATCGGTCGACGTTCGCGGACGGGGTCACCTGTGGCCGGAGTACTCCCGGGGCGAGTTCATCGTCGGCCGCAACTTTCTGCCGGCCGAGGAAGCTGGGGCCGCACAGGTCGCGGTTCTCAGCGAGAACACTTCCGAAGCGCTGTTCGGGGCGAGGAACCCGGTCGGCGAACGCGTGCGCCTGCGGGGCGAGCTGTTCGAGGTCATCGGGGTGTTCCGTGAGCCTGCGAACATCTTCTCGGGACTGATGCCCAACGCGGTGACTGTTCCGGCCAGCACCGCCATCCGCCGGTTGGGGGCGAATCGAGACTGGTACTCTCTTCTCGTGGTGCCGAGCCGATCCTCCACGCAGGCCCAGGCTCTCGATCAGGTGACTTCGGCGCTCCGCTCGAGCCGCGGCCTGCGGCCGGCCGACGAGAACGACTTCGCCCTCGTTCGTCAGGAGGCGCTCGCCGACCTGTTCAATCAGGTGACGGGAATCTTCTTCCTCGTGATGCTGGTGCTCTCGTCGATCGGCCTGCTGGTCGGTGGAGTGGGAGTCGTGGCGATCATGATGATCTCAGTCACCGAGAGGACACGCGAGATCGGCGTGAGAAAGGCCCTGGGCGCGACCCGCCGGGAGATCCTCTGGCAGTTCCTCGTCGAGTCGATGACCGTGACGGTGATCGGCGGCGCGATCGGGATTCTCGTGGGCGGCGGTGGGGCAATGCTGCTGAGCGCGCTGACTCCCATCCCGGCCTCGGTACCCCTCTGGTCCGTCGCGGCGGCACTCGGCGTCTCCGCCGTTTCGGGAATAGGCTTCGGCCTCTACCCGGCCAACAAGGCCGCCCGCCTGGATCCGGTCGAGGCGCTGCGCTACGAGTGACCGGTGAAGCGGCTGGTCGCGCGGTCGACGCGGAGGCATATTGTCGGCCGTCGGAGTCCCAGAACCACCACGAGGCATGACTGACAGAAGTGAACAGCTGGACGCGATCGCGCCACCGGTAGACCTTCTGGCCGTGGCGGCGCACCGCGACGACGCGGAGCTCCTCTGCGGCGGTACACTGGCCCGCTCCGCCGCGCAGGGGCATCGGACGGGGATCCTCGACCTCACTGCCGGGGAGATGGGCACCTCGGGAAGCGCCGATACGCGAGGAGAGGAGGCCGCCGCAGCAGCAGCCGTTCTCGGCGTCACGGCCCGTCGAAGCGCCGGGCTGCCCGATGCCGGCCTCGAGAATACGCCCGAGACACGTCTGATCGTCGCCCGCCTGATCCGAGCGTTCCGCCCCCGGGTCGTCATCCTGCCCTACCCCACCGGCCGCCACCCGGACCACCGCATCGCATCCCAGCTCACGTACGACGCCTGCTTCCTGTCCGGTCTCGGCAAGCTGCCGCTCCCCGGAGAACCCCACCGACCGCACAAGCTGCTCTACAGCCTCACGTATCGGGAAGATCCGGTGAAGCCCACCTTCGTCGTGGACATCACCGAGCAGATCGAGACGAAGATGGAGGCGATCCGCTGTTACGCGTCACAGTTCGACGGTCGTACGTGGGGCGGCGAGGTATTCCCCGGCGGCGAGCGCACGCTGTACGATCAGGTCCGGATGCACGCGGCGCGTTACGGGGCCCTCATTCGCACCGAATTCGGCGAGCCCTTCCACACCGTCGAGACGGTGCGGATCGACGATGTCGTGGGACTCGAGGTGCGAAGTATCTGAAGCGGTTCAGGCGCGTGGGGCGGGAACCCTGCAGGCCACCTCGATCAGCAAGCGCTTCCAACTCGGCGTGTCGGTTCCGCTCACGCGAACCGTCGTCGCCGAGGCGGCGCCCCCGCGCATCATCCAGGGCGCGAGCCAGGCGTTGATCTCGGGCGGCAGATGACCGACCGGATCCCCTTCCGGCAGGTGTACCCAGACCGCTGGATCGTCCTCTCCCGGCGGATCGGGGATCAGCAGCAGCCGATCGCCAGCGACGAGATCCGCCAGATGGGTCGAACGGTGGCCGAAGACGGTGCCGTGCACCGTTGTTCGGAACTTCTCGGGATGGTCCATTGCGTGGGGTGCAGCCGGGGAGGCGGTGACGCGTGGGCAAGCATAATCTAGTGCGCGCCTGACCGTTGCTCAACCGTGGTGCCCCAGCGGGACGATCTCTTCGACGGAATGACGGCGGCGTTGCCGGAACCGTGGGAAACCCACGTCGCGCAAGAGGTTACTACAGAGGATCTGTTCGCACTACCCGGAGATTGCCGATGGAGCCAGTTTATCTCGATTACGCCGCCACGACCCCGGTCCGAGCCGAGGTGCGTGAGGCGATGCTCCCCTTTCTCGGGGAGACGTTCGGCAATGCCTCGAGCGTTCACCGCTGGGGGCGCGACGCGAAGCTGAAGCTGGAGGAGGCGCGCGGGAAAATCGCATCCCTGCTGGGTGCGCGCCCGATGGAAATCGTCTTCACCCGGGGTGGCACGGAAGCCGACAACCTGGCCGTTCTCGGAAGATCCAGGGAGATGCGTGGCGGTGGGGTGGTGTGCTCCGCGATCGAGCACCGCGCCGTACTGATGGCGGCGAAGGCGGCCGAGGCGGAGGGAGCTCCACTGCACCTGCTGCCGGTCGATGCGGACGGCGTGGTGGATCAGGAGGCGCTGACGGACGTCCTGTCTCCCTCGCTCGCCGTCGTCTCCGTCATGTGGGCCAACAACGAGGTCGGAACCATTCAGCCGATCGGATCACTGGCGCAGCGCTGCGTAGAGGCCGGCGTGGTCTTCCACAGCGACGCGGTACAGGCGTTCGGGAAGCTGGACGTTCGTATGGACGAGACCCCGGTCGACCTGCTCTCGATGAGCGCACACAAGATCGGCGGGCCGAAGGGCACGGGTGCTCTGTTCGTCAGGAAGGGCACGCGGTTGGCACCCCTGATCCATGGTGGTGGCCACGAACGGGGACTCCGAGCGGGGACGGAGGACGTCGCGGGGGCGGTGGGATTCTCCGTCGCGGCTGAGCTCGCGATGCGGGAACGCAAGGCCCAGTGCAGCAGGCTCACTGTGTTGCGCGATCGACTGCAGGCGGCGCTCGTCGAGCGCGTTCCGGACCTCGTCGTGAACGCAGCGGGCGCCGAGCGGCTGCCGACCATTCTGAACGTCTCCGTCCCGGGTGCCAACAGCGAGATGCTCCTGGTGATGCTCGACCTCGAGGGCATCGCCGTTTCGTCGGGCTCGGCCTGCTCGAGCGGGGGCGTGAACCCTTCGCACGTGCTCACCACGATGGGGCTGTCGGCGGACATCGCCGGCCCTTCCGTCCGGTTTTCGCTCGGTCGGGAGACGACCGAAGGGCAGATCGATGCGGTGATAGCGGCATTCCCGCCGCTGATGGAGAGACTTCGTTCGACCTCCGGGGTATAGCCGCCGGAGTCACGAACCGGCCGCGGCCGGGGATCGATGCCAACGCATAGCGGCACGGCGGCCCGCCCGTCGGCCGTATTGGAGATGAGGGATGCAGGAAAAGCGCACCGTACTCGTTGCGATGTCCGGAGGAGTCGATTCCTCGGTGGCGGCGGCTCTGCTCGTCGAGCAGGGCCATCGCGTAATCGGCGTCACGATGAAGACCTTCTGCTACTCGGAAGTCGAAGGTCCGTCGCAGACGTGCTGCGGGCTGGACGGAATCATGGACGCGCGGTCGGTCGCCGACCGGCTCGGGATCCCGCACTACGTCTTCGACGTCGAGCGCGATTTCACCCGCGACGTCATCGACGATTTCGTGAGCGAGTACGCGGCCGGCCGTACGCCCAATCCATGCGTCCGGTGCAACGGCAACACGAAGTTCCGCGACCTCCTGAAGCGTGGAGAGATGCTCGGCTGCGACGCGATCGCCACCGGCCACTATGCACGCATGGGTGTCGGCGAAGCCGGGGATCCAGTGCTGCGTCGGGGCATAGACCGGGAAAAGGACCAGGCCTACTTCCTCTGGGGACTACCGCCCGAGCTGCTGCCCAAGCTGCTCTTTCCCCTCGGCGCGTTGACGAAGCCTGAAGTCCGCGAACGTGCCCGCGCACTGGGACTC
Organism: Gemmatimonadota bacterium; assembly: GCA_040905395.1. GTDB lineage: Bacteria > Gemmatimonadota > Gemmatimonadetes > Longimicrobiales > Longimicrobiaceae > WHSP01. The sequence continues at coordinate 18,294 of JBBDRR010000008.1, forward strand.
CGGACCGCAGACAAACCAGAGAGCCAGGAGATCTGCTTCGTTCCGACGGGGAACTACGTCGATGTGCTCGAGGATCGCCTTGGGGCCGACCACCCTTCGCTCGCCCCCGGCCCACTGGTCAGCAGCACGGGCGAGACGATCGGAGAGCACGAAGGGTACGCCCGCTACACGATCGGGCAGCGACGAGGAATCGGTGGGGGGCACGGCAGACGGCTGTATGTGATCGGCGCCCGGCCGGAAACGAGAGAGGTGATCGTCGGAGACTTCGACGAGATCTTCCGCGACGAGCTGGAGGTCGGAGAGCTGAACTGGTTCGGGCAGCCTCCCCGCGAAGGAGACGAGGTCGAGCTTCAGATCCGACACCGTGCCGTGGCGGCGCCCGCTCACGTCCTCGCAGGCGACGGAGACAGCATCCGATTCCGTTTCGAGGAGCCGCAGCGCGCTGTCGCTCCGGGTCAGTCGGCCGTGGTCTTCAGGGGTGATTCGGTGCTGGGCGGGGGGCGCATCGCGCGGAACGACTGAGCGGCTAATCGAGCTCCCGTGACCGGCCCAGGAGCCCTCGCAGGACGTCGGTGTCGAGCTGCAACAGCTCCCCGGCGGCCGAGGCATCGTCGCCCTCGTGCTGGATCCAGCGGGAGCGTCGGTCGGGATCGCTGAGGCAGTGGAAGATGATCTTCGGCCTATCCGGCAGGCCGAATCTGCCTCCCGATGTATACACTTCCCAGCTCAACAAGTCGCCGTCACTGAACACTCTGCTCATCTCCGACCCCTTTACCGCCCCCGCTGAGTTCCGACTCGACTGAAGAGCCGCCGCATGCCCCGGAACGGAGGTCCGGCGCTGCCGATGTACCCGTTCAATATTTCAGATCCGCCACCCGAGCGAAGTCCTTGAGCAGCGTCTCCTCGTCCGGATCGAGTTGCTCGGGGACACGAACCTCGACACGCACGAACTGATCCCCCTTACGCCCACCCTTTTCGATCCCATGTCCGCGGATGCGGAACCGTGTTCCCGACTGCGTGGCTGGTGGAACGCGAAGGACGACGTGCTTTCCGTCGACGGTCCGCACACGAAGCTTCGAACCGAGTGTCGCCTGCGCGATGTTGATCGGCACGGTGCAGTTGATGTCCAAGCCGTCCCGGGAGAAGAAGCGGTGCGGCTTCACACGGAAGGAAAGAATCAGATCGCCGCGAGTGCCGCCGCCAGGACCGGTCTCGCCCTGCTCGGGGATCCGCAGCTTCGACCCGGTATCGACACCGGCCGGCACCGTCACCTGGAGCTGGCGCTGTGTTCGGACCTGACCCTGACCCTGACAGGTCGGGCAGGGCGTCGTCGGAATACTCCCTCGGCCGTAGCACGCGGGGCATGGCCGGCTGACCGCGAAGCCACCCTGGCCGAAGACGACGGAGCCGCTCCCCTTGCATTCGGGGCATGTGGTCGGCGTCGTACCGGGAGCGGCTCCGTTGCCGCCACAGGAACCACACGGCTCTGAAACGGGAACGGTGATCGAGATCTTGCCCCCACGGGCGGCCGTCTCGAAGGGGACCTCGACGGCATACTCCACGTTCTGCCCACGCTGGGCAGCCTGCGCTCGCCCGCCCGCGCCCTTCTTGCGGCCGAAATCGAAGATCGAGCCGAAGATGTCGCCGAGCCCGCCCAACCCCCCGAGATCCTCGAACGAGAACGTCTCCGTCTGGCCGGCTGCTCCGCCCGTGCCGGGCCCACCGCCACCCGGCCGGAAGCCGCCGAACCCGCCGAACTTGCGAACCTGGTCGTACTGCTTCCGCTTGGCCTCGTCCGAAAGGACCGCGTAGGCCTCAGAGACCTCCTTGAAGCGGTCCGCCGCCCCTGCGTCGTTCGGATTCGCGTCGGGATGGTACTGCTTCGCCAGCTTACGGTAGGCCTTCTTGATCTCGTCGGCGCTCGCGTTTTCTGCGACGCCGAGAATCCTGTAGAAGTCTTTAGTCGCGGTTGCCATGAACTCTAGACCGTGTCCTCCATATCCGGGAGGTGCTGCGGATCATCGGCTATCCGCCGTGTTGCCGTACCTGGACTCTGGCCGGCCTGAGCAGTGAGCCGCGAAAGCGATAGCCTGACTGAAACACCTCTCCGACGGTCTCGTCTTCATCCGGCTTTTCCGTAGGTGTCATCATGAGCGCCTCGTGGACCTCCGGATCGAATCGCTTCCCGTGCGCATCGAGCGGCTCGAGCCCCGCGCCCTCCAGCGCCCTGACGAGCTTGCGCTCAACCATCCTGACGCCCTCGAGCAGCGCGTCGACGGTCGTGCTCTCCGGGGCGAACTGCGCGACCCGCTGCAGGTCGTCCAGGGGCTCCAGCAGCTTCTCCACGAGTTGAGCCTGCGACCGATCGCGGCCCTCGAGACGCTCACGATCGGTTCGCTTGCGGAAGTTGTCGAACTCCGCCGCAAGCCTCAGGTAGCGATCGCGCAGTGCCTCGACCTCCTCGTTCGGGTCTCCGGCAGCCCCTTCACTCCCCTGCTCGTCCCCGGCAGCCTCATCGGGGTCGGCCCCGCGTAACTCGCGGGCCTCTTCCGAGTCGCCGGCGCGCGCCTCGGAGCCGTTCTGATCGAAAAATTCGGATTTCATTGTTCTGAACTGACGGCTGATCAACCGCCGAAAAGTCGCTGGCGGTGCGGGCGATTGCCCTGGCGTCGGTGCAAGCCAGGTGCCATGCAACCCCGCCATTATGACAGGGTGCGATGTCTCTTCAGCCCATGCTTCCGTCCGCCGTGACGACGGATCTGTAGCCCCAGAGATAAACGAACAGGGAGTAGAGGGTCAGCACGACCGCTATGGACAGGACGATCACCGTGAACCCGAAATGGATCGTCTGCCAGAGCTCCCAGAACGATCCGTCCCACCCGTAGTCGGCGGCGGCCGATTGAAGCGCGTACCAGAGGATCGCCGCACCGATGAAGATGTTCTGGCAGACCGTCTTGTACTTACCGGCGGGCCCGGCCGCGATGACGACTCCGCGTCGCGCCGCGTAGGCGCGGAAGACAGTGATGAAGAGCTCACGGCCGAAGATCACGAGGAGTATCCACAGCGGGAAGACTCCGCCGAACCAGGGAAATGGACCGCCGGACTCCGCGCCGTGGGAGAGGATATAGAAGGGGACGAAGGTGGTGACCAGCAGGACCTTGTCGGCAACGGGGTCGAGGAGCTTGCCGAGATCCGTGATGAGGTTGCGGGAACGTGCGAGATGTCCGTCCCAGAGATCCGAGAGCCCCGCGGCGACGAAGACGAAGAACGCGAGGAGCCGTATTCCGAACTGATCCACGAAGAGTAGCGGCACGACGAGAACCGCGAGGACGATACGTCCGACGGTGATCAGGTTCGGGAGGTTCAAGGCCGCCTCCGCCCTGCGGCCGCGATACGGATGAGATCTGTGGTCAACTGAGCTGCTTTATTACCTGTTTGCTGACGGCCTTCAAGGTGTCGAAAACGCCTGTTCCACGGGTCGCGACCGCCTCGAAGAAAGGAACGCCGGTTGGATTCAATGTCTGCTCCAGCTCGGTGACGGGTGCCGCATTCGGCAGATCTCGCTTGTTGTACTGGATGACGAAGGGCATCCTGCGCGGATCGAGCCCCTGCTCGGCGAGGTTGTCGTAGAGGTTGTGCATCGCCTCGACATTGGCGTCGCTCCGTTCGATCTGGCTGTCGGCCACGAAGACGACCCCGTCGACGCCTCTGAGGATGAGCTTTCTGGAGGCGTTGTAATAAACCTGACCGGGCACCGTGTACAGGTGGAAACGAGTCTTGAAGCCGCGTATCGTCCCCAGGTCGACGGGAAGGAAGTCGAAGAACAGGGTTCGTTCGGTCTCGGTGGCGAGAGAGATGAGCTTGCCCCGGGTATCGGGTGCAACCTGTTCGTAGACGTACTCGATGTTGGTGGTCTTGCCACCGAGCCCGGGTCCGTAGTACACGATCTTGCAGTTGATCTCGCGCGAGGCGTAGTTGATCATCGACATCGGATACGCCCCCTAACGGCTGCCAAACAGTCTATCGATCTCGTTCTCGGCCTCGTCCGCCCAGGCCGTTTCCAGTCGGCGCGCGCTGGACGGGGAAGCGACGCGGCTGAAGAGCTCGACGAAGACGCCGCCGAGTTCCCGCACGACGTCACGCGTTTTGATCCGGATCATTCCAAGAGTGGCGCGGTCGTCGAAGAGGACGACCAGGATGATGCGCTTGGCCACGTCGGCCAGGTACATCGATTCCTTCTCGCCCTGGTGGAAGAGTGATGAGAACTCCTGCTCGCCGATCATCGAGGCGAGCTGGTCGTTGGCCGAGAAGTCCGCCGCGGCGAGCGAGGCGAAAGCTGTCGAGTCGAATGCCGGCCGCTCGCCCGCGATCGTGATGAGCTGTCCGGTACGATCGATCAGGAGAGCGCAGCGCGCGCCCGACCCGTGGAGGAAGGCATGAAGAAGCTGGTCGATTCGACGGGCATCGTGCTCCTCGAACGACCAGCTCGCTGCCTGCTGTGACATCAGATGGCCTCCAGGGCTCGCCCGGCGAGGGCCTCCTCCATCTTAGCGAGTACCGCCGTCGCGCGCTTCTTCAGCAGCGGCCGCGTCTCCCAGGAGATGAAATCACGCAGGAGCAGCACGAGGTCGATGGAAGCGGGCGCGCTTCCCAGGTATCCCAGAGCGGCGAGCCGCCGCAGAGGGTGAGGGCTGAAGAGCTCTCTGCGGTGCCTCGTTATCTGGTCGCGGACCAGAAGGGCTCCCAGCACGGCCGCAGCGGCGGCAACGAGCAGCCCGACACCCGCCGTTCGGACGATTCGAGAGGTCTCCATCAGGATCGATCCGGGAAGGAAAGGTTGGACTCTTTCATAGCTCGCGGCGGTGCTGAAGTGCTTCGGCGATGGTCACGCCGTCGGCGTATTCGAGATCCCCGCCGACCGGCAGCCCTCTGGCGATCCGCGTCACCCGCAGACCCAGCGGCGAAAGCAGCTTGTGCAGGTAGAGAGCCGTAGCTTCACCCTCGACGCTCGGGTTCGTCGCCAGGACGACTTCTCTGACCTCGGAACCACCGCCGGCGCGGTCGAGCAGGCCCTTGACGTTCAGCTCGGCTGGCCCGATTCCATCGAGTGGGGAAAGTCGGCCGCCGAGCACGTGATACAGCCCCCGGTATTCTCCCGTACCCTCAATGGCTCCTATGTCGGAGCCCTCCTCCACGACGCAGATGATGGACCGGTCGCGGCGCTGGCTGGAGCAGATGGAGCACGGGCTCGACTCCGTGAAGTTTCCGCACGTCTCGCACGGATGCACTCTCTCGGAAACCGAGACGATCGCGTCCGCGAGGCGCTGGGCATCCCGCGGCGTCACCCGAAGGATATGATACGTGAGTCGGAGCGCGGTCTTGCGACCGACGCCCGGGAGGCGAGCGAATTCGTCGGTCAGCCGCTCAATCAGCGACATCGAAGCAAGGGCCCCTCTGCCGTATCCCTACCAGTCATCGCGCCGGCGGCTCAGCGCGACCGGCACGACTCGCGGCCGGAGAAGTCCGCGAGCATCCGGCAGACGGCGCTGGACGTCAGCCGCTGCCGCGACTGGCCGACGAGCGTGGCGGCAGCAGGACACTAGAGCCCCGGGATCTGGAACGGAAGGGAGAGGCCGCCCGAGACCTTCCGCATCTCCTCTTCGTAAAGGGCGCCGGCGCGACTCTGCGCCTCGTTGACCGCGGCGAGGACGAGATCCTCGAGCATGTCCACGTCTTCGGGATCGACGACGGACTTGTCGATGTCGATGGATCGAATCTTACCGCGGCCGTCGGCAGTCACCGTCACCATCCCGCCGCCGCTGGAGCACGAGACGGTGCGCTGACCGAGCTCGGCCTGCAACTGGGAGAGACGGGCCTGCACCTGTTGGCCCATCTGAAGGATCTGCTGAAAATTATTGCTCATACGTATCACCTACGCGGCCGTGTAGAGGTCAAAACCTCGCCCGGTCCGGCAGAGTGGGGAAAGGCCTGGAAAGCCGGAATCTACCGGCCGCGGCGGAGGCACCGCAAGCCACCGGCCAGCCTTGTCATTCAATGAGTTCGAGGTCCCATTCCTGTACCGCCGCGTCGAGGAGCGGTTCCTCGGATGTGAGACGGCGGAGCCGCTCGTGGCGGGCTCCTTCCGCAGTGATCCTGCGCTGCGCTGGCGCGCCGACGTCCCCGTCCATCGGCACGAACTCCACGGTCAGGGAGAGCCGAGGTGGCGGGCGAGCGCCTCCTCGAGCCGACGTTTCATCGCGGAATCGCTCAGCCGTTCGAGAGCCGGAGAACCGGGAGGCAGCCCGATCTTCAATGCGCGAGCGCTGGCCACCGAAAGATCCGCACCTCGCAGGATGACGCCCATTCCGGCGGTGGCCGTCCCCTCCTCGAGAAGGGCGCGCCAGGCACGTCGTACGACGGGCAGCTCCAGAGGTCCTTCCTTCGGACGCGGAGCGGGCTGCGGGGCAGGAGCGGTTTCTACGGTCGCGGAACGCTCGGCTTCGGCGGTGGCGACGGCCACCGGTAGTTCGGCGGCATCTTCCGCGGAAGCGGCCGGCCCCGGCGGGGAACCGCGCTCCTGGTCGGAAGGGCGCGGCTCCGAAGAACGACCCTCCTCAGGCCGGGCAGGACCCTCGCCGGCGGCGAGGTTCGGTGCGGCTCCGGAATGACCGGCGGCGCCGTCGCGGCCCTCCGGCCGAGCCGGCGCGGAGGGAGCGCTTTCGCCGTCTGCGGAACCTCGGGGTCCGCTACCGCGAGCGTCTCCGCTGCTGCCTCCGCCGCTCCCTCCGCTCCTTTTCCCACCGCCACCGCCACCGCCGCCCGTTGATCCGGAGCGCGGGTCGGGGGAGCCGGGCCGCCCCGCCAGGGCATCGAGCACCTCCTCGATCGAGACAGTGCGATCGAGAAAGGCGAAGCGCAGCAGGAGCAGCTCGACGAGGATCTGCTGCTGACCGCTCTTCCGGAAGCGACCGTCCGCATCGAGCTCCGCGACCTGGGAGAGCATCCGCAGGAGATCGCCGGGTTCGAAGCGCTGCGCCGCCGCCTCGTACCGTTCGCGGAGGTCGGGCCGGATCTCGGCGACGTTCCCGTTCAGCCTGATCATCAGGAGCGCGCGGAGGAAGTCGGCGAGGCCCCGATAGAACTCGGCCAGATCGTACCCCTTGGCCAGGAGCTCGGCGACGAAGTCGAAGACCGCCGCCTGCTGCCGGTCGGCGATGATATCGGCCAGGTCGAGGTAGAGCTCGTCCTCGACGAGGCCGAGCACTCGCCTCACGTCGGCCCCCGTGGGACGCGCCTCGGTGAAGGAAAGCACCTGATCGAGGAGCGAGAGTGCGTCGCGCATCCCTCCGTCGGCCTTCTGGGCGATGGGGAGGAGCACGTCGTCGCCCGCTTCGACTCCCTCGGCCGCGAGCACTTCGTGCATCCGCGCGAGGAGGTCGGAAGTGCCGATTCGATGGAAGTCGAAGCGCTGGCATCTGGAGAGGATCGGCGGGGCGGCCTGCTGGATCTTCTGCGGCTCCGTCGTCGCGAAGACGAAGATCACGCGAGGCGGCGGCTCCTCCAGGATCTTGAGCAGCGCGTTCCATGCTTCCCGCGTCAGCATGTGCGCCTCGTCGATGATGTAGACCTTGAACCGGTCGTGCTCGGACGGCGCGTACATCGCCCGCTCGCGCAGGTCACGCGCGTCGTCCACCCCGCGATTGGAGGCCGCGTCGATCTCGATCACATCGAGCGACGTGCGGCCGGACCAGATCCGGTCACACGAGTCGCACGTTCCGCACGGCTCACCATCCGGGCCCCGGTTCGGACAGTTGAGCGCCATCGCGAGGACGCGCGCAAGCGTGGTCTTTCCGACACCCCGGGGTCCGCAGAACAGGTAGGCATGGGCGACCCGCCCCCGCTGGACGGCGGTCCGCAGCGTCCCGGAGACATGTTCCTGCGTCGCAACTTCGGAGAAGCGACGCGGTCTGTACGCGCGGGCCAGAGCAGTGCGGGACATCAGAGGGTCGTTGATGTGAACGCCAGGAGCGTCGGGGTGGAAACCGAAAAGTTGCGAGCGGCCGCGGTGGAGCTCGGCCGCATCACGAAATATAACCCCTTCCCGGGCGCCGCCCCAGGGTCCGGTCACAAGCCCCAAGCATCCTCGAGGTGCTCGATCTCGGGGCCGCCGGTGGCCGAGCGGGTGACTGCAACGGCATCGAAGCGGAAGATGGAATCACCATCCCCGAAGCGGTCGATCCACGCCTGGGCGGTGCTGGCGATCTGCCGTCGCTTGCGGGGCCCGATCGACTCGAACGGATGCCCGTAGCCGAGTGCGACGCGGGTCTTCACCTCCACGAATGCCACGACCTCGCCGCGGCGTGCGACGAGGTCGATCTCCTTCCTGCCTGCCCTGAACTTGCGATCGAGAATGGTCCAACCGCGACGTTCCAGGTACTGGGCGGCGGAGCGCTCGCCCCAGTCACCGAGCGGCTTGCGCTCCACGCTCAGGCGATCCGCTCCGCAGAGCTCTTGGGAAGCAGAGCCGACGGCATATCGCGGCCGATCGCCGCCGCGATGACGCGGATCTGGCTCATCAGCTCCGCGAACTGCTCCGGGAAGAGCGACTGGGCGCCATCGGAGAGAGCGTGCTCGGGATCGGGGTGAACCTCCACCATCACGCCATCGGCGCCCGCGGCGATCGCGGCGCGCGCCATCGGGATCACCTTTGCGCGAATCCCTGTGCCGTGGCTCGGATCGGCAATGATGGGTAGGTGCGAGAGCGATTTCACGACCGGAATAGCCGTGAGGTCGAGCAGGTTTCTGGTGTGGGTGTCGAATGTCCGAACCCCACGCTCGCAGAGGATCACCTCACCATTGCCCTCGGCGAGGATGTACTCGGCGGAGAGGAGCAGATCGTTCACCGTCGCGGCCATGCCTCGCTTCAGCAGCACCGTCCGGCCCGAGCGGCCGGCGGCTTTGAGGAGCGAGAAGTTCTGCATGTTGCGGGCGCCGATCTGAATTATGTCGGCGTACTCCGCGACGGGTCCGACGGTCTCCGGGTCGATTGCCTCCGTGACGATCGCCATTCCCGTCTCGTCGCGAGCCCGGGCGAGAAGCTTGAGGCCTTCCACACCCAGCCCTTGAAAGGAGTACGGTGAGGATCTCGGCTTGTAGGCGCCGCCCCGGAGAATGGTAGCGCCGGCAGCCCGCAGCGTCTCGGCGATGCCGAGGATCTGCTCTTCGGATTCGACCGAGCAGGGTCCCGCCATCACGACGATCTCGTCCGCGCCGACCCTCGTTCCATTCGAAAGCGTGATCACCGTCGGCTCCTCACGCCATTCGCGCGAGACCTGTTTGTACGGCTGGGAGACCTGGATGACCTGAAGCACGCCGGCCAGCGATTCCAGACGCCCGGAGTCGACCTTCCCGTCGTTACCGATCAGGCCGACCGCCGTTCGCTGCTTGCCTGGTATAGGCGCCGCCTCGTAACCCATCTCGCGGATGGTGGCGATCACGGTCTCGATCTCTTCCTGCGTGGCATTGTGCGCCATCACGACCAGCATAGCTACTCGCTCGAAACGTTTGTGGGCGACGGGTTCTAACTCCCAAAATATCGCCGGGCGACCGCCGGGTCTACCGCAAGGTGGGCGGGAGCTGGCGCTCCAGTCAGGCGCTCGAGGCGACGGGCCGCTCTTCCTGCGCCCAGGCGCCGAGGAGCTCGACGCCGACGATCGACGAGATGCCGTGCTCTTCCATCGTGACGCCGTACACCCAATCCGCCGCTTCCATCGTCCGGGGATTGTGCGTGATGACGATGAACTGCGTCTCCTCCTTGAAGTCCTGCAGAAGCTGGATGAAGCGGCCGACGTTCGACTCGTCGAGGGGGGCATCGACCTCGTCGAGCACGCAGAAGGGCGAGGGTTTGACGAGGTAGAGTGCAAAGAGGAGCGCGAGGGCGGTCAGCGTTCTCTCTCCGCCCGACAGCAGGTGGATCCGTTGTGTCTTCTTACCGACCGGAGAGGCGTGGATCTCGACCGGCGACTCGAGCGGATCGTCCGGATCCGCGAGCCATATATCGCACTCGCCGCCGTGGAAGAGAGACTGGAAGGTGCGGCGGAAATTGACCCGGACGGCCTCGAAGGTCCCCTGAAACACCTCGCGCGCGGTCTTGTTGATCTGTCGAATGGCAGCGGTGAGGTTGTCCCGCGCCTCGACCAGATCCTTGCGCTGGGTGAGCAGGAAATCCAGCCGGCGGCTCTCCTCAGCATGCTCCTCCATCGCGAGCATGTTGACGGGACCGAGTCCGTCCAACGTTTCGGTGGTCTCCCGGAGCTCCTGCTTCCAAACCTCGACGTCGCCCTCTGCGATCTCTGCCGCTTCCCCTACGAGGACCGTCCACGGTCTGCCCCACTCGACCTCGAGGCGTTCGCGGACTCGCTCGACCCGAGAGCGGCCTTCGGAGACCTGTAGCTCGAGCTTGTGGCGTTCCTCGGCGGAATCCGTCTCCCGCCGACGTGCCACGCGCGCGCGCTCACCCAGCTCCGCGAGCTCAGAGTCTACCTCGGCGAGGCGAGCGTCGAGCAGCGCGATCTCGCCCATCTCGGCGTCACGCGCCGCGAAGAGGGTCTCGATCTCACCGGCCGCATTCTCGCGAAGGGCGGAGAGGTCCTCGAGGCTCGCCCGGAGTTCAGTCGCCTCCTTCTCGATCGCGCGGATGCGCGCTTCCGCCTCGGTCCGGCTGGTCTCCGCAACCTGCACCCGCCGCTCCGCTTCTCGCAGATCTCCCTCGGAGCGGGCGAGCGCCACGCGGAGCTCCGCCTCCTCGTCGCGCGCGAGGTCCCACCGCGCCTCCAGCTCCGCGAGTCGGCCACGTGCTGCGTCCTCGGTCGCGCCGCCTTCCTCTACGGACTGCGAGAGTGTCCCGAGGCGCTCCTGGAGCTCGAGCAGCTCCGTGTCGGCGGCTTCGGCCGTCGCCGTGAGAGACGCGAGGTTGGATTCGATAGAATCTCGCTCCTGCTGGAGCCTACCGCGACGGTCGCGGTGCGCCGCGGCATCGAGCTCCAGCCCCTTGAGTTGCGCCTCCGCCACGCGCCTTCGCTCCTCCGCTTCGAGGCTGCGCTCCTCGGCATCCTGCAGGGCAGTTCGGAGCTTGTCACGGTCGAGGAGACGCGCGTCCCGCTTTCGAACGGTCGCCTCGAGGTCCTTTCGGATGCGCACGAGATCGTCACGGCGTGAGAGGATCCCGAGATTGTCGCCACCGATCTCGACGAGCCGAACGACCCCCCTCGAGTCCACCACCTCGCCGTCCGGCCCGACCCTGGGGGTGCCGCGATCGAGACGCTCGAGCGGGTCTCCCTCGACGACGACGAGATCCGCCAGCAGGGCGTCTACCCAGGCTGCGCCGGCGCCGGAACCGTAGGAAGCGGAGCTCCGCGCCCGCTCGACGGCGTCGAGGGGAAGCAGGAGTAGCGATCCCCCGTCGGACCAGCTCTCGCGGAACCAGTGCCGGATGGCGCGAGCGGTCGCGAGGTCGTCCACAACGAGCGCCTGGAGCAACGAGCCGAGGTAGCTTTCAATGGCCCGCGCCCGGCGCTCGTCGCCGGAGTCGTTCAGGTAGTCCGCGAGGGGTCCATGGACGCCCGGGAAGTCGGACCTGGCGGCCATGATCGCCGATACGGCCGGCGAGAAGCCTTCGTAGCTTCGCTCGAGCGCTTCCCGCGCTTCGACCTGAGCGGTCAGCGTGGAGGCGCGATCCTCGGCCATCCGAGCTTCCTCGCGAGCGCGCTGCTCGCGTCCGCGAAGCACGGCAACTTCCTCGCGGACCGCCGCCGAGGACTCGGTCGCGAAGGAGACGCGCTCCCGGATCTCGTCCGCCTGTGTCTCCCACAGCTCCGTCTGATCGGTCATCTGGTTCAGCTCCAGCCGCACCACGTCGAGCTGGGCGCCGAGCTCTGCCGATCGCGCACGTGAATCGCGACCCCGCCGCTCCGCAGCCGCACGCTCCCCCTCGGCGGTCGCGATCTCTCGGGCCAGCTCACGCGCAGTGGCGGCGGCTTGCTCCGCCACCGAACGTTCCGTCGTAAGGGCGCTGCGGACCTCGAGATTTTCGTCGGCCTTGGTCCGCACTCGCTCGCGCGCCGACTCCACCACCGCCGAGAGGCGCACCCGCTCCTCGCCGGCGACGGCGATCTCCTCGGTGAGCGTCGCGATCTTCGCCTGTGCCGTCTCGCGTTCGCCGACCAGCTGCTGGATTCGCAGCTCGGCGTTCGAGCGCCGTTCCTCCGCGAGGAGCACCTCCCGCTCCCGTGAATCCAGCCGCGAACGGACCGCTTCCAACCGAGCCGATCGCTGGGTCCGCTGCCGACCGAGCTCCGCGGCCTCGATGCGCCGCTCCTCGAGCACGGCCTCCGAGGTGCTCCGCTCGGTCCCGGCGACACGCTCCGCTTCGTCCAGCCCATTACGACGCGCATCGGCGAGCTTCAGCGCATCCTCCAGTCGCGTCAGCTCGTGGAGTGCGATCGCGACCTCCAGGTCCAGACGGCGGGCCTGCAACTCTCGGTGGCGCTCCGCCTTCCGGCTCTGTCGACTGAGGGAGCGGACCTTCGACTCGACCTCGGCGATGAGGTCGTCGAGCCGCGTCAGATCCGCATCAGCCGCCTCGAGCCTTCGGCTCGCTGCCCGACGGCTGTCCTTGTACTTGCCGATCCCGGCGGCTTCCTCGAAGAGGGCGCGGCGCTCGTCGGCTCGATCGCTGAGCAGCGTCTCGATCATCGTCGCCTCGATGATCGAGTACGCGTTTGCGCCGAGTCCGGTGTCGCGCAGCAGGCTCTGGACGTCGCGTAGCCGGCACGCCGTACGGTTCAGCGAGTACTCGCTTCCGCCTTCACGGAACACCTTGCGGGACAGGTCGATCTCGGTCTGAGGAACGGGGACGCGGCCACTCTCATTGTCGAAGAGAAGGGATACTTCGGCGAAGTTCAGGGGCCGACGGCGCACCGTGCCCTGAAAGATGACCTCCTCCATCTTCGCGCCCCGCATGGCGCTCGCACGCTGTTCACCGAGCACCCATCGGATGGCGTCCGCAATGTTCGACTTGCCGCAGCCATTCGAACCCACGATCACCGTCACTCCCTCCCGGAAGTCGAGCGTCGTTCGATCGGCGAAGGACTTGAATCCGTGCAGCCGGAGGGTTTTGAGCCTCATTCGGGAAGCGTGGCGGGGAGTCCGGTTCTCGCGGTCAGGCGCGTCGGCATGCCAGCGGCCTCGAGCATCTCCCGCATACTCGAGGCGCTCGCGCTGTCGCGATAGGCACCGCCGTAGAGCTGCCACCGCTGGGTCCCGTCGGAATACGGCACGGTGGCGGGATAGCTGGGGATCTCCAGAGCCAGAAGGGAGTCGGCCTGGGCCGCGGCATGCTCGCGCGTGGCGAACTCGCCCAGGTCGAAAGCCAGAGGGGTGAACTGCAACAGACTCCATGCGCCCGCCGCGTCCTCCTCGTCGACCGATCCGATCTCGACGAGGCGGTCCCGCAGGCGGGTCGCCGACGCCGTATCGGTCGAGAGGCCCGAGAGAATCCTGAAATAGAGTATCCCCTGAATCTCCTCCGGCGAGATGAAGAAGAGGGCGTTCTGCAGCCTTCGCTGATCGGCGGTGATCTCGGCACGCGCGGCGTCGAGTGAGGTGAACGCCCTGACCTGCACCGAGTAGGGCAGCAGCTCACCGAGGCGGTTGGGAGCGGGAGCAGTGGACGCCTCGACAGCCTCCCCCTCCGCCGCTGCGCCGGGTGGTGCGCCCGGGACCAGGTCGGGGCGAAGCGTGGCGACGAGATAGGCGGCCGTACCGAGCAGGACGATCAGGAAGAGCAGCCACAGAATCACGGATGTGCGACGGCGCTCCGGTCTCCTGCGTACGGGGGGGGGCGGCAGCTCGAGCTCGAGCTCGGGCTCGATGGGTCGGGACGGCCGGGAAGAGGACCGCGGCGAAGCGGGCAGCTTCGACGGTTCCGCGGCCGGCGAGAGCACACGGTCGGCGCTCGACGCCGCCGAGGAGTCCACCGTGTCGGGTGTCCCGGCGCTGGCGAGCGGAGGGTCGGCAAGCGCAGCCGGTGCCGCCACCGCGGATTCGAGCACCGCTACGATGTCGAGCCCAGCGCTGTGGACCGCCTCCACAAATTCATCGTCCGGCGGCGGCCCGAGCATGATCACCTCGGACGACCAGCTGGCGAGGGCCTCGAGGTCGGCGCCGTCCGCGGGCACGAAGAGCACGAGAGCGGCGTCCGAATCACGGAAACCGGCAACGAGCTTACGCCAGCGTGGATGCCGATAGATCTCCCCGACATCGGGAGCGTAGGTGCCCGCCGGGATCAGGTAGAATTCTCCGCCGCGCACGGGCTGCGCGATCCTCGACAGCGAGGCGCCGTAAAGAAAGATGTCGACTACCCCCTCGAGGTTGGAGACGTCCAACCCCGCATGCAGCAGAGGATCTTCCAGGTGCAGGTCGGCGAGCACGATTCGCCGACCTCCGCGAGCCCACGCGCTGCCCAGCTCGACGGCGGCGGCGGCCGCCCAACGCCGGTCGATCTCCCCCGATATGAGGAGCACGACCGTCCCCTTCGGCGGGATGGCCGCTGCCCCAGTCGCGCCCTCGTCGAGGTCGATCAACGTCGAGGGCGGCAGCTGTCTTTTCCGGAAGTCGCTCGACCGTCCTGACATCGGCACGGGATACGGTCAGTGGACAGGCCCACTCGTCGACTCGCGCCAGGCCTCGGCGGAAGTCACGCTACGAGTGGAGGAAGCATCGACAGAAATTACGAAACGTCGGGCGGGTGCAGCAAGCGACAGTGTCTGGCGGGCGGGTCGGGTCAGTCCTGGTTCTCAGCGACCAGATGCCGAACGGGCACGTCCCCCCAGAGTCGCTCGAGCTGATAGAACTCTCGAGCGGATGGATGAAAGACGTGGAGCACGAAGTCGACATAATCGACGAGCACCCAGCGGCCGCCGCGCATTCCTTCAACGCCGTACGGCTTTACACGCTCCTTCTTCAACTCGTCCACTACGAAGTCGGCGATGGCGGAGACATGGGTATCCGAGCGGCCGGTCGCGATCAGGAAAAAATCGGTCGCACCAGCGAGGCCTCGAAGGTCCAGTAGAGTCACATCCTCGGCCTTCCGGTCGAAGAGCAGGTCTATGGCTCGGGAGACTTCGTTCGGCAGGTCAGACGTCGGGCTGTCTTGCGGGGCGCTGGACATCCAGTTTCGATCAGCGGTGAGCGAGGTCGGCCGATACCTGCAGGTGCAAGCGGAGGGCCATCGAGCCCTACTCCTCCTTGATGACCCAGACCTTGATCTCTGGTCGGACATCGGCGTGCAAGCGGATCGGTACGGAGAAGACGCCGAGAGCCTTGAGCGGCTCGTTCAGGTCGATCTGTTTCCGGTCGATCTCGATTCCCTGCTCGGCAAGCTTCTCCGCGATGTCGACCGAGGTGATCGAACCGAACAACTTGCCCTCTTCGCCCGCCCGGGCGCTGAAGGTCACAGAGGTGTCCTGAATCGTCTGGGCCCGCTCGGTGGCGGCGACGAAATCCTCCTGCGACCGCTTCTCGAGCTGCGCCCGCTCCCGCTCGATGCGATTCAGGTTGCCCTGCGTCGCCTCGTACGCCATGCCTTTGGGGATCAGGTAGTTCCGCGCGAACCCCGGCTTGACACCGACTACATCGCCGGGCTGACCCAGATTCTCCACGCGCTCCTTGAGAATGACCTGCATCGGATGACTCCTTGCTCGTTATTGCCGCCGGGCAGTGCGCCTCGGCCTGATTTCTTCAGGTCGGGTTCGCGCTCGCGACCCGACGCCTGACATCCAACCACGTGTCCCCCAGACCCATCAACAGAGCCGCCGTGAAGGCGATCGGGTACAGGAAGACGAGAGCGATCACCCCGATGACCATCGTCGGAATGGATCGCGAGCCCGCCGCGAGGAAGACGAAGACCGCCAATCCCCGGACGGCGTACAAGGCGACCATGAATACCGCGGCATTGGTCGCAATCCGGTCACCCGCCGCGCCGAGCGGCAGGAGGAAGAGGATCAACGCCCCGATCAGGACCCAGATCAGCTGATCGTTGAACCGGAAGTCGCGGAGCCGGTGGAGCTCGAACGCGTCACTCTCGGACCGTCGCAGACGCCGGGTCCACCAGGACACGAGCGCCAGCGCGGCGACCGACTGGAGCGCGAGCAACGCCGGGAACATCTCCGCCTGGAGAGCCGAGATCTGCTCCGTTGCCGAACGCAGATCAACGACCCACTGGGCATCCGGCATGCGGGTCTGCAGATCGCCGAGGCTCAGGTTCGAGATGGTCTCGAAGTGCCTCCGGATCATTCCATCCAACTCGGATGCACGACCCGTGACGGCGAGCCCGAGGCCGCCGGCCGCGAGCCCGACCGCCACCGACGCGAGCGACCGGGACGTCACATCCCACTCCGGCTTGGCGATCGTGAAGGTGAGGTAGCTCGCGCCCAGCATCATCGCCCAGCCGCGACTCACCGCCCCCAATCCGCCGCCCGAAAGGGCCAGCGCGATCACCCAGAGGATCACGCCCGCGCCAACCCACTTCATCGTACGCTCCGCCGGCAGCCCCACCATCAGGATCGCCAGCGGGAGAAGAACGAGGGCCAGCGCGTCGAAGACGGAGAGAAAGAGAACCGCGAGCGTCAGCCCGATCGCCGCGCTCCAGCGACCCCGGCCGCCTGCGACGGCCTCCTCCACCTCAGCTCTCGGAGCCTGCGATGTACGGCAGCAGCGCGAGATAACGGGCGCGCTTGATCGCGGAGCCCACCTGCCGCTGGTGACGAGCACACATCCCGCTGATGCGGCGCGGGAGAATCTTGCCCCGCTCGGTGATGAAGCGGGAGAGGCGTCGCTCGTCCTTGTAGTCGATCGTCCGGATACCCTGCTCGCAGACCGGGCAAGCTTTTCTATGTCGCGCCATCTCAGCTATCCTCCTCGTCGTCGTCGCCACCCTCTTCGGGCGCAGGGGCCGGGGAGGTCGATAGGTCACCCTCGTTCACGACGATGAGGTACCTGAGCAGGTCGTCGTCGAGCTTCAGGAGCCGTTCGAACTCAGGGAGCCGACCGGCTTCCGTGTTGAAATGCGTTACCACATAATAGCCGTTCTGGTGGTCCTCGATCGCGTATGCGAGCTGACGACGTCCCCAGTGATCGACCGCCGTGACCTCACCCTCCGAGTCGTCCGCAACCAGCTTGTGGTAGCGGTCCAACTTCTCGTTCACCGCCTCCTCCTCGAGCGCGGAGTCGAAGATGTACACTGCTTCGTAATTTCTCAAACCGACCTTCCTGTGGGCATGCGGCCCCGCGCTCAGGCGCGGGGCAGGAAAAGTAATAGAGCCGGGAAGTATAACGGCGCGGGGAGCGGATTTCCAGAGGAGTTAACAGTTAACCTGCAACTTCTAGACATTGAACCGGAAAAGGAGAATATCGCCGTCCTTCACCAGGTATTCCTTCCCCTCCGACCTCATGACGCCCTGGTCGCGAGCGGCCTTCATGCTGCCGAGCGTCTCGAAGTCGTCCCATCCGACGGTTTCGGCGCGGATGAACCCGCGTTCGAAGTCGGTGTGGATGACGCCGGCGGCCTCGGGCGCCTTCGCGCCGACGGGCACGGTCCAGGCACGGACTTCCTTCTCACCCGCGGTGAAGTACGTCTGCAGGCCGAGGAGTCGGTAGCCGGCCCGGATGAGGCGGTTGAGACCCGGCTCTTCGAGGCCGAGCGAGCCGAGGAACCCAGCGCGTTCGTCCTGCGGCAGCTCGGCGACCTCCGACTCGATCTTGCTGGAGATGGGGATGACTTCGGCGAGCTCGCCGCTGGCTTCGACGGCGGCGCGAAGGGCGTCGACATAAGCGCTGTCGCCACCCGGAAGATCATCCTCGGCGACGTTGGCCAGATAGAGTACGGGCTTGGAAGTCAGCAGGTTGAAGGAGCGGAGGAGGCGCTCCTCGTTCGCATCCGTCTCGACGGCGCGGGCGGCGCGGCCCTCCGAGAGCGCCGCCTGAACCCGCTCGAGCATGGACAGCTCCGCCTGTGCGTCCTTGTCGCCGCTCCGTGCCGTCTTCCGGACCCGTTCGAGGCGCTTCTCGACGACAGCCAGGTCGGCGAGCACCAGCTCGAGATTGATGACCTCCCGGTCGCGTACCGGGTCGACCTCGCCCATTACGTGCACCACGTCGGGGTCGTCGAAGCAGCGGATGACGTGTACGATCGCATCCGTCTCGCGGATGTTGGCGAGGAACTTGTTTCCGAGGCCCTCGCCTTCAGAGGCGCCTTCCACCAGTCCGGCGATGTCGACGAACTGGACCGCGGCGGCCACGGTGCGCTGCGGCTGGACCTTCTCCGTGAGCACGCCCAGCCGGGCGTCCGGCACCTCCACCATCCCGATGTTCGGCTCGACGGTACAGAACGGATAGTTCGCCGCTTCGGCTCCCGCGGCGGTCAGGGCGTTGAACAGCGTCGACTTGCCTACATTCGGGAGGCCGACGATTCCCAGCTTGAGCATCTACCGCTTTCGATGAGGTGACTTCGTTCTCGCAGGATGCGCCTACGCCCGGGGCCGGGTGCATCCCACCCGTCGTGCGTCGCGAGGTAGCGGCGGCGCAACTTGCAGAGCGAAAACGGCCGGCGCCACGAGGGCCCCGGCCGTTCATCCGTCCGCCCGGGCTGCTAGCCGAGCAGCGCCGTGAGCGCGGTCCGCACGGTGTCCAGAAGTGACTGAACGCCCGTGGGAGCCGCGGTGTCGATGTCCCACACCCGCACGAACCAGGGCGCGAGCACGAGCGATACGACGCTCATGAGCTTGATCAGGATGTTCATCGACGGCCCGGACGTATCCTTGAACGGATCGCCGACCGTGTCGCCCACGACCGCGGCCTTGTGCGGGTCGGAGCCCTTGCCCCCGAGCGCGCCCGCCTCGATGTACTTCTTCGCGTTGTCCCACGCGCCGCCGGCGTTCGCCATGAAGAGGGCGAGGAGCACACCGGTGACCGTGGCGCCGGCGAGCAGGCCGCCGAGCGCCGCGACGCCCATGAAGTAGCCGACGATAACCGGCGCCATTACGGCGACCGTTCCCGGCAGGACCATCTCACGCAATGCCGCCTTCGTCGAGATGTCGACGCAGCGGGCAGAATCGGGCTTGGCGGTGCCTTCCATGATTCCCGGGATTTCCCGGAACTGGCGGCGCACCTCTTCCACCATTCCCTGGGCGGCGCGGCCGACCGCCGTCATCGTCAGGGCGCCGACGTAGAAGGGCAGGATACCTCCCAGCAGCAGCCCGATCACGACATAGGGATCGATCAGATTGATACCGATCGTCTGGAGCCCGACGGCAGAGGCGTATGCCGAGAAGAGCGCGAGTGCGGTGAGCGCGGCGGAGCCGATGGCGAACCCCTTCCCGATGGCGGCCGTCGTATTGCCGATCGAGTCGAGGCTGTCGGTGATCTTCCGCGTCTCCGGCCCCAGCCCGCTCATCTCGGAGATTCCGCCCGCGTTGTCCGCGATCGGACCGTATGCGTCGACCGACATGGTGACGCCGACGGTGGCGAGCATCCCGACTGCCGCGATGCCGACGCCGTACAGACCCGAGAAGAAGTACGAGATCCAGATCGCGATCGTGATCAGGATCATCGGAATCGCGGTTGATTCCATGCCGACCGCCAGACCGGCGATGATGTTCGTCGCCGATCCCGTCTGCGAAGCCTCCGCGATCCGGCGGACCGGCTTCGCGGCCGTGTAGTACTCGGTGACCAGGCCGATGCCGATCCCCACGAGCGAGCCGGCGAGGATCGCCCAGAACGGGCCGGTCGCCGGATAGATCTCGCCCGTCAGCGGATCGGCCATCTCGAAACCGAGGCCGCTCACCACGAAGTACATCGCGACCAGGAAGATCCCCGCGGCGATGAAGGTGACGTTCCGCAGCGCCGCCGCCGGGTTCGACCGCTCGAGGAGGCGCATCAGGACGATGGCGATGAGTGATGCGACGAGGCCGACGGTGATCGTCAGGATCGGGAGAACGATCGCCTCCATCCGCTGCGTCGCGAATAGGGCGCTCGTCGCGCCGATCGCGATGGTGGCGATGACCGAGCCCACGTACGACTCGAAGATGTCCGCGCCCATTCCCGCGGTGTCGCCGACGTTGTCGCCTACGTTGTCCGCGATCGTTGCCGGATTCCGTGGATCGTCCTCGGGGATTCCCGCCTCGACCTTGCCGACGAGGTCCGCACCGACGTCCGCAGCCTTGGTGAAGATACCGCCACCCACGCGAGCGAAGAGCGCGATCGTGGAAGCGCCCATCGCGAAGCCGGCGATGACCTGCGAGAAGTCGATGATCTCCGCATCCAGGAACGCACCCGGCTGGTGGATCAACACGAAGTAGATGATGCCCACTCCGAACAGGCCGAGCGAAGCGACCGCGAGGCCCATCACGGCGCCGCCGCTGAACGCCATCCGCAGCGCCAGACCCTGTCCGTGGGCGCGAGCCGCCTCAGACGTTCGCACGTTCGCCTTCGTCGCCGCCTTCATCCCGATGAAGCCCGCCGTCATCGAGGAGAGGGCGCCGAAGAAGAATGCCAGGGCCGTGCCCGAGCCGATCGCCAACCAGAGCAGGGCTCCGACGATCAGAACGAATACCGAAAGTACCGTGTACTCCCGACGCAGGAACGCCATCGAGCCGAGCTCGATCTGCTCGGCGATGTCGCGCATCACCTCGTTACCCGGAGATTGCTTCGCGATGTAGAAATAGATGAACAGCGCGACGACCAGGCCGATCAAGCCCAACGGCCAGGCCAACCAGGCAAATTCGATCACTTGCAAATCTCCGGTGTAGGTGAGTCCACTATGCGCCGGCTCCGCGGCGGGCGATACCCGACGCGGCGAGCCGTCTGCTATCTCGTTAGTTGTTGCAGCGATTCATCGCCGCCTCGATCCCGTCCGTCACCCAGATCCCGATGCAGTCGACGAGAGTGTCGAGCCTGTCCAGAATCACTTCCCGCTCGGCTTTCGTCGGCGGCGCGAGCACCCATTCCGCCAGGTCGTAACCCACCGGCGCGCCTCCCACACCGATCCTCAGCCGTGGGTACTCGGTCGTACCGAGTGCGGCGTCGACCGATTTCAGGCCATTGTGACCCCCGGCACTCCCGTTCGGTCGGAAGCGCGATCGGCCCGGTTCCAGCGCGACCTCGTCCACCACGACGAGCAGATCGTGGCCGATATCGAACCCATCCTGCCGATCCAACCCCTCGACGACCCGGCCGCTCCGGTTCATGAAGGTGAGCGGTTTGACCACCTGAGCCGGCACCCCCTCGATCGATCCACGCGCCAGCCCGGCCACACCGTGTTTACGAAAGCGGCCCAGATCGTAGCGCTCCGCCAATCGATCTGCGAGCCACCACGCGACGTTGTGGCGGGTGACCGAATATTCCGGCCCCGGATTGCCGAGACAGAGCACCGTCTTCGGCAGGCGTTCCGCCACTCGCCTACTCCGGCTGCGCCGAGCCCTTTTCGAATGGAACATCCTCGGCATCCTCGCGACGATCGCCCACCAGCTCCGGCTCCACGTCGCCGCCGACGCCTTCCTCCGTCTCCTCGGGCTCCGGCAGATCCACTGCCGACGGAACCGCAACGGTACAGATGACGAGCTCCGGATCGTTGAGGATCGTCACGTTCGGGAGCGAGACGTCCGAGATGTGAATCGTCCCACCGAGCTCCAGGTCGTCGATGTTGATCTCGACGCCGGTCGGGATGTCCTTCGGCAAGCACTCGACGGAGATTTCGCGAATCACCTCCTGCAGCACACCGCCGGACTCCCGCACGCCGATCGGCGTTCCCTGGAGACGGATCGGAATCTCCACGTGCAGCTTCTCACCAGCGCTGATCTGGAAGAAGTCCACGTGCATGATGTACGGCCTGGACGGATGGTGCTGGACCTCGCGAATCAGCGCCTGGACCGGCTTCTTCGAGCCTTCGACCCTCAGCTCGATGATCGTGTTCTCGGGATTGATCTTGCCGAGCAGCAGCTCCAGCTCGTGCGCGCTGACCGCCAGTGGACGCGCGTCCTGCCCGTGGCCGTATGCGATCGCCGGAACCTCCCCTGCCTGACGAAGCTTACGAGCGACGCCCTTGCCGGTGCCCTCTCGTGGACGTGCCGTGAGTGTAGCCATCTCCCTATCCCTTCCGTTGAAGCCGGTCTCCGCTCTCGAGCCTACTCGAAGAGGGAGCTCACCGACTCGTTCGAGTGTGTGTACCGTATCGCGCTCGCGATCAGATCACCGATCGAGAGGACGGTGAGCTGAGGAAAGCGCTTCTCCGGCGGAATGCCGATCGTGTCCGTCACGACGACCTCCTTGACCGGCGAATTCGCCAGCCGTTCGACCGCCGGGCCGGACAGCAGCGCATGCGTCGCGCAGCAGTAGACTTCACGCGCCCCGCGCGCCTTGAGCGCCTGGACCGACTCCGTCATCGTCCCCGCCGTGTCGATCATGTCGTCCGCCAGAAGGCAGTCGCGATCTTCCACCTCGCCGATGACGTGGAGCACTTCGGAGACATTCGCCGTAGGCCGCCTCTTGTCGATGATGCCGATCGTCGCGTTCAGCCGCTTGGCGAAACCGCGAGCCATCTTGGCGGCGCCGACATCCGGGGCGACGACCACCGGATTATGCAGCTTCTTCTCGCGAAAGTACCGCGTGATCACGGGCGCCGCGTAGAGGTGGTCGACCGGAATGTCGAAGAAGCCCTGCAACTGGTGCTGATGAAAGTCGATCGCCAGCACGCGATCCGCCCCCGCCGTCGTCACCATGTTGGCGAAGAGCTTCGCCCCCAATGCAACCCGAGGCTGGTCCTTCCGGTCCTGCCGCGCGTATCCGAAGTACGGGATCACCGCCGTGATCCGTGCCGCCGACGCTCTCCGCGCCGCGTCGATCAGGAGCAGCAGCTCCATGATCGTATCCGACGGCGGCGGGGTCGACTGCAGGATGAACGTATCGCGACCCCGTACGTTCTCGTTGATCCGCACGAAGATCTCGCCGTCGGCGAAGCGCTTGATCGTCGCTTCCCCGAGCGGAATCCCCATCCGCTCTGCGACTTCATCGGCGAGGCCGCGGTTCGCAGAACCGGTCAATACCATCAGCGGACCGCGGGACTCGCTTGCGAACGGGTCAGGCATATCTTCGGGCGTCGCGTGAAACGGAAAGATTAACAGCCTGAAAAAATAGGATTACGCTCAGGGGGCGTCAAGCTCGCGTCGACGGGTCGATGGGACATGCGCGCAAAAGACGATGCCCGCGGGCCAGAGGCCCGCGGGCATGGTGGAGGAAGTCTAAATCGCAAATTCCCCCCCCAGGACTCGAACCTGGATTTACGGTTCCAAAGACCGCTGTGTTGCCCTTACACCAGGGGGGATCGAGGGGTTTTCGCGGCGCCTGCCGGGTCTGGACGGAGACGGCGAATTTACCCGTTTGTCAGGCCCTGGTCAATGCCGCGAACGGCGGGCGGCCAACGTTCCAACGTCGTAGCGCGCCAGGTCGCGAAACCTGCACCGGCGAGGAGTCCGGCTGCGCGATCGGCATCCTCATCGGCTTCGAAGATGCCGAATATCGAGGCGCCGCTACCGGCGAGGAGGGCGATCACGGCTCCGGCGTCGAGGAGGCTGCGGAGCGCGTGCGGCAGTCTGGAGACGCGCTCGAAGGCCACGAACTCCAGGTCGTTGCTGGCGTGGAGAGCGAGGGCTTGCCACGAGTCGAGCGCGCCGAGGGGGAATGCGAAGGCCTGCGTGGGGTGCTCGCCGTGGCGGAGGTCGGAGAGCCGGGCGAATGCCGCGGCGGTGGGCAGCGCACCTCCCGGGTGGGCGACGAGGACGGGGCGGGACGGAAGCGGCGGGAGCTCCAGGAGCCGTTCGCCGCGGCTCCAGGCGAGAGCGAAAGGGGTACTGGTCATGAAGAATGGAACGTCGCTGCCGAGATCCGCGGCGAGGCGGAGGAGCTTCGCGGGGGGGAGAGGGTGTCCGTGTAGCTCGCTCAGCGCGCGCAAGGTCGCCGCCGCGTCCGAGCTACCACCGCCGAGTCCGGCAGCAGAGGGAATGCGCTTCTCGAGCTGCACGTGAATCGACGGGTCGAGGGCGGCCGCGTCATAGAAGGCGGTGGCCGCCCGGAACACGAGGTTCTCCTCCAGGGGTCCCGTATCGATGTGACCATCGATCTCCAGACGGACCCCGCGCTCCCCGGGTTCGACCACGATGCGGTCGGAGAGCGAAATGCCGCAGAAGATCGTTTCCAGGGAATGGTAGCCGGTCGTCTCCCGAGCGAGCACAGCGAGGCGGAGGTTCACCTTCGCGCACGCCTCGACTGAGATCGTGGGACTGTTCATGGTCGAGACGGCTGGGGCGGAGTCGGGATGCCAGGGTCTCCGTGCTCGACTCTTTCCTCACTTTGCCGTACGTCGGACCAGCGCAGGTTGAGCCGCCATACGTAGTAGACGCCGATGATCGTCACCGGCAGGAATCCGCCGATGTGGAACCCTATCGCGAAGGAAATCGCCTGATCGGCGGGCACGTTCCAGAGCCCGAGGCCGAGTCGGGCTGCGGCCTCGAAGGGTCCGAAGAAGCCGGGTGAGGACGGAATCGCCACCGCGAGTGAGATCAGCGATTGCATGAACACGGCTCCGGCGAAGGGAACTTCGTCGATGCCGAACGCGCGAAATCCGAGGAGGAAGGAGGTGGCGAGAAAGAGCCACTGACCCAGCGCGAGGACCGTGGAAATGGCGAAGAGCTTCGGATCGCGGAGCACCGCCAGCCCTAGTGCGAAGCCGCGCAGAGCCACGAGGATGGGTTCGTGCAACCGCTCCGGTAGTAGCGCCGTGAGACCTTTGGCGACGCGAGCGGCGGGACGCGGGGCCGCGACGGCCGCGCCGAGGCCGAGGCCGAGAAGTCCGATGAAGCCGGCGATCGCGAGCGCGCCCGTCCGCAGGTCCACCCCTCCCAGGGCGTCCGCTACGGGAAACCCCGCCGTGGCCATGGCCGCGAAGAGGAGCGCGACGACGATCAGGCCGTCGAGGATCCGTTCGATGACGAGCGTTGCGAAGGCGGAGGCGGTCGGCACCTGCGTCAATCGTGAAAGGGAGAAAGCGCGGGCGAACTCGCCGACGCGGGCGGGAAGGAGGTTGTTCGCCGCGAAGCCGATGAAGGTCGCGGCCAGCCGCGGGCGGAGCGGGAGTGGACCGGCGGCGGGAAGGAGGAGGACGCCCCATCGCACGGCGCGAAACCAGAAACCGACGACGGTCACGAGGATCGCGAGGGAGAAGAGGAACGGATCGGCCTCGCGGATCTGCTCCAGCACCTCCGCGAACGAGATGTCGTGAAGCGCCCACCAGAGGAGGAGGACGCTGAGCAGGACGCCGATGCCGGTCCGGATCCTACGGCTCATGCCTCCGGAGGCTCTTCGTCCAGGCCAAGCTGAATGAGGTCGAAGATCTCGTCGGCAAGGTCGAAAAGCGGCCGGTCCGTCGCGTCGCCGCCCAGAGCGCGCTCGAAGTCGGAGCGGAGTGCGAGCGCGGCGCGGAGGGCGCCCTCACCGCGAAGGAGCAGCGTGTCGATCGGCACCGCCTCGTGGAGTTCTCGCTGCGCCGTCCGCTCCTGGTCGGCGCCCCGCGCGGACGGCTCGTCCAGGATGTGGGTGCCACCGTCATCATAAAAGAGCGCGGAGACGGGAACGGCCTGCTTCGCTGCGCCGGCGGCCTCCTCCAGGTCTTCCCAGCGAAGGATGGCTTCGCGGACTCGGCTTTCCTCTTCCTCTCCCCACCGATTCAGAGCACGGACCAGGAGCTTGAGATCGCCAACCGTCTGTCGGGACAACTCGCGGATCTCCTCGCTCCAGGCGACGTTGCTCGAAACGATCGACCGCGCGGCGTCCTCGAGCCGTTCGGCAACGCCCGCGACGGTGTCCGCCCCTGCCATCTGAGCGCTCCCACGCACCCCGGTCGAGAGCCGAAGCAGCTGATCGACATCGGGTTTGCCCGGCAGAGTGAGCAGGCGCTCGAGCTGATCGAGGTACTCGGTGGCCTCGGACGCGAAGTAATCATTTAGCCGCTGTGACATCAAACGCTCTCCCTCGCGAAGCGGACCGCCTGTTTCATCTCGCGGACGGCACGCTCCATTCCGACGAAGACGGCGTGCGAGACGATCGAATGGCCGATGTTCAGCTCTTCGATCTCGGGGATGGCCGCCACGGGTCCGACATTGAGATAGGTGAGACCGTGACCGGCATGTACGGCGAGGCCGACCGAGGCACCGAGCGCCGCCGCCCTCTGAAGCCGCGACAGCTGTTCGGAACGTTCTCGGCCGCTGCTGT
Source organism: Gemmatimonadota bacterium (assembly GCA_040905395.1). GTDB lineage: Bacteria > Gemmatimonadota > Gemmatimonadetes > Longimicrobiales > Longimicrobiaceae > WHSP01. The sequence continues at coordinate 44,670 of JBBDRR010000008.1, forward strand.
TCGCATACTCCCCGGTGTGCAGCTCCACCGCCGCGACGCCGAGGTCGGCGGAAGCACGGATCGCGTCAGGCTCGGGGTCGATGAAGAGGGAGGCACGAATTGCGGCGTCTCGTAGGCGAGCGAGGGTGCGCCCGATCGCCTCTCGGTGGTCACTTTCACCGACATCCAGCCCGCCTTCGGTCGTCACCTCCTGACGCTTCTCCGGCACGAGCGTGACCTGCATCGGGCGCCATTCCAGAGCACGGTCGAGGATCTCCGGCACGGTCGCCATCTCGAGGTTTATGGCGCTCCGGACGGTTTTCATCAGCAGATCCACGTCACGGTCCTGGATGTGCCGCCGATCCTCTCGCAGGTGTACGGTTATGCCATCGGCCCCGCCGAGCTCCGCGAGGACGGCGGCTCGCACCGGGTCGGGTTCGTCGGTCATGCGCGCCTGACGCACGGTCGCGACGTGGTCGATGTTGATGTAGAGCCTCACGAGATTCCTCGCTGGATCAGATCGGCGATTCGCGCCGTCGGCTCGGGAGCCAGGCCACGCGCCTGGGCGAGGAGAAGCGTCTCCCGGGCGAGCACCGAATATAGCGGCCGATCCTCCACCGACAACCGATCGAGGTGGAGCTTCACCGTTCCGGCGTCCCCCCTCACAATCGGCCCGGTCAGCGCCTCCACGGGGCCCACCGCCGCGGCGTTCTGGACGGCTCCCAGCGCCAGCTCCGTCAGCGCGTCACGGGCGGAGTCAGGTTCGACGCCGGCCTCGTGCATGATCCTCTCTGCCACGGCGAGGAGCGCAACCACGTAATTCGATGCGAGAACCGCCGCGGCATGATAGAGCGGCTTTCCGGCGGCGTCGACCCTGATCATCCGGCCGCCCAGAGCATCGACCCAGGTTCGGGCGAGGTCGATGGCCGCAGCATCTCCCTCGGCGCC
>JBBDRR010000008.1:45606-46745 GCA_040905395.1 Gemmatimonadota bacterium
GTACCAGGCGCCGAGGAGCTTGAGCGCGTCACGGGCGGGATGCGCCACGGAGACGAGCGGGTGGAGCGAGCCGGTCGAAAACCCCCGCTTCGCCAGCGGCTCCAGCGCCTCAGCTCCCAGAGCGCCGCTGGTATGCAGGGCGCTGACAGGTGCAATGGTCGCGCTCGCGAGCGTGCCGGCCACCTCCTCCACCGCGGCATCGGGAACTGTCAGGAGAATCGCACCCGGCGTAACCTCGAGCTCGTCGAGCGGGTGATGCCGGACCCGGTCGTCTGCGAACAGCGGGTGATCCGGAGGCGCGGCGGAGCGGCCGGCGAAGTCGATGCCGGCGAAGAGGCCGAGGTGCAGCAGCTCGCCTCCGAGCGCGAGACCGAGACGGCCCGGGCCGACGACGAGCAGCCGTCCGTGGGGGCTCCTCCGACTCAAGCGTCGGTCACCTGTATTTCGGGCTGCTGGCGGAGCCTCCCGAGTGTTGCGGCCGGGAGCCGGGCCCGCACGGTGACCCGCCCGTCGCCATCCTCCCGGTTCAGGACCTCCCCCTCACGATAGATCTCGGCGAGCACCGCACCCTGCTCCGCCGGTATCGAGACGCGCACCTCCGGGTTCACGGACCGGTTCATCGTCCGGAGCAGCTCTCTTAGCGACTCGACCCCTGCGGCTTCGACGGCCGATACGAACACCGAACGTTCCGAATACTGGACCAGAACCCGTTGGCGCCAGCTCTCTTCCTCCTGGTGCGTCAACCTGTCCGTCTTGTTGAACACGAGTACCGTCGGCTGCTCGTCGAGGCCGAGGTCGGCGAGCACTTCCTCCACCACGTACTTCTGCTCTTCCCATCCGACGTGCGAGATGTCGATGACGTGCAGCAGCAAGTCGGCGTCCTTCGCCTCCTCGAGCGTCGCGCGGAAGGATGCGACGAGATGGTGGGGAAGCTTACGTATGAAGCCGACGGTATCCGTCAGCAGGCATTCGTACCCGCCGCCGATGTCGACGACTCGCGTGGCGGCATCGAGCGTCGCGAAGAGCCGGTCCTCGACGAATACGTCCGAACCCGACATGGCCCTGAGCAGCGACGATTTACCGGCGTTCGTGTAGCCTACGAGAGCCGCCTGAAAAACGTCCTCCCTGCCCTTTCGCGG
>JBBDRR010000008.1:46755-60719 GCA_040905395.1 Gemmatimonadota bacterium
GGGCGCCCCGTTCCAGATCCTCTTTCAGCTTGCTGATCTTCTGGCCGATCATCCGGCGGTCGGTCTCGAGCTGCGTCTCGCCCGGACCGCGCATGCCGATGCCGCCGCGGACCCGGGAGAGGTGAGCCCACATGCGGGTGAGCCGCGGCAGCATGTACTGCAGCTGCGCCAGCTCCACCTGCATCTTCGCTTCGGCGGTCCGCGCACGCGTCGCGAAGATGTCGAGGATCAATTCGGCCCGGTCGAGGATGCGGAGATTCAGAAGATCCTCGAGGTTCTTACCCTGCGCGGGCGAGAGCTCCTCGTCGAAGACGACGAGCGTGGCATCCTTCTCTTCGGCGAGCTCCCGCAGCTCCTCGGCCTTCCCCTCCCCGACGTAGAACTTCGGGTGCGGCGAATCCAGCCGCTGGACGAGGGACCCTACGATCTCGGCGCCCGCCGTGTCGGCAAGTCGGCCCAGCTCGGCGAGATGCTCCTCGGCGACCTCGCTCGACAGCCTCTTGAGCGGCGCGCCGACCAGGATCGCGCGTTCGCGGGGGGGCTCCAGCTCTATCATCGTCTATGCCGTGGTGTGGCGCCGGGGAGGTATGTGCGCGCTCCGCTCACCTGGTTCCGAGCACCGTCACCATGCCACCACGGCGAAAGGGGACCGCGCGGGTTCCCAACGGTGTGCGGACGTCCACCGTGCCCGCTGCCCGATAGTTGAAGGTGCCGGCGCGCAGGATCGAAGCTGCGGCACCGCCGAGACCGGCGTATGTGAACTCGACCGGTACCTGCACCCGTCCCGTCTCGCCACCGCCGACGGAAAACGGTTCCTCATACGTCCCGCTCGCCAGGTCGACCCAGGCGGTATCGCCCGCGACTTCGCTGTCGGCAATGGCGAGCTGGTAGTGGAGCTGGTCGGCGTTGAGGGCGAAGCGGTTCGGATTGGTTATCTCCACATTCACCATCAGAGTCCCCCCGCGCAGGCCGAGGCCTGCAAGCTGAACGCCTTCCAGCCGCACCTCGGGCTCTGTGAACGCACGGCCGCATGCCGACAGCGTCAGAATGAGTGCGACGAGGACAAGTGAAGATACGGAGGTCCAGCGCATATTTCCTCTGTGGATGTGTTCTCGTTTCGTCACCGCGGGGGCGGTCACGAAAGGGTCAGCGCCGGCACCTCTCGCCACCGCTGCCAGGCCTCGCCGTCGAGGAGCGACCAGCCGTCCGGCGCAAGTAGCAGACCGCGGTCACAGTGCTCGGCGAGCAGCGGAAGGTCGTGGCTGGACAGCAGAACCGCACCTCCGCGAGCCCGGTGAGCGCTCAGCTCCTGCACGAGACTTTTCGTGGAGGGCTGGTCGAGGCCGTTGAAGACCTCGTCGAGCACGAGCACATCGGGCGTGTGAAGAAGGGCCAGCACGATCGCGGCCTTCCGTCCCATTCCCTGCGAAAGCTCGCGGCAGAGCACTCCTTCCGCTCCCGCCAGCCCGAACCGCCCCAGCAGGCGTGCCGCCTCCATTCCGCTGCGGTCGCGGTTCAGACCGCGAACTTCCGAGACGAAACGGATCGTCTCGGCAATCGTCAATTCACCGTAGAGAAAAGGATTTTCGGGGACGGATCCCATACACGCGGCGGTCGCGGAATGATCCGAAAACGGGTCATGCCCGCAGATGCGGATCGACCCGGAATCCGGCAAGCGATCGCCGGTGACACAACCGAGAAAGGTCGATTTTCCCGCACCGTTGGGACCGACCACCGCTACCGCTTCACCCCGGCTGACGCGCAGGGTGACGGCGCGAAGGACGGGGCGACGGCGGTACGCCTTGGTGATCGATTCGACTTCCAGGACCCTGTCTTCCGACGTCATCGCCTCTCCGAATTGAGGAGTGAGACCGAAGTGGAGACCGCGGCCGTGAAGGCACCGGCGATCGGCCAGAGCGGTGCGCCGGGCTGGCCGCTCCACCACCACCAGGCGAGGCCCACGGGAACGAGAAGCCATAGGGACAGGCCCCAGCTCCAAGCCCAGCGGCCGAGGTATCGCTCCCAGGTCGCGACGCCGCTGGCGCGATCGATCCATCTCGGACCCCGACGCTCCGCGAGGCCGAGGCCTACCACGGCGGCGGACTGGATCAGGAGTGCCAGCCCTACGGCGGCGAGCACCCAGACGTGCGTCGCCGAGCTGGCGCCCCAGCGGGCGAGAGCGATGATCGATACGACCGCCACCGGCCAGGTCACCCGCGCCGCCCAGCCGAACCTCCGGCTCGCGACCGCGGCATCGCGGACCCACACCGCCGCCGCCGCCCGAGGGAGCAGCGCCGAGAGTCCCCGGCCGACGCGGAATGCCTCCCCCTCCCCTTCGGGCGGCGGGGCGTACGCCATCTCGGCCGCCTGCGGTAGGAACCGGGCTGCCGCGGAGCCGAAGAGCCGGCCTCCGAGTAGAATGCCCACGCCGCCGAACGCAACGGAGAGGCCTGCGATCGACCATGCGGCCGGCACGGCACCCGCTACCGCCCCGGCCGTGGCGCCGCCCAGGAAAGGGAGTAGAGGGGCGTACACCAGTGGCGCCGCCCGGGCGAGCTCGGGATCCCACTGCCGTATCCCGGCCGATAGCGGACGGTCTTCTCCGGCTGTCGTCGTGACGCGAACGGCCCACGCGTAGGCCAACGTCGCCATGCCGACCGCGAAGAAGGCGGACGAGAGGCCGATCCAGAGCGCCGGCTCAGGCCGCTCGCCGGCGGCGAGAAAGGGAACGACCAGCGCGCCGGCGGCACTTCCGCCGACCAGCGCCAGACGGAGCCCGCGTTCGACGTAAAGCGCCGAGCCGGAGGTGCCCACCTGTCGAAGGAAGAGACCGTCCGAGCCGCCGAAGAGGACACCGTATGCCAGAAAGGAAATCGCGCCGGCGACGAGCAGGCCCAGGGTCATCCCCCCGGCGGCGCCCGTGGCGTTGGGCACCCCGACCCGCCCGAGGGTCCAAAGCGCGCTTCCGAGGACCACCACCGGAAGTGCCGCCCCGAGAACAAGTCGCGGCGTGGGTCGTCGCAGCGACGCGGCGATGCGCTCGGCGCCGAGATCGACGAGCAATCGGAGGTGGGCCCGATCCGATCCGGTGGCTCGGCTCATCAGAGCTGCCCGCGGCCCTTCATCCGAGCCCGGATATCGGCCTCGTAACCGCGATCGCTCGGTTCGTAGAGCGTGGTCCCGGCGACATCGTCCGGAAGGCACTCCAGGTCCACGTACGCGTCCTCGAAGTCGTGGGCGTATCGGTAGCCTTCCCCGAATCCCCACTCCCGCATGAGCGACGTCGACGCGTTGCGGAGTTGGAGCGGCACCGGTGAATCGGGAAAGCGCTCGGCAGCCTCCTGAGCCGCTTTCAACGCCAGATACGCCCTGTTCGATTTCGTGGCGTTCGCGACATAGAGCACCGCGTTCGAGAGCGGCAGCAATCCCTCCGGCACGCCGAGCCGCTCGAACGCCTGCATCGCCTGGGTGGCGACGACGCCCGCCTGCGGATCCGACAGCCCGACGTCCTCGTACGCCGCGGCGATGAGCCGCCGGAAGAGGATCAGAGGATCCTCTCCGTTGCGGACCATGCGCATCGCCCAGTAGAGCGCCGCATCACCGCGGCTGGCACGAAGGGACTTGTGGAACGCGGAAAGCATCTGGAATGCCGTCGTCGTGTCGTACCCCGAGGTCCTCTGCTGAAGCGCTGCACGGGCAATCTCGATGTCGATCGTCCCCCCGGACCCGGCCAGCTCGGCGGCCAGATCGAGCACCGTCAGGGCCTGCCGCGCGTCGCCAGCGGAGCGTTCGACGATCTCCTCCTCGGCCTCGACGGTGAGCGAGACCTCCAGCTCGCCGAGTCCTCGCTCGCGATCGTCGAGGGCGCGCTGAAGCAGGACCTTCAGCTGGTCCGGCGCGAGAGGCTCGAGCAGCAGTACGCGGGTCCGGGAGAGCAGCGCCGCGTTTACTTCGAACGCCGGGTGCTCCGTGGTCGCGCCGACGAGCGTGATGAGCCCCGACTCCACGTAGGGCAGGAGAAAGTCCTGCTGTCCCTTGTTGAGTCGATGGATTTCGTCGACGAACACGAGCGTGCGCTTCCCAGCCCGCCGCCGCTCCTCCGCAGCCTTCACGATCTCGCGCAGTCGCGGCACCCCCTCGCTCACGGCGCTGAAGGGCACGAAGGCGGCACCGACCGCGCCGGCGAGGAGTCGGCCGAGCGTCGTCTTGCCGCTTCCGGGAGGGCCGTGAAGAATGAGGCTGGGAATGCGGCCGGTCTCCTGGAGACGGCGGACGAGCCCCTCGGGTCCTACGAGCGCCTGCTGGCCGACGATCTCGTCGATGCCGCGCGGCCTCATGCGCTCCGCGAGCGGTGCCTCCTGCCCGGCAGCCGACGCTGAGCCCCGCGCGGCGCCGGATTCGCCGGGCGGAGGAGACTCGCCGGGGAAGAGTGAGAGTGGATCGTCAGGCATGCTATTCAGGCGTTCAGACGTGCATCTCGCCCACGAGGACGCGAGCCGCGAGGTAGACGAGGACGCCGAGGATCACCGCGAAACCCGAAAACAGGTCCTTCTCCTTCTGGACCTCCGGCATGAGGTTCGAGGCCGCGACGTAGAGCGTCACTCCAGCACTGATCGCCAGACCGTGACGGGCCAGCGGCTCGAGCCAGGCCGTCAACAGCACGCCACCCAACGTCGAGACACCCAGGAGTGCGACCGCCAGCAGCGCGCGCCGCTCGCTGTTTCCACTCACCAGCATGATCGAAGCGACCGTGACTCCTTCGGGCACCTTGTGTACGAAAACGGCCATGAAGACGAGCAGCCCGAGGCTGGCGTCGACGTCGAAAGCGCTCGCGATGGCGACGCCGTCGAAGAAGGTGTGGAGGAGAAGACCCAGCAGCGCGGCGGTACCGACCCAGCGGTCGATCATGGCCTCGTGGTGAGTCTCCTCGCCGAAGTGGAAATGGGGTGTGAGGACGTGCTGCGTGACGTGTACGAGCAGATACCCGACGACGATCCACGCCGCACCACCCGGAGTTTCTTCCAGCGCATGGGGGATCATCGCCAGGAAGGCGACCGCGAGCATGAACCCGGCGCCGAAGCCGAGCAGAATTCGTTGCGCTCGAATCCCACGCGGGGAGGCGGTGGTGATCAGCAGGCCGCCGGCCACATTGGCGATGGCGGCTACGAGCGCGTAACCGAGGGCGGTCGTCATCGAAGGAACGTACCTTACGGCTGCGAAAGTCGGGCGACGCCGGCCGCAGCGTCTTCAGGGTCGCCTTCCAGGACGACGTAGGCCCCGGCAAGATCTCGAGTATGTGTCAGACTGATGTGCGCGCGGCTGACCCCGCGTTCGCTGGCGAACCGTCCCGTCCGCCCCAGGAGCCGCAGCACGGGAGCGCCGCCGGGCTTCGAGAGCACTTCGACCTCACGCCATGCCACGCCGCCGGTCCAGCCGGTGCCCAACGCCTTGAAGACCGCCTCCTTAGCCGCGAAGCGTGCCGCGAAGGACTCCGCCGGATGACGGCTCCCTCCGCAGTGCTCCACCTCGGCCGCGGTGAAGATGCGCTCCCGCGCCCGCTCTGCATGGCGCCGCAGCAGGCTCTCCACCCGCTCCACTTCTATGAGGTCGACTCCGATCCCGATGATCATTCACGCTCCAGGAGAAGAAAGCCCGGGAACAATACGCGCCCGACGCCTCTACCTCAACGGCGCCCGGCACACTACTCGCAAGATGAGGGAACGCATACTACACTACGTTTGGGCCTGACGGAGAATGGGAGGAGTGCGCGGTGCCGCGAGCACGTACGAGGCGACGGTTCTGGATCGTGATGGTGGTGCTTTCGGGAGGGCTGGCCGGGATAGTGGTTGGATTGCTCCTCGTGCGTGCCCTCCTCTGATTCACCGGGAACCGACACGGTCGGCGTCCGGGTATGAGGGCTGAATCCGTACCCCGCCAATTCAGAGCCATGATGTCACTAAAGCGCTTTTCGGTCGCGCTCGCCGGAGCAGCGATTCTCATCGGAGTCGCGTCCGGCCAGGTGCCGCAGTCCGCCCTGTCGGATTCGGAAGCCGGAACCGCGCCCCCCACGCCTGTCCAGGCGACACAGCCACCGCCGAGCGAAGAAGTCCGAACCCTCCGATCGGACCTCGACCGGCTCTTCGGGGAGCAGAGCGCTCGCGCGACCTACGCCGTTCTGGTCGTCTCCCTCGACCGTGGCGACACGCTCTTCTCGCACAATCCCGATCTGCCCGTCGCGCCGGCCAGCAACATGAAGCTCTACAGCACGGCCGCGGCGCTCTACTATCTGGGACCCAGCTTCCGGTATTCGACTTTCGCGCTCGCGGACGGCGAGATCCAGAACGGAGCACTGCTCGGAGACCTGGTGCTGTACGGGACGGGCGACCCGGCGATCTCCAGCCGCATGTTGCGCGGCGCGTTGAGTCCGCTCCGCGCGCTGGCGGACTCGCTGCGCGCCCATGGCATCACCGAGATACGTGGCGACGTCGTGGGCGACGGCAGCTATTTCGACGACACATGGGTCGCCGAAGGGTGGCGGGAGCAGTACCGACTCGCGTCCTACTCCGCTCCTGTCGGTGCGCTCTCGCTAGCGGAGAACATCGTCAGCGTACGGGTGATGCCGGGCGGCACCGGCGAACCGGCGCAGATCCGCACCACCCCCGCTACCGACGGCCTGCTCGTTCAGAATATGGTTCGGACCGCCCCGAGCGGCCGGTCGTCCGTCCGATTCTCCTATCATCCAGAGGGGCTGGTTCTGGAAGGGCAGATCGCACGGGGGCACCCGGGCGTAGCGCGCACGGTGACCGTCGTGGACCCGGCGAACTTCGCCGCCTCCGCTTTCAGGACGGTGCTCGAAGAGGCGGGGATACGCGTCCACGGCGACGTGAGGACCATCCGCACGGCCGACGCTTCACCGATCGGCCGTGCGTCACGCGCGCGACCGAGCGACGGGGAAGGCGGCTCGGCGCCCCGCGTCGTCGGCACACACCTCTCGCCGACGCTGGCCGAAGTCACCTCCGTCGCCAACCACGTCAGCCAGAACCTGTTCGCGGAGGCGATGTTCAAGACGGTCGGACGGGTAGCGCTCGGGGACGGCAGCTTCGCGGGTGGGGCGCGGGCCGTTCAGTACTTCCTCGAATGTGAGCGCCCGGTCGACTTCACGGGTGTCCGAATCCTGGACGGCTCCGGACTCTCCCCGCTCAACCGCGTGACCGCCCGTACGACGATCCACCTCCTCGACCTGATGACCCGCACCGACGTGTGGGACACGTTCTATCTGTCTCTCCCGGAAGCGGCATCGCCGAACGGTGGACAGCACAGCCTGCGGAACCGGATGGGCGGGACGGCTGCGGCCAGGAACCTTCGCGCAAAGACCGGCACCATCTCCAACGTCTCGAGCCTCTCGGGTTACGTACACGCCGCGAACGGCGAGCTCCTCGCTTTCAGCATCATCGGCAACGATCTCTCATCCACCTGGCTCGGCAAGCGAACGGAGGATGCGGTGGGATCGCGGCTCGCCCGGTTCACTCGACAGGAGCAGTCTGCTCCTATCGGCCCGGCCATCCCCGACGATCCGGCCGTCACCGAGTCGACCGGATCCGTGGATCGCCCGCAGGAGCAGCCGCCGACCGAGTCCGACTCGCTGGAGTCAGAGCCGGAAGCGGCGCCGGAAACCGCTGCGCCAGAGCCTCGGGTCCACCGAGTCGTCAGTGGAGACAACCTCGAGGGAATCGCCCGCCGCTATGGCACCACCGTCTCGGAAATCGAGCGGCTGAATCCGGGCATCCAGCCACGGCGCCTCCAACTCGGCCAGTCCGTCAGGATTCCGGGATGACTCGTCTCACCGTCACGAGCAGGCTTCGCAACTCCTTCTCGTAGGCGTTGTCGCCGGACAGGTCGTTCGTGCTCACGCCGCCGTTGCTCAGCGACGAATGGAAGATCCTGCTGCCCCCGAGCGAGATCGCAACGTGTGAGATCCGGTCGCGCTGCTCCGCGAAGAAGAGCAGTTCGCCGGCCCTGAGCCGCTCGAACTCGTTCTCCGTCGACACCTCCTCTCCCATCAGCGCCTGCTGATCCGAGTCGCGCGGCAGATCGATTCCGTGCAGTCCAAACACTGCCTGCACCAGCCCCGAACAGTCCGCGCCGGTGAGCGTCGTTCCTCCCCACAGGTACGGCGTTCCGTGCCACAGGCTAGCCGTGCGGACGATCGCCAGCCCGTCGGGAGGAAAGCGGATCGGCAGCTCCGCCGCGGCGACGAGCGTCCCCTTCATCCTGCCCGCCGAACCATCGGGAAGGCCCACCATGCCGTCGTTCATCGCCACTCGAGCGCCCCAGGGCAGGCGCGTGATCAACCTTCCGGAATCGTCCAGAACCTCGGCACCCAGAGAGACGTGGAGCGGACCGCCCGCCCCCAGGTCCCACGCCCGGGCCTCCGTCTCACTCATCCGCGTCACATATCCGCGATGTACCCAACCCAGATAACCATCCCTACATCGACAATGCAGCCATCGCCCATGCTCCCGGAGGACCACCATTCGATGCCCCAGCACGATTTGAGACAGGTGCGACTCGGAGATGAGCGGTCCCACCAGCATCGGCGCCACGGCCGACCTGACCACCACGTGCGGCGAGACGCCCTCCTCCTCGATCGGCAACCGCCGGATCTCGGCCGTGATCGGCTGCTTGGAATCCAGCCCCGCTATGGCCTCGTGAAGCGCCTCGACCGCCGCCGGAACCGACGATGCCCCGTAGATCACCAGCCCGGCATTCTCGTCCACGACGTCGATCTCGAACACGGCAGTCCGAGGGTCCGGCGCATGCTGCCGCCGCACTTCCTCGATGAGACCGTACACCGCCTCGATCATCCCCACCCCTCCAACGCCCTGGCGTCGAGCACCTCGAGCAGGAGAGCGATGTCCTGCTCGGTGTTATAGAAGTGCGCCGCAATACGGATCCCGCCTTCGCGAACGGAGCAAACGACGCCGGCGCGCTTCAGAGCGCGGAAGACGGCATCGTGCGCAGGCGTTCTGAAGCTCACGATACCCGAGCGGCGGTTCGGCTCGAGGTTGCTGAGGACCTGGACATCGGGGTGGTCGCGCAGCCAGGCGCGCAGGGGCTGAAGAAGTGTGTCGACTCGACCCCATATGGCGGGCATCCGCGCCTCGAGGAGCACGGAGAGGGATTCGGCCAGCCCGAGCTGATCGTGAACGGCTAGGGTCCCGACCTCGTAGCGGCTGGCTCCGGCGACGAAGTCCCAGAGGTAGTCGGTGACCGACTCGAGATCGCGGGCTGACCGCATCGAGTACCAGCCGATCGCGCGGGGGCGAAGCCTCGCCTGTGTCTCACGGCGAACGTAGGCGAAGCCTGAACCGAACGGACCGCAGAGCCACTTGTGACCTCCGCAGGCGACGACATCGGCGTGGACGCTGGAGAGGTCGAGCGGGATACAGCCGAGCGACTGAATGGCATCGACGACGAAGAAGACGTCGTGCTCGAGGCAGGCGGAGCCGAGTCGCGCGAGGTCCGCCCGAAAGCCATTGTGAAACTGAACGGAGGAGACCGCCAGGATCGAGACACCGCCCTGGGATATTCGTTCGAGAATCCGGTCTTCGTCCGGCCAGCCTTCGTGGGTGGTCGGAACGACGTGCAGCTCGAAGCTGTCGCGGTTCATCCAAGGGTAGACGTTGGCGGGAAACTCGTCGGCGCTGACGAGGACGGTGGAACCGGTGGGGACGTGGAGGCCCATGGCGGCGAGATTCAAACCGAAGCTCGTGTTGGGTCCGAGGGCGATTTCATCCGTCGAGGCACCAATGAGCCGCGCAGCCGATTCACGTGCCCTGCCGGGCGGCTCGGTGAAGTCGGTGTCCTGCATCGACTGGACGCTCATCCGTCGCTCGCCATAGCGGGCCATGGCGGCGCGAGCCCGCTCGGGGAGCGGGCCGAGCGAAGCAGCATTGAGGTAGGCGGCATCGCCGAGGCCGGAGAACTCCGTCCGGCGCACCTGCTCGAGGCGGCTCGTCAGCTGACTCATTCGGCCTGGGTCGAGAGAATGGCGATCGGGTGGCGAACGGACGCGTGCAGCCATCGTGCCCTCGCATCGCCCGTTGCCGACGCACGGGGGCGGGGTCAACTTTCCAGGCATCCAAGTAGCCTCGTCTGCCGCAGAGCGCCAGCCCACAGCGCCGGAAACAAGATGAAGATCACTTCCGTTCGACGGCAGAAGCGTCGGCGAAACCGTGTAAACGTCCACGTCGATCGAGAGTTTCGGCTCACGGTGGCCGAAGAAGTAGCGGTACGGCGCGGACTGCGCGCGGGCATCGAGATGGACGAGAAGTTCATCGAGGCCCTCGAGGCGGAGGACGCGCTCTGGCGTGCCCGCGATGCCGCCCTGCATCTCCTCTCGTACCGGCAGCGAACGGAACGCGAGCTCCGCGACCGACTGATGCGAAAGGGGTACGACGCCGAGACGGTGGATAGCTGCGCGCAACAGTTGAAGAACAGCGGCCTGCTGAACGACGAAGCCTTCGCACGTGCATTCATACGCGATCGGATCCGTGCCAGGCCGAGTGGGAGGGGCCGTCTCCGCGCCGAGCTCCGGTCGAAGGGCGTCGCCTCCGAAATCGCGGAGTCACTGCTCGACGACGCTCTCGCTTCCGGAGACGACAGCGAGCTGGAACTCGCCCGGCGGGCGGCCGGGCGGTTCAAACGTCGAAAGGGTGAGGAGGCGATTCGCGCGAAGCGGCGGCTCTACGGTTTCCTGAGCCGGCGGGGCTTCACCGCCGACGTGATCCGGTCGGTGTCCGACGAGCTGGGTCTCGGCCCTCGAGCCTGAGAACCGGAGGGGGCGGCTATTCAAAGGGATCTGGACGAGGCAGGGCCCGAACGCCCACCAGGAGCAGCAGGATTCCGATCGGGATGAGTGGCCAGAACGGCTCTCCATCGGGGCTGACGACCCGTTCGCCCAGCGCCGGCCAGGCGACGAAAGCGATGATGATCCCGTTGTTCACCATGTGCATCATCATGGCGGGGAAGATCGACCGCGTTCGCCAGGCGACTATGGCCAGGAGCAGCCCCAACCATGCGCTGGGCAGAAAGCGGATCACCGTCTCGGTGGAAAGGTGAAAGGCCCCGAACACAGCGGACGAAAGGAGCACCGCTCTCGACATCGTCATCCCGTTCCGCAGGCCCTGCAGCAACGCACCGCGGAATACCAGCTCCTCACAGATCGCAGGCGTCACCGCTACGAGCAGGAAGAGCCAGAGGAGCTCGCCGGTGCTCTCCGCCCTGACCAACTCCTCGAGAGCGGTGAGGAACTCCGCCGGAATCTCGAGGAAGAAACCCTGCACCCAGGCGAGGAACCAACCTACGGGAATCCCGCCGAGGATGACGAGGAGAGCGGCGCCGACGCCTGCGGACGATGGGATGCGAAGGGCCAGCGTCGATCGAGCGTCGAACGGCCCCGCGAAAGCGAATGCGAGTGCCGGCAGCGCGAGGAGCACGACCTGCGAGACGAGCAGCCCCACCTCGCCGGCCCGTATCTGGATTGTGATGCCAAGGTAGAAATAGAGCAGCGCGACCACCGCAACGAACGCGAGAGACTCGGCCGGACGCGGCAGAGTCCGTCCTCCACGCCTCCAGTCCGCCAGCCGCTCCCCGAGCTTCCGACGGCTCGCGCTCGCATCGGCGGCACCAGTGCCGAAGAGGACGTCTTCCCGGCCGAAGCTCGACGCGGCGAAGCGCAGTGCGAGCGCCGCGTACATGATCGTGGTGCCGAGAGCCAGCAGCGACGGCCCCATCGGTGCCGAGCCCGACATCAGCTCGCGGAAGAGGAGAGCGACCCCTCCGATAGGCACCACGGCCACCGCATACGAGAAAGGTATTCCTGGTATCAGCGGCAGCATCATCGGTATCATGCTCGCGAGCTGAACCGGAGTGAGGGTGTTCTGCGCCTCTTTGAACGACTGCGTCCGCAGTGCCATCCCGAGGAATATGGCGGCAAAGAGAACCGCAAGCGGGACGAGGAAGAGCACAACGAGCAGGATCGTCGATGCTGGCAGGCTGAACTGAATATCGATCGCTCCGCCGAACTGGAAGGCCGCGAACTGGAAGGTCAACAGCATGCTCGCGAGGTTCAAGATCGCGGCGCACAAGGCGATGACGGTCACGGTGATGAACTTTCCGGCGACGATCTCGCGCGCCGGTACGGGCGTGGTGAGGAGCGTTTCGAGGGTAGCCCGTTCCTTCTCACCCGCGGAGAGATCGATGGCGGGGTAGAACGCGCCGAGAAGCGTCATCAGGATGAGGATCATCGGCAGGAAGCGGCCGAGCGCATACCCTCCCAATCGTTCGGCGGATGCGACCGAGCTGTCCGCCACCGTCAGCGGCTCCGCGAAGGATCCGGGAAGACCACGCACCGAGAGTCGGCGGGCGAGTAGAGTGTCGGCGAATTCGTCGAGCCTTGCCGCGACGAGCGCGCGGGCGCGGAGGGATCGATCCCGTGAGCCGTCGTAGAAGAGCTCCACCCTTCGCGGCTGCTCCGGACCACCCGGCGCATCGAACCGCAGCAGCAGGTCCATCTCGCCGCGAAGGACCGCCTCGGGAGTGGCTTCACGCCCCGTCGCAACGATGAGGCTGGAATCGGATCGCAGGATCGCCAGGGCCTCCGCGCCCGCCCCTTGCGCGACGACGGAAGCCGGCGCCTCTTCCAGTTGCCGCTGGCCGAAGAGCGCGAGCTGCTCGACCACGATCAGCAGCGCCGGGTACAGAAAGATCGGCACTACCAGCATGATGATCAGCGTGCGCCGATCGCGCAGCGTTTCGCGCAGCTCCTTTGCGACGACCGTCCGAACGATGCCGAAGTTCACGCCGTCCCCCGCACGATCTTCAGGAAGGCTCTGGAGAGCGACACATCGTCCCCCTGCGCGAGGATCTCGGCGATCGAACCCTCCGCGACCAGTCTCCCGCCAGCGATGATTCCGACCCTGTCGGCGAGAAGCTCGACCTCGGACATCGTATGCGTGGAGAAGAGCACCGCGCGGCCTCGCTCCCGCGACTCGGCGACGAAGGTGTGGATCGTCTCGCCGCTCAGCACGTCGAGGCCGAGAGTCGGCTCATCGAGTACGAGAGCCGGAGGATCGTGGACGATGGCCCGGGCGATGGAGACGCGCTGCCGCTGGCCCGTCGAGAGCGTGCCGCACAGCCGGTCGGCGAACGCGTCGATCTCGAAGCGAGAGAGTAGCTCCTCGACGCGACTGGATAGCGCGGCCTGGGCCATTCCCTGAAGAGCGCCGAAATACTCCAGCACCTCCCTCGGCGTCAGTCGTGCATACAGCCCCATAGAAGCGGAGAGAAAGCCAAGCCGCCGGCGCACTTCCAGTGGCGCGGCGCTCGAATCGTAGCCGTCCACGGCTGTGGATCCCGACGAGGGAACCAGAAGGGTCGCAAGGCATCGCAACGCAGTCGTCTTACCGGCGCCGTTCGCGCCCAGAAGAGCGTAGACCTCGCCGCGGCCGACCTGAAGCGTGAGGCGGTCAACGGCGGCCACCTCGCCATAACGTTTCGTCAGCGAATCGAAAACGATCATCGGAGCACGAATTTCCGCTTCGAGGAGGGACGGTGTGATGGGAAAGATCCTGTTTGCAGAAGACGATGCGCCGATGCGAACGATGGTATCGGAGATCCTGACCGGTGCGGGGCACTCGGTCACGGCTGTTCGTGACGGTGCTAGCGCGCTCGCCAATCTGCAAGCCGAGACGCCCGACCTCGTCCTCCTCGATTATCGCATGGGTCGGCCGGACGGCTTCGAGGTCTGTCGACGAATCAAGTCCGATCCTCGTTTCGAACACCTCCCCGTTCTCCTCCTCACGGCCGAGAGCGACGTCGAGGACCGCATCGGAGGCTTCGACGCGGGCGCCGACGACTATCTGCCGAAGCCGTTCGACGCACGCGAGCTGGTCGCTCGCGTG
>JBBDRR010000008.1:60729-62933 GCA_040905395.1 Gemmatimonadota bacterium
GGGCCGGGCGCTGCTCAGACTGAGCGAGCAGAGCCGTAGCCTCGACCCGACGACAGGGCTCCCCGGCAATCTCGCTATCGAACGCGAATTCGACCGCCGTCGCAATTCACCGGCGCGCTTCACCCTCTGCTACCTCGACCTGGACAACTTCAAGGCCTTCAACGATCACTTCGGCTTCGCGAGGGCCAACGCCCTGATCGAGGACCTCGGCCGGATTCTGCAGGGGTCGGTTTCCGGAACCGACCACTTCGCCGGGCACATAGGCGGTGACGACTTCGTGCTGATCTGTGCGCCGGATGTGGCGCGGCGCCTCGTCGAACGCATTCAACGGGAGCTCCGCGAGGCACTTGGCGCACGCCTCGGCGCCGAAACGCTCGCGAAGGGGACGTACCGCGGCCACCTGCGAAACGGCGAGGAGGCAGACATCCCGCTGACGCGTCTGGCGGCGGCGCTTCTCAAGATCGATCCCAACAAGATGCCGCCACTCGCGACCCTGGGCGAGTTGGCGGCGGAAACGAAGCATGCGGCGAAGCGGTCGACGGGCGACGGGATCGTAGAGGTGGAGGTGATCGGCTGAGGCGCAGCCGTCCCGCCTCGAGGCCGCCCGTTATCGTTCTTCCGGCGGACCTCCGCGGCCAAGGAGGAGCTCGCGGAACTCGTAGACGATCACCCCCTCGTCCGTGACCTCCGAGTCGACGCGCCAGCCATCGTCCAGCGACTGGAGCACACGTTCCGCGCGGCGCAGTGACCACCCGAGCGAGGCCGCCACGTCGGTGACCGTGAGGACTCC
Source organism: Gemmatimonadota bacterium (assembly GCA_040905395.1). Classification (GTDB taxonomy): domain Bacteria; phylum Gemmatimonadota; class Gemmatimonadetes; order Longimicrobiales; family Longimicrobiaceae; genus WHSP01. Next base: position 61,520 of record JBBDRR010000008.1, read on the forward strand.
GTTCCGCTCCGCGGCAAGCTTGAGCACCGGCAGTTGCAGAGAGGACATGAGTGCGGCGCGACGCTCCTCACGCGCCCGATTCGCACCCCGATGCAGAACCACCCCGCCCGCAGTCGCGAGCGTCCCCAGCGCCAGCAGGACCGCTTCCAGTTCGATCGCGCCTACCGTGAGCATGATGGCGCCGAGTATCAACAACATCACCGACCAGCTCCGCTTCACGCCCTCGCTACCGACCGGATAGCCGACGTCCCGGCCAGCCGTCACCCTCTCCATACTGCTCCCGCTGGCCCGGTGGCCCAGCTTGCCCCAGCCGTACCCGCAGCGCGGGCAGATACGGTGGTCGTGGCGCACCCCATAGTAGAGGAGGCCGCCCGCTCCGAGTGCATACGGAAGGGTGAACAGCGTCGCCCCGACCAGAGCGGCGACGTGGGCTCCGCGATTGAAGTAAGGCAGCCCCCTACCCTCGAAATCGCACTTCGGGCAGATCGCCAATCGAGACGACTCGACTCTCGACGTCGGCTCCAGCGAGCCGCCCCCGAATGCCGTCACGCGAGACGAGCCGGCGACGGCGGTCCCGCACGTATCGCAGGCGTCGCGCCCGCTGGGTATTGGTGCTCCGCAGGTGGAACAGTACATGCCGCGATTCCCGGGTCCTTGGCGCCTTCGTCCGGAAGGCGATCCAGATATGATACGTCCGAGCCGACCGGAAAGATTCACTCCCCACCCCGGACCGATGCCTGCGACGCCACCCGAGCCCCCGGGATTCCCGGCAGAAATTCCAGAGCCGGGGACGATCGGTGTGCTTCACGATGTGATGGTACGCTGCACGCGCTGCGATCTCTACACGAGTCGCACGCAGGTGGTACCGGGTGCGGGTCCAGCGAACCCCCGAATATTGGTCATCGGTGAAGCCCCCGGCGCGAGCGAGGATCGGGAGGGTGTGCCCTTCGTCGGTCGGTCCGGTGCCCTGCTGGACGCCATGCTGGAGGCCGCGGGGCTGTCGAGACAGCAGGTGTTCATCGCGAACGTGATCCGCTGCCGGCCTCCGGAGAATCGCAACCCGCGAGCCGCGGAGGTGCGCGCGTGCTCGGGTTGGCTGCGGCAGCAGATCCGCATACTGCGACCAGCCGCAGTCGCGACTCTCGGTCGCTTCGCGCTGCAGCACTTCATTCCGGGCGGGCGCGTGACACGGCTTCAGGGAATGGTCCGGAAGGTCGATTACGTCCAGGAAGCGATCGATCTCTTTCCGCTCGTCCACCCGTCCGCCGTGCTGCGTGATCCGAGGCTCAGACCCGCGTACGAGGAACAGTTCCGTGAGCTCGGCAGAATGCTGGAAACGGAAGCACGGGACTAACAGCCCGCGGAGGAATCTCACCAGCGGGAGTGGCGACCCCGTGCGTCGATATGAATGTAC
>JBBDRR010000009.1:0-13188 GCA_040905395.1 Gemmatimonadota bacterium
GAATCCCTCGCGCCTCAGGTTCCACCCGGTATACGTGCCTATCGGCGCCTGCAGGTTCGGGTGGCGCACGCCACCGACCATGTTCCCGTCAGCATCGGTGCGTCCGACCAGGACCGTGTACTCCGCACCTTCTACGGGCGGTACCGTCCAACGCTCTCGATGGCGGAGCGGGTTGAAGCTTCCGGTGAAGTCGACGCCGGGGATCGTCGGAAAGGCTACGACGTCCGCCCGCACGAGCCCACCGTCGTGGACGGTGGGGAACCGGCTGGGTGGCGGCGCCTTGCCCTCCGCGAGCCACTCATAGTGCGCGACCGTTATGGCACGGCGAATCTGCGACAGCGCCATCGGGTTGCTCAGATTCTGGCAGATCCCGAACGCTGGTTCCCCCGCGTGCACACCCGCCCCGCCTCCATGCTGCGTCCCTGCGATCAGATAGACCCGCACATTCTCCGGGAGCTCGATGTGCTCGCCCGCGGGGTCGGTAACCACCAGCGACGCGCGGGCCTGCCAGATCTCTGCCTCCCCGTCCGTGTGGACGATGAGCGGACAGGTGTCGGAAGCGGAGCACCTCGCAAGGAGGCCGTCGCTGCGACCGCTTATGGGGTCGGCCAGAACGCCGTAGGTGAAGGGAAACTGGTCGCCCGGGTAGATCCTGTCCTCGTGCTGCTTCTGCCATCGACCAGGCTGGCTGAAGGGGTAGTTCGTAAAGGTCTTTCTCGAACCTGCTATGTCCGGGTGCATGCCGTCGAATACGATCCTCCCCTCCACGTCCTCGTTGAAGCCCTGGTAGAGAAGATCACGGAGAAACCGCCCACTCTGCGAGACGCCGATCGAGATGGCGATCTCGGGAAGTCGGGAAGCAGCCAGCGGATTGAGGTTTCCGAAATCGTCCGCCGAATCGTAGCGGAGGAAGGAGATCACATCGCGAACCGCGGCGAAACCGAGCCCCATTACGATCGGATCCCGGGCCGTGTAGACGAACTCGTAGATCGCACCGCCATCGTAACCATTCGGTCGCTCTATCCTGATCCGTTGAGGATCGATGTAACTCCAGGCGAGGTCCGCCGGAGTAACCCTCGGATCGTCCTGGACTCGGCGCACGGTCAGGGTCGCCCCACCCGGGTCGAGATTCGCAGCGGGATAGGTCAGCGAGGCGGTCGAGACATCGTCCGGGTCGTTGAAGATGAATTCTTCCACGGCGGTCCCGGTGATCGAGCGGCCGTCCGGCTCCCGAGCGATCGGCAGGAAAGGCACGACGTTCGTTGGGGTCGGCTCGAGGTCGCCCTGCCACCCGACCTGGACGGTCGCGAAGCCCATCTCGAGGAGAACGTCGTCACCGGGAGTGGCGCGCCCACGATTCGGGACGGTGTGGTAGAGCGCGCCATTCCAGGCGCTCAGGTCCGTCGGCCGGTGGATCTCGACGATCGTGCTGTACTCGACCAGCCCCCGCTCGTTTCTCGGCGCACGGTCGAGGTTGACGATTCCGGCGTTCAGCGGATCGAGCGGATCGACCTCGCCGAACGCGATGCCACGAAGGCGCTCAAACTGGCCTACCTCGCCGAACGATCGGCCATCGAGCGCTGGGGATTCGACTACGTCGAGCTCCACGCGCGTAATCTGCGCCGACGCGGAGACGGCGTAGGGACCCGCCAGCAGCGCGGCCGCGAAAAACCCGGTGAGCCATCTCTTCTTCATCGCCGACCTCTCCGGTGAGGCGAGAATCTGTCCCGGCGTAACTCGCCGGCTTATCACGAGCCGAGATCGACCCGATTACCAGCCGCGGATCCTGGCGATCGCCTGCCCCACGACCTCCGTCCATACATCGTACCCCGCGGGCGTGAGGTGCAGCCCGTCGGCAACGAAGTGTGCCGGATCCGGCTCTCCGGAGCGGAGCATGGGACCGGCGACGTCGACGAAATGAAGGTTGAGTTTCGAGGCGCTATAATCGCGCACGAGCTGGTTCAGCTCCGCCATCTGCGACCACATCTCCCATCGCAGGATGCTCGGCTTGACGGATATGTACAGCACCTGCGCCCGCGGGTCCGCCTCGAGCACCCGCTCGGCGAAGAGCTGGTAGTCCTCCAGCACCTGCTGCGGCGACTTACCGGCGGCGATGTCGTTGTCCCCCGCGTAATGGATAACGATCGACGGGTCGTGCTTCAGCACGGTCTCCTCGATATGGTGGTTCACATCGGAGATGTGCGAGCCGCCGAACCCGCGATTGACGACGGTCAGACCCGGAAATCGCTCGCCCGTCGGCCAGAATCGGATGCTGGAGCTGCCCACCAGTACGATTGCGTTTCGCGGCACGGTGTTGAAGCGGTCGTACCTCTCGAAAGCTTCGATCTCTTCCGAAAACCGCGTCGGATCCGGGTCCGCAACTTGCCCGGACACCGCCTCCGGAGCGCCGACGAGCAACGCGGCAACCAGCAGTGCAAGTAGAACGTTCGTATGCCTCATGCGTCCCTCCAATACGGTATCGCTCGTGGATGCGGGATGACGGCCGACCGAGGATGCGGAGGGCATCGGCTCACCGTTGCGTTCGGTCCCGGCCGAACCGCAAAAAAGCGATATCCGAGCCGCGGCGCAACGGCGGAGACCAACGGTGTGCCGCTTCGTCGGGCTCGACCCGGGTCGGATCGCAGCGGACACGACCGGGAGGCCGTGGGGCCCCCTCTCAGCGGCTCCGTACCGAACGTGGAAGATACCGCTTGAAGAAGGTGCCGCGGCGCGGGTCGGAACCGACCGGCTCCGGCTCGAAGCCGTCGATGTGAGCCCGCAGCACGAAGGCGGTCGACTCCGTCCCGACGAGGACCTGCCGTAGCTCGCCCGAGAGAGCACACCATGAGCCCTCCCTGTGCCGCGCCCTGAAGCGACAGCGCACCGCCGCTCCGGGTGCTCCCGCCATCAACAACAGCAGCGCCGCCAGATCGTCGGCGTCCTCCGGATGCACGATCTCGTACACCGTGCTTCCGACCAACTCCTCCGTGCGATAGCCCAGAGCGCTGAAGAAGTTCGGCCGGACGTAGCGGAACGTGCCCGAGCCGTTCAGAACGGCGATCAGTTCTCCATCCGGATCGCTGCGGCTCGAGTCGAGCTCGTCGCGCGCGATCCGCAGGAACTCCAGAGAACCCGCGAACTCGCCGAGGATTTCCGCGACGACTGCACGCCGCGTGTCGCCCGTTTCGTCGGCCCTCCCGACGAGCCGTTCGACCGTGCCCCAGGCCCCGGACAGATAGCCGTCGAGGAGCGCCGCGGCCGACTTCCGCTCGTCATCCGCGACGGGCGAGAAGCGCCTCGTCCGGCCGGAGATATCGGATGGCTTTCTCCAGTCGGCCGCGATCTCGTCGATCGTGTCCGGCCACTGATGCCGCGCTTCGAAGTCGTCGCGATAGTAGCCCCTGAGCGATGCGAAGGTCGCGAGCGACAGCACGGCGTCGATCCGATTCACCGCTTCCGCGTACAGCGCTCCGTCGTCGCATTCGATCTGCGAGCAGACGGCCCTGCGGAACAGATAGAGGTCGTCGAAGAGAATCTGCTCCGGAAGACCCTGCGCGTGGCGGCGCTCGCCATGCCGTGCGGCAACGTGCAGAGCCCGCCGATATACCTTCGAATCGCCGGATGTCGAGAGAGCAACTTCGGTGAGTGGCTCGATCAGATTCCGAAGAAAGTTGAGTCGCTCCTGCTCTGGCAGATGGATCCAGGGTTCCTGCTCCGTCGAGCGATTGAAGCCGTCGATGATGTCGGGAGCGTGTTGCGCGAGGCGCGTCTGGACGTCGTGGAGGGTGGTCATACCTGACTCCTGCCGGGGGGATCACTTGCGGACACAAACTGCGGAGGCCGCCTTTTGAGATGCTGCAAGTTTCGTTCGCGATCCGGCCTTCAGGAGCGTACGTTCGAGGTGTGTGTCAGCGCCCTACGACGCGAGTGAGGAGGACGTTCTCGGCCACCTCGTCGAAGCGAACGAGGCGGGGCGCGGGACGGTCGTCGAGGAAGGTGAGGCGTACGTCGCGAGCCGCGAATCTGTTGGCGCCGAGGTAGCGAAGCAGCTCGGGGCGGCGGCCATCGATGGTGACGGTGAGCTCGCCGGCGGGGCCGCGGTCGACGGTCACGACCCTCGTCCCGTCGCGGCCCGAGCTGCGGTACTCGCCAACGAAGTCGCGGGCCTGACGATCGAGCGGCTCGGAATGTGGAATCGCGGGGCCATAGAGGGTCTCCGCGATCTGCCTGCCAATGGCGTTCGGGCTGACGGGGCCGGCCGTATTGAGGAGTACCGCGATCCCGAGGCTGTCCTCGGGGAAGTAGGCGAGAAACGATCGGAAGCCGGGAATCGATCCGCCATGGTGCAGCGCCGGACGGCCCAGGATCGAGTCGACCATGAGGCCGGCGCCGTACCGCAGCGGAGTACCGTCGGACAGTCTGCCGGGGCGCGTGAGAAGCCGATGCGCGGAGTCCGACAACATTCCATCCTGGTGGATCGCGCGGTTCCAGGCGAGGAGGTCGACGGCGGTCGAGCAGAGGGAGCCGGCGGCGAACGGCCAGCTGTGGTCCAGGGGTTCGGTAGGCAGCATCCGGCCATTCGCGGCGAATCCGTGGCCGAGGACGCGGCGCGGGCTTCGGGGGTCTGGCGAGCAGTAGCCCGAGCTGAGCATCCCCGCGGGCTCGAGCACCGCGCGCCGCACGTGCTCGCCGTAGTCGATCCCCGTGACCGCCTCGATGACCAGCCCGAGCAGGACGTAACCGGAATTGCTGTAGATCATCGCCTCGCCGGGCGTGAAGAGCAGCGGTTCGGTCGCGAAGAGGTCGACGATCGCTTTGCGCGTGGCGCCGGCGGCGACGACGGCGGGGAAGCCAGGCAGCTCGCTGAAGTCGGGGACTCCGGCCGTGTGGCTGAGGAGATGTCCGATCCGGACCTGCCTCGCGGCGCCCTGGTACGCCGGAAGGTGCTGCCAGAGCTCGTCGTCCAACGACAGCCGTCCCTCCTCGGCCAGTCTGAGGATGGCGACTGCCGTGAACTGCTTGGTGAGGGAACCGATCTCGTAGACGGCGGCGGCGGGTGTAGCTACCCGGGCGTCCGCGTCGGCCCAGCCGTAGCGCTCGACCAGCAACAGATCCGCACCCCGCGCCACCGCGACCGACATTCCCGCCACGCCGTTGGGCCCAACGACCGCATTCGCGATCGAGTCCACCGCCGCGCCGACGACCTCCCGATCCCACGACTGGGCGTCGGCGGAGGCGACACCCGCCCCGCAGCACGCCGCTCCAACGACGGTCGCCAGGATCGCCCATCGAAATCCGCGGATCCGTCTCGACATCGCTCTCCCGGGGGAGCCGTGGCCCTGAACGTGAAGGCGGAAGTGCGTTATACGCAATACGTAATACGTTATCCGTCATACGTTATACGTCATAGGTCGACGTCTCGGATATCGGATAACGGATAACGGATAACGTACAACGAATAACGTACAACGAATCACCGACGACGCCTCGCTGATACCCGATCGCCCTTCATCCTACGCACCCATGCCCCTCGTTCTCGAGCAGGTTCACACCCCCGGCCTCGCACAGCTCTCGTATCTCGTCGGAGACGACGCGGCGGGTGTCGGCGCGGTGATCGATGCACGCCGAGACATCGAGGTGTACGTGGATCTCGCCGCGGAGCGCGGTCTGAGGATCACGCACGCGATCGAGACACACATTCATGCCGACTTCGTCAGCGGCGCGCACGAGCTGGCATCGAGGACGGGTGCACGGATCGTCGGTGGCGCGAGCCGGGACTATCGTTTCGACCTCCACGCGCTCTCCGAAGGCGACGAAGTGGAGCTGGGGGCGGTGACGCTCCGTGCGCTCCACACGCCCGGCCACACTCCTGAGCACATCTCCCTCCTGCTGAGCACCGAGCAGGAGGGGGAGCACCCGTTCGCGGTGTTCACGGGCGACACGCTGCTGAACCTCGCCGTCGGCCGGCCCGATCTGATCGGTCCGGAGATCGAGGAGCGCCTCGCCCGCTCGATGTACCGCTCGCTTCGCGAGAAGTTGTACCCGCTGGGCGATGGCGTTCAGGTCCTGCCGGGCCATACCGCGGGCTCGGCGTGCGCGCGATCCATCGGCCACCGGCGCAGCACGACGATCGGCAGCGAACGGAGATCGAACCCGGCGCTGCAACACGAAGACGAGGACGAGTTCGTCGCGAGCGTACTCACGGGTCTTCCCGAGCCCCCCAGGCACTATGCTAGGCTGAAGAAGGTGAACGCGGCCGGTGCACCGGTGCGGGGGCGGCTTCCGCACGTTCCCCCGCTCTCCGCGCGCGAGCTCGAGCGACGAATGTCGCGGCGCGGCGCTCTGCTCCTCGACATCCGGCCGCTCCTCGCGTTCGGCGGCGGCCACATCCCGGGGGCCCTCCATATCGCCCTGGACCGGTACTTCCCCACCTGGGTCGGCTGGATGGTGGATCCGGACGCGACGCTGCTGCTCGTCGCGGACCACCTGCCCGACATTCGCGCCGCCACGGAGCACCTCTTCCGGCTCGGCTTCGATCGCGTCGAGGCGTTTCTCCACCCGGGCATGAAGGCGTGGCAGGACGCGGCGCTCCCGCTCGAACGCACGGGCGAATGGTCGGTGCACGAGTTGAACGAGCGGCGAGCCGACCCCGACGTCCTGGTCCTCGACGTCCGCAGCGATCCGGAGTGGAACGAAGGGCACGTTCCCGGTGCCCGACACATCTATGTGCCACACCTGGAGGAGAGGCTCGACGAACTGGATCGGGCGAAGACGATCGCCGCCTACTGCGGCTCCGGCTACCGATCCTCCATCGCCGCGAGCGTCCTCCAACGGCACGGATACGAGCGTGTCGCGACCGTGCCGGGCAGCATGAAGGCCTGGAAGGCCGCCGGCCTACCGCTCGACCGCGCCGATCAGGTCTGAGCGCCGCGGTCGGGCTCCGCGGCCGTGAGGGCGGAGTCGGCAGGAACGGTCACGTTTGCGCCACCGGTCGGAACCGCGGGCGGCTCCGAAGAGTCGAGCGGCGCGTACTCCTCGGCGAACATCTCCCACACCACCAGGAAGAGCGCGGCGATGATCGGACCGGCGACGAAGCCCGAGAGGCCGAACACCGTAAGCCCGCCCAGGGTGGCGAGGAGCACGAGGTAGTCGGGCATCTTCGTCTCCCGGCCCACCAGGATCGGACGGAGCAGGTTGTCGACCAGCCCGACGACGAGCGTGCCCGCGACCACGAGGAATATCCCCTTCCAGAATACGCCGGAAATAAAGAATCCGATCGCGGCGGGCACCCAGATCAGGAAGGCTCCGACGGCGGGGAGCAGTGAGAGAACGCCCATCACGACGCCCCAGAACACGGCCGCCTCTATCCCCACGACCGCGAACATGATCCCACCGAGCGCGCCCTGCACCATCGCGACGATGAGGGTTCCCTTGACGGTGGCGCGAGAGACTTCGGCGAATTTGCCGAGGAGCCGGCGCTCCCGCTCGTCTCCCATCGGCACCGCGCGGACGATCGCGTGCGTGATCCTGTCCCCGTCGCGCAGAAAGAAGAAGAGGAAGTAGAGCATCAGCAGGAACATCACCGTGACAGTCAGGGCATTCTGGCCGATGTTCACGGCCTGGCCGCCGACGTACTGACCCGCCGCCACAGCCGCGTTCTCGACGCTCGTCCGCGCCTGATCGGTGTCGATCCCATAGCGCTCCATGAGGTCGGTGATCAGGGGAACCTGGCGCTCCATGAAGTCGATCGGCGCGTTCAGGTCGAGCTCGCCCGTCGAGATCTGCTGGTATACCGAGATCGCCTGCTGCGTCACGGCCATGACGAGCAGCGCGAACGGGACAAGCACGGCGAAGACGACGGTTATCGTGCCGAATAAAGCGGCGAGCGTCGGCCGGCCCCCGAGCAGCCGCGCGTACCGCTCGAAGATCGGTCGGAAGAGGACGGCGAGGACCGCCGCCCAGAAGACCGGAAAGAGGAAGTCGCGTACGAGCCAGAAGAAGAGCAGCGAGGTGGCCAGCACCAGCCCGATGAAGACGCGGCTCTCGAGATTTTTCAGGCGCATCGATAACCATTGAGGGTGGGGATGGATCCGACGAATCTCCACTCGAGCCGAGCGGTCTGCAACCTTCGGTAGTCACACGGCTGTTACGGGACTGAGGACTGGAAATGTTGCGCCTGCGGCGGACGGGCGCCAGCATAGGTCCGCCCGCGTAAGACGGGCGCGGCGACGAGTGGCTACCCGGACGGCTCGACCGACCGGATCAGACGAGGAGAGATAACGTGAGAGCCGGTCATACCGTCAGCGGCCAAAGCTTCACCGCGGCCAAGACGGCCGAGATCCGCCGTCTCACCCAAGATCGCTTCGGAATCGAGCACGCGACGATCCAGCTCGAGCTGGAAGGCGAGGAATGCGAGACCGGATGCTGATAAGACGGAAGTTTTGAGTTTTGAATTATGAGTTTTGAATTGGGGGCGGTGCAATTCAAAACTCATAATTCAAAACTCAAAATTAGCAAAAAAGGGCCGCGGCATCGATCATTGCCGCGGCCCTCTTTCGCTGATCCCGGATACGACGATCCTTATTTTTAGTACCCCTGCCGACCTTCGTTGACGACGACCGAGACGGGGGTTGAGCCGGCGTTGCGGATGCGGTAGGAGCTGTGCGGATCCCGCCACGTCCAGTCGCCCATCTCCTCGAGGTCCGCTCCGAAGCCGTTCTCCTTCGTCACCTCGGTGTGGCCGTCGGAGACCTGTACGATGAGGGCGGGGTTGTGGTGCATCAGCACGGGCGTCTGCTCGCCGGGTGCCAGCTCGAGCCGGTAGGAGCGGAACCAGGCATTTTCCAACTGTGGCTCGCCGGACATGCCGTCGGGGCGATTTGCCGTCACGCTCGGAGCGGCCGAGCCGTAGTGCTCGAGAGCTATGATCCGGAAAAGCTGATCGCCGGGATTGGCCGCCTGGTGAGTGTAGGACTCCGTCAGGTAATCGACATTTGCGGAGACCCGGCCGTCGGAGGGTCCGTTCCCGGAACTGATGAACGTATAGATGATCGGATAGCTGTGCGTATGCATCAGGGTGGTGTCCCCCGGAAGCATCTGTATGTCGAACACCTTCATCTCGCCGGCATCGTGCACCATGCGGTGCCGCGGCTCATGTTGCAGGATCACGACTCGTTGAGCCTCCGCCCTGTCCGCAGTCATCGCTACGCCTGGGATGACGAAGAAGCCCAGGACGACGATGCGTGCGAGGACGGTCGCGAGGCTCATGGACTGAGGACTATTCAACTTGGAACTCCCTCCTGGTGAGTTGGACCGCCAAAGGTTTCGACCGGCAGATTCAGATAGCGAGGTCGGCGTCGGACGTTCTCCCGATCTGCTGCCAATATCCTTCCATCGGAGAGGATGGGCAAGCGGACACGATCGCGCCTCGCGCCCCCCGACCCGACCTATCGCTTGCCCCGACCCTAACGAGCAAAGTCAATCGTCCCGCCGGCCCTCGTTCACCACCACGACGACGGGCGTGGAGCCGGCATTCCGAACACGGTAGGGAGATCCTTCGTCCCTCCAGGTCCAGTCGCCCAGTTTCACCAGGTCGGCCCCGTATCCCGTCGCTCTCGAGACATCGGTATGTCCCTCGGTCGCCTGAATGATGACCGCGGGGTTGTCGTGTCGAATAAGCGGAGTTTCCTCGCCCGGGCCGAGCTCGAGTCGATAGGAGCGAAACCACGGATTCTCCTCCTGCGGCTCGACAGGCATTCCGACCGGTAAGGCATCCTCGCCGTCGCGAACCGGGGGACCGTAGTTCCCGAGCGCGAGAATCCGGAGGAGATGCGGACCGTCGTTGATCACTACATGCGTGAATGGTTCTTCGGCATACCGCGTCACACCGCTCACCCGGCCATTGGTAGGACCGCTTCCCGTGCTGACGAAGGTATAGAAAATCGGCGTCGAGTGTGTGTGCGCCATCGTGGTGTCTCCCGGAATCACCTGCACGTCGAGGAGCTTCAGGTCACCGTCCACATGTACGACACGATGGTGTGGCTCGTCGTGCACCGGTACGACGCGTTGAGCACTGACTGAAGCCGGAGCGAAGGCTACGGGGGCCATCAAAGCGATCAAAATGGTCGCAGGACTTCCGCCTCTGCGAACGGGGAGAACAGAGCGCAAGGACATGGGTCGCCTCGTGGGGATTGAGCGATGGCGGAGTGTCGACGAAATCTGCGTGGCCGTTTCACCGAATTCAAGGGCGGGCGGGATCCGCGGCACGAGGGTGCATCGGGGAACTACCGCGCTTGAAGCTCTTCCAGTACGCAATCCGTGGCATATCCAATGCAAACCCGTCCTACCTCAACGGGCGCGAGATGCACAGCAGCACAAGAGGAGGAGGGCGCATGGCGACGGGCACCGACACCGACAGATCACGGGCATTCGACCCCTCCATGGCGAGCGGTCGCAGTGCACCGACGGGGCCGCCGGGATGGGACCTCTCGACCGAACGGCGGATCGACGACGGGGAGATGCTGGCGAACGCCCTCGCCTGGTTCAGCCTGGGGCTGGGCGCCGCCGAGTTGCTCGCGCCGGGCAGGATCTCCCGATCTCTCGGCATGGAGGATCGTCAGGAGCTCTTCCGCGCGTACGGAGTCCGCGAGATCGCGAAGGGCGTCGGGATCCTCCACAACCGCCGGCCGGCGGGCTGGCTATGGGCGCGGGTCGCCGGCGACGTTCTGGACCTGGCGACTCTGGCGGGCGGTCTCGCGCGCAGGAACCGTCACCGGGAGCGCGTGGCGATTGCGATAGCGGCGGTCGCTGGTGTGGCGATCCTCGACCTGATCGCGGCCCGACAGCTCGCCTCGGCGCGCCGGAACCCGATCAGGGCCGGCGACGGAGTACGCCCGCCCATCGGGGAGGGGGCCGCCCGATGAAGGCGCTGACCTGGCACGGCCGTTCCGACATCCGTTGCGAGACCGTTCCCGACCCCTCGATCGTCGATCCGACGGACGCGATCGTCCGCATCACCTCGACCGCGATCTGCGGCTCCGACCTGCACCTCTACGACGGATTCAACCCCTTCATGGAGCCTGGCGACATCCTCGGGCACGAACCGATGGGGATCGTCGAAGAAGTCGGAAGCGATGTGCGGCGGCTGAAGCGCGGCGACCGTGTCGTCGTTCCCTTCACGATCTCGTGCGGCACCTGTTGGTTCTGTCAGAAAAGCCTGTACTCGCTCTGCGACACCACGAACCGCAACGCGGAGATCGCGGAAAAGGCGATGGGGCACGCACCGGCGGGACTGTTCGGCTACTCGCACCTGACCGGCGGATACGCGGGCGGGCAGGCGCAGTATCTCAGGGTTCCGTACGCCGACGTCGGCCCCCTACGAGTCGACTCCGACCTCTCCGATGAACAGGTGCTCTTCCTGTCGGACATCTTCCCGACCGGCTGGATGGCGGCCGAGAACGCCGAGATCGAACCGGGCGACACCGTGGCCGTCTGGGGATGCGGACCCGTCGGCCAGTTCGTGATTCAGAGCGCATGGATGTTCGGTGCCGGGCGCGTCATCGCGATCGACCGGATACCCGAGCGCCTCGCCATGGCGGAGAAGCACGGCCGCGCCGAGACGATCGACTTCATGCGGACGAGCGTCCTCGAGGCGCTGAAGGAGATGACCGGCGGGCGCGGGCCCGACCGCTGCATCGACGCGGTCGGCGCGGAAGCGCATGCCGCCGGCAGCCTCGATGCGGTCTACGACAAGGTCAAGGCGATGATGATGATGGAAACCGATCGGCCGCACGTCCTGCGAGAGGCCATCATCGCCTGTCGAAAAGGGGGGACGGTCTCCGTCCCGGGCGTCTACTTCGGCTTCCTGGACAAGGTCCCGTTCGGCCCGGCGATGAACAAGGGACTGACCTTCAAGATGGGCCAGACGCACGTGCCGAGATACCACGAGGAGCTGCTGCGAAAGATCGAATCGGGCGAGATCGATCCCGCCTTCGTCATCACGCACACGGTGGACATCGAGAAGGGACCCGAGATGTACCGGACCTTCCGCGAAAAGGAGGACGGCTGCATCAAGGTGGTGCTGAAGCCGTAGGCCTGGACGCTCACCCCGAGCACCGCCTCTACGACCCCGCCGCCTCCAGCTCCCGCTCGACCCCGCCCCACTCCTCCATCAGGCGCTCCAACTTTTCCTGCAGGCCGGTACGCTCGCCCTCCAGGCGCTGAACCTCGTCGGGCGGGGTGGCCTCGTAGTAGCCGGGGGCGCAGAATGCTTCGTCGATCTCGGCGAGGCGGGATTCGGCGGATTCGATATCGCCCATCAGGTCGTCGCGGCGCTTCTCCAGCTTGACGCGGTTTATCGGAGACGATGACGGCTTGCGAGCGCCGTTCCCGCCCGAGGCCGGCGGACCTCCATTCCCGGACGCTCCCTTCTTCTCTTTCCGATCCTCCTTCCGCGCCTTGAGCACGACGGCGTCGGCGTCGAGGTGGTCGTCGCCGCAGGCGTGGACGTACTCCTCGTACGTGCCGTGGTAATCGCGGATCCCGTCGGCGCTGATCTCGACCACGCGGGTCGCGAGCTGGCGCACGAACCAGCGGTCGTGCGAGACCAGGATGAGCGTCCCGTCGTAGTTCTGCAGACCCGCGACGAGCGCCTCGATGGACTCGAGGTCGAGATGGTTCGTCGGCTCGTCGAGGACGAGTACGTTGGGCTGCTCGAGCATGAGTCGGCTGAAAACGAGACGCGCCGCCTCACCCCCCGAGAGGGCGCTCAGCCGCTTGTCGCCGTCGTCGCCGGTGAAGAGCATCAGGCCCATGTGGCCGCGGACGAATCCGCGGTCCTTGCCGGGGCAGAAGTCCCAGAGCCACTGCTCGGCCGTCCGGCCGCTCTCCTCGATCTGCTCGTGATGGTCCTGCGCGAAGTAGCCGGGTTGCGCCTCGTAACCCCACTCCACCTCGCCCGCGTCGGCGGGCACTTCGTTCATGACGATCTTCAGAAGCGTCGACTTGCCGATCCCGTTCGGACCGAGGATCACGAGCCGGTCTCCGCGCCGGACGTCCAGGTCGACGCCGTGCAGGACCTGGTTCTCGCCGTAGGACTTGCGGATCCCCTTGATCTTCAGGACGTCGCGCCCGCTGGGGCGCCGCTGCTGGAAGCGGAACTTCGGGTAGCGGCGCGAGCTGCCGGGGAGC
>JBBDRR010000010.1:0-2149 GCA_040905395.1 Gemmatimonadota bacterium
CCGGTCCGCCCGCCGCGACGCGCACCAGCGCTACCGCCGGCAGCGACACCGACGCCCAGAGCGCGCCGAGCCACACCCACCGCACCGACGACCGCAGGCTCGCAAACGCCCGCTCGAGCAGCCAGGCGCTCGCCGCCACAATCAGCGAGGTCCAGATGACGTAGGTGAGCACGCCGAACGCGTTCACGACTCACCTCCCCTGCTCCCGGCCCGTCGGTCGTCCGCCAGATCGTGCAGGATCCTCCGCATCCGATCCAGCTCGTCGGGCGTGATCGGTCGCTCCTCGACCAGCCGGGCCAGCGCCAGCTCGGCCGATCCGTGAAAGATCTTGTCGACGATCTTGGCCAGCGCGCTCCGCCCCGCCGCCTCCGGTCCCACCTTCGGAAAGTAGCGGTACGCCCGCCCCTCCACCTCGTGCATCACGTGTCCCTTCTCCTCCAGGATCTGTAGCATCTTCAGAACCGATGTGTAGCCCGACTCGTCCAGCAAGTGTTCCCGCACCTCGATCACCGTTCCCGACCCGAGCTTCCAGAGGACGCTCATCAGATCCAGCTCCCGTTCGGTGAACTGTACGCCGTCGGTCATCGATCCCTTCCTCGTGAAATAGTCGTGCACCAGCACGAATACGACATCCTTCGTACTAAGATAGCGTACCGGGTAGGTCTGTCTACACCTTTCCTCGTAGAAGCAGGGAAGGGTGTCCGGGAAAGGAGGAGCCGACCGTGGAGAGAGTCTTGGGGTGGAAGGACCTTCCAGCCTGGCACTACCGCTGGTCTGACGGCACTATTTGAGCACGATCACAGCAGCCCCGACAGCATCGTCGCGATCCCCAGGAAGCTCGCGAACCCCGCGATGTCGGTCACCGTGGTCAGGATGATCGACGACGACTGCGCCGGATCCTGCCCGAACTTCGTAAGCAGCGTGGGCACGAGCACGCCCGCTATCCCGGCGCCGACCATCGAGAAGATCATGGATACGCCGATCACCAGAGCGAGCCCCGGGGAGCGGCTCCAGACGAAGACGCCGGCCGCGGTCGTCAGCGACACGGCGATGCCATTGAGCAGGGCGACGCTCGCCTCCTTGCGGACGACGCGCGGCCACTGGCCGATGCGGATCTCGCGCATGGCGAGTCCGCGCATGGTGACGGCCAGGGCCTGCGCGCCCGTGTTCCCCGCCTGCCCCGCCACGACGGGAAGCAACACGGCGAGCGCGGTAAAGCGGGCGATCGTGCCCTCGAAGATCCCCACGACGGAGGCGGCGAGAAAGGCCGTCGCGAGGTTGATCTCGAGCCAGGGCAGCCGCTTTTTCACCGCGAACCCCACGGGCGACAGCGCGCGCTCCTGACGGCTGACGCCGACCATTGCGAGCATGTTCGTGGCGACGTTCTCCTGCGCCGTCCTCGCCAGCGTGTCGTAGCGGATGACACCGAGCAGGCGCCCCTCGAAGTCGACCACCGGGAGGCTGGCGATGCGCCCCTTGTTGAAGTTCTCCGCGACTTCCTCCTGCGGATCGATCGCCTGCACCGCCACCGCCGGCTCCGCAAGGGTCTCGATCCGCGCGCCTGGCGGGGCCACGGCGAGCAGGTACAGCGGCACGACGCCCGTCAGGCGCCGATCGTCGTCCGTGACGAAGACGTCGGCGATGCGCGTCCGCCTGGCGCGCAGGTGGGCGAGCGCCTCCTGCACCGAGGTGCCCGGCCTGAAATGATCGGCGCGCGGGTCCATGATCCGCCCCGCCGTCTCGGCGGGGTAGGCGGCCATCATGCGGAGCTCGCGGGCGAGGTCGGGTTCGAGCAGGCCGAGCAGTTCTTCGCGCGGGGTCTCGTCCATCCAGCCGAGGATGGCGAGGGCGGCGACCGGGTCGATGCTCGCGACAAGGGCGTGGCGCTGATCGGCCGGCATCGCGGCGAGCACGTCCGCGGCGAAGTAAGGGGCGAGGCGTTCGACTATCGGCACGGCGTGACGAACGGGCTCGGCCGACACGAGGCGTGCGACCTCATCGACGGGAAGCGTTTCGAGCCGGGCCGAGGCCTCCCCGGGGAACTCCCGCAGGAAGGCCCGCGCCAGCTCGGTGAACCCCGTCGGCGTCTCACTCTGCATCCAACGCCTCCTTTCGGGCGCCGCCGGCGCGGTCCGGGTCGGTGTGCCCC
>JBBDRR010000011.1:0-14504 GCA_040905395.1 Gemmatimonadota bacterium
CCCCGCCGATTGGCGAAGAAGAAGTACAACAGCAGGAGGACGACGAAGATGAGCGTCAGGTTCGGCCTGTCCCCGTCGCCCCCGGAAGGTTCGGGAAGCTCCGGGATCTCACCGGTGATCTGGAAATCGAACTCGTCGGCGTAGGCCTGCGCGAGGGCCGCGACTGCCATCAAAATGCCCTGGCCGAAGTTGCCGTCCGGGAAGTGGGGCACCATCAGATCCCGGCCGATCCTGCCCGCCTCGGCCGCGGTGATGAACGTCATCGTGCCCAGGCCGGTCTCGATCTTCCATTCGCGTTCCGACGGAACGACCAGGACGACCGAGCCCGTATTGCGCGCTCGATCACCCGGAGCGCCGCTCTGGCCGATCTGCCACTCCCGGCCGATCTGCAGCCCCACCTCGTCACGGCTGCGTCCACCCAGCGTCGGCAGAGTCACCACCACGATCTCGCCGCCGGACTTCGCGCGGACCTCGTCGATGATGCTCTCGATCTGCTGGCGCTCGGCGGCGGGTATCACATTCGCGAAATCGTTCACATAGCCGACCGGCTCGGGGAGCTGGAGCTGCCCCTCGAGCGGCGGAACGGCGGCGAAAAGTGCCGCGACTAGGCCGATCCGGAGCCGGGTTGACACCGAGGGCCAGACTTGATAATCAGAAAGACCGCGCATACCTTGCTGCCAAGTTTATCTTACCCACATCCACGCTGGAGCTGCAGATGAAGCGTTTCCTTGTGCTTGTTGCCATTCTCGCCCCTATGGTAGCGGCCGGGTGCGGCCAGCCCGAGGTCGTCGCGGAAGCCGCGATCACGGACGAGGGGACCGGGGAGCGACTCGCATTGGGCGACCTGCCGATCCGTCTCCTCCCGTACGATCGTGACGCGGTCTTCGACTCGCTCGAGGCCGCGCATTCCGAGCCGGAGCCACCGATCCCGGATGAGATCGTCGCGCAGCAGCAGCAGGTGCAGGAAGCCCAGACCGAGTGGCGGCTGGCCGAAGAGCGTTGGGCGGCGGTCAGGGACGAGCTCCGGCAGATCTCCGAGCAGCTCACGCAGATGCAGAACCAGGGCCTCCGCGGAACTCCGCAGTACGCCCAGGCGTTCGAGCGGTTCGGTACATTAGAGACTGAGGAACGGCAGGTCAATCAACAGATGCAGCAGGCCTTCCAGGAATTCGACCAGCTTCAGCAGCAGACGCTCGCCTCCGCGGATTCCATCCGGGTAGTCCGCGACATGTGGGCCGAGGAGGCCTTCGCAGAATTCAATACGGTAATCCTCCAGAAGATTCGTGAGTCGGGCCGCGAGGAGCATGCCGACACCACGAACGCGCAGGGAGTCGCGGTCTTCGAGGTACCGGCAGGGCGCTGGTGGCTCTACGGCCGCTACACGCTGCCCTACGAAGAGCTCTACTGGAACGTGCCTATCGAGGTCACGGGGGACAGCACACACGTTCCGCTCACACGTGAGAACGCGGAGTCCCGGCCGGTTCTCTGAGGCGTGATGTTCGAGATGACATCACTCCAGGTTGTCGAAGATCGACGGTGTCGTCGGTAGTGGCGGGCTCTCGTCACCCGGCAACGATTCGGTGGGCGTGAGGTCGATCGGCGACTCCTCTCTGGGCAGACCGTACTCCCACTGCCGGCGGATATCGGTCGAGAACTGCAGCGCACGCGTCTCGTCGAGGATCCCGAATGCGGGATCCCTGAGGACCGATCCGTACGACGCCTCCCACATCCACTGGTCGTCGATCTGCCACTCGACGCCGAGTCGCCAATCGGCGAAGCCGCCTCCGAAGAGTCCGCCGATGCTCGTCTGACCGGTGAGGAAGAAATCCGAGGCGAGCTCCCAGCCGCACTCGATCACCGCGCCCTGGAACGGACCGCCGCCGACCAGCCCCTGGAAGGAGGTCGTAGCTCCCGGGCGAACTCGGACCCAGTCGCAGATCCCCGCTCGTAGGATCGGGCGTTCCAGCTCGCTCGCGAGGAACCCGCCCACGAACTCCTGAACCAGCAATTGTTCGGCGAAGGCCCGATTGACGCCACCGAGCTCGAAGCTCGGCTGCCCGAAGAGGAGGTAGCTTATGAGATCCGCCTCGGAGAGCGGCACCGAGGTTTCCGCGGCGAGCTGAAGGCGCGGCGAGAGCAGCGTGCCGGTAACCTGTACCAGGATCGTGATATCTCCGCCGCTGCCGATCGTCGAGCTACGAACCCGATAGCCGGCGACGATATCGAGGGAGGGGTTCAGATCGCCGGTGCCGAAGAACTGAACCCGGCCGCTGATGACGTCGAACTCGCGCACGATCGAGCTGATCTCCAAAGCATACGTGCCGCGAACCGCCTGCAGCGATCCGAAGATGCGCAGCTCGTCACCCGTCCGGAAGAGCACGACGTCTCCACCGATCTGGACGCGCATCTCGTCGGACTCCAGCCATACGCTCTCGTCGACCGTCACTTCGACACCGTCAATGCGAACATTGCCCATCATCGGGGCGACCGCCCCCAGACCCGCCTGGGGCGCGGGAGCAAGCTGAGCGACGTCCATGTACGCGAGATCGAGCCCCGGCTGCTCGGCTCCCAGCTCGGGAACCTGGAAGGTGGATTCGCTGATCCGCACCCGCCCTGTCACCACGGGCGCCGTCAACGGCCCATTGATCGCAATCTCTCCGGAGGCGATCAATTCGGCCACCGCGGGATCGTTCATCACCCCGAACTCCGTGAAGTTGGCGGACAGCGACAGGCGAGGCGCAGCCCCCTGAATGAAGTCCACCGTCCCCGTCGCGACCGCGGTTCCCCCGCTGACCGCCGACACGTCGCTGACGACGATTCGGTTGCCGGCGAGCTCGAGGTCGGCGTTGATCGCGGTGTACCTGGCGCCAGTGGCGTCGCTCGTGAACGCTCCATCGTCCAGCCTCGCCCAGCCCTCCAGCGCCGGGGACTCGATCGTTCCTGAGACCTCCAGCTGTGCCCGCGCGACGCCGGTGCCGTCGATCAAGCCGGGCACCGCGGCAGTCACGAGGCCGACAGGCACCGAGTCGGCGACCAACGATACGGAGAGCGGCTCCGTCGAGAGCAGCTCGAACGAGGGGAGCATGTCCGCGAGGGACAGGTTCATCGGGACGCTCAGCTCGGCGAAGAAGAGACGCTGCTCGCCGATCACGGCGTCCGCGGTACCGGTGAGCTGCTGACCGGAGTACAGGGCATCGACCGAGATCAAGTCGGTGTTGACGCCCTCGTACTCGACATCCCGGAGCCGCGCCTGGAGGGTAAGCTCCGGGTTGGTGACCGGGCCGCTCAGCACGGCGTTCATCGTCACGAGGCCCTGAATCGCTGGTGCGGCCGCGCTGACCAGTTGAAGGTCTCCAAGGTCGAAATTCGTCACGTCGATCGCCAGGTCGGCGATCCCCTCGGGCGGAATGGTGCCGTCGATCGCGACCGTTCCCTGCTCTTCGCCTTCCCGCTGCAGGGCCAGGTTCTCAACCGTGAGGCCTTCGGACGGGGTGTAGTGGAGGCGCGCCGGATCCAGCAGCGTCCACTGCGCGCCGTCGAGCCGGAGGGCCATCGTCTGAAGGCCTATGCCGCGCGGGAACATCCCCTCGAGCTCGAGCACGCCGGAGAGGGCGACGTCGCTCTCCGCATCGCGGCGGGCGAAGAGGCCGAGCGAGACCGAGCTCTCGTTTCCGCTCGCCTCCAGCCGAACCGACTCGAAGTTCTCGATCCTCGGCACGACCAAGGTGCCCGTGTCGAGAGCAAATTGGCCCGACCACCCGACCAGCGGATCGCGCTGAACGTCCGCGTCGAGCGAGAGATCGTCGGCGCGCCAGTCCTCGTATCGGAGCGCCTGCCCCACGAGCCGGGTTTCGATCACCGGGTTCTCGAAGCTGCCGCCGACTTCGCCCTCAGCACTGACACTGCCCTCGATCCTGGGGGGGATGAGTTGGCCGGGGGCGATCAGTCGGTTCAGTTCGCTCAGGTCCGGAGAGGCGAAGGAGTATCTCAGCGTCTCGTTCGCCGGAGTCGTGAGGCCCCAGCTTCCTTCGGCCGTCAGCCGTGTGTCGTCGAGCTGGACGTGCAGCGTATCGACCGTCATCACCCCCGATTCGATACGGATCTGCCCCAGGGCGGCGCTCAACTCCATATCCGCCACCGTGGACCGGGTGACGTCGAACGCGAATTCGCCCCGGATGGTCTCGGTCTTGACGCCGCTTCCGCGCACGTCGATGAATCCGGTGAGGTTCGTCTGCGGGAGCTCGGGGCCGATCGGTAGCCGGCTCACGTCGAGGCCGGCGATTTGACCGGAGGCCTCGTACGTCGGGACCGCGCCAGCGTCGTAGAAGCCGGCGAGGTCCAGCCGGCCGACGGCACCCGTCAGATCGATATCGAACACGTAGGGCGCCCCGTCGCCGCCCGCCAGCTCGATCGAGCCGGTCATCGGATCCGGGAAGAGCTCCGGCGAGCCGATCAGCGTTCCCAGTCGGAAGTCGGCGACGTCGCCGGATACGTCGAATCGCGGCTGTTCTCCCGTCAGGCTCGCCGTGCCGGCCAGAGCGAATCGACCGACGACCTGAGTGAAATCGACGTCGAAGGCGAACTGTTCCGGCGTTCCGGCGACTGAGAAGCTGCCGGTGAGCGGACCCTCGACGGGAACCTCCGGCCGGAGGATCATTCCAGCCGAGAATGCCCGGACCGAGCCGTCGATGTCGAAACGCAACGGCTCACCCAGGATAAGGCCGCCGGCGACGCGGATTCCGCCCGCGGCGCCGGAGAGGTTGGCGCTGAACGTCGCGTCGGAGGCATCGCCGGAGATTTCGAGCGGCCCCGACAGGGTCGCCGATCGTATCGGCAACGCGGGAAAGAGCTCGCGGATCGACGCGAGCGCCAGCGGCTGGGCTGTGGCGCTCAGCTCGTAGCGGAGCTCCGGTACCGTTACCAGGCGGCCGGAAACATCCGTGAACGTAGTCGTTGTTGCGTCCCCGACATCATACGCGAGAGTGCCCCCGGATATACGAACGTCCTGCGTCGTTCCGGCGAGGGCCAGGGTGCCGCGGAGCTCTCCGCGAAGCTGTTCCGCCTGCTCCGGGGCGAAGGATCGGAGGCTCGCGAGATAGAGCGGCTGGGCACCGAGACTCAGGCCGTCGAGCCGTAGGGGGTCGTCAGGCCCACCCAGCGCGACCTGACCGCTGGCGAGGAGGACGGAGGGAGCGATCGTGGGATCGTCGGATGGTACCACCGTCGCCGTTATGTCGACGGTAGCGAACCCCTCGGGTGCGCCAACGGTGGTCACGTTGCCGGTGACGTCGCCGAGCAGCGGCAGGTTCTCCACCAGCCCGAGCTGCGCGAGGGTGCCAAGCTGGAGCGGGGCCAGATCCACATCCGCGTCGAGTAAACCGAGCGGCTGTTCGCCGCCGATCGCGATCGCCACCGATCCGCGGACGGTCGAGCCCGTCGAGGTGACGTCCAGCTCGGTGAAGTCGAGGCGAAGTCGCTCGGCCGACAGCGACTCGACGTCGAGGGCGAAGCTCGCGGAGCCGTCGGCTTCCAGGTTCGGCAGGAGGGGTCGCAGATCGGCGAACTGGAGCGACTCCGTCCGGAGCTGCACGTCATAGAGAAGATGATCCTCGGCAAAGCGGATCGATCCGCTCCCGCTGATCGCCGATTCACCGAAACGAAGGGCCGCCAGATCGAATCGGATCCCGTCCTCCCCCTCCTGTTCGACCACGCCCTCCACCTGGTCGATCCGCATGTCGGGCTGCTCCAAGTCGCCGCTGAGCGCCGCCACCTCGGCCCTCCACCCCGCTTCGCCGCCGACGAGAAAGGTCGGCAGCCGCGCCTGTACACCGGTGGCGGTATAGACCTGGTAGGGAAGGCCGCCGATCGTCGTCCGCGGAAGGTTCATCGCGAACTGCGTTTCCTCCGGCGGCGCCCCTTCGGTGGGTATCGCGACGAGGACGGTGCCGTCGTCGATCTCGACGTCGCGGAAGAGGAGCGGCCTTCCTTCCTCAGCCTCAAGCGGCTCGCCGTCCGCCGTCAGGCCCATCGCGCGGAAGATGTTCCACTCACCGCCGGGCGACTGGACGAACCGGGCGTCGGGCTCGGAGAGGACCACGTCGTAGAACTCGATCGCGCCGTCGCCCTCGAGCGTCGTCGCGTCCAGCGTCAGCGCGACACGCGGCGCCCGCACGATCGCGTCACCCGCATCGTCGAAGAGGGTCACGTCGCGAACCACCACCCGGATCGCCGTCTCCTCGAGGATCTCCACGTCCTCGATGGCGGTCCTGGCGATCTGAAGACGCTCGCCGATCGCGCTTCGGACCTCGTCGATCCGAGCGGCCTGGAGGTAGAACCAGAAGCCGACCGCCAGACCCAGCAGGCCCATCACCACGCCGGCGAGGACGAGGCCTGCCTTGCGGAAGGCGGCCGGGTTCATCAGAACGCCTGCCCGAGGGCGAACTGGATCCGGAAGCGGCCCCAGAAGCTGGGCGCCGGCGGCTGATAGAAGGGCCGCGAGAGTGTCAGACCGACACGCGGGTCGACGTCATAGAGGCGGCCGCTCTCTCGCCGGTAGGGGTTGTACGCGACGTCGAAGCGAAAGGGGCCGACCGGGGTGACCAGCCGCAGGCCTACCCCGGGTGTCACCCGCATCCCGGTCGGTGAGAGCAAGTCCGCTCCCGGTGCGGACACCATCCCCGCATCCACGAAAGCCGCCAGCCGCATGATGTCGCTTTGCCAGGGCGACGGCAGCCTGAGCTCCGCGGTGGATACGATCATCTGCGTACCGCCGGTCGCGGAAGCGATCGTATCGCCGCCTTCCGGAAGCACCACGTAGGACGTAGGGCCCAGCGCGTTGCGGGTATAGCCCCTGACGCTGTTCGGACCTCCAGCGTAGAACCGACGCTCGGGCGGGATGTATCCGGACGCCGGGCCGAGCACCCCCTGCAGGAAGCGGCCGACTCGCAGATTGCTAGCGAGGACCCAGCCGCGCTGAAGCGGCAGGTAGTAAGACGCCTCCGTCAGCAGTCGCAGGTAGTTGTCCTGCGAGCCGAGCACCGGCGAGGACCAGTCGAGACCGCCGCGAACGACGTAGCCGCGGCTCGTGATCCCATCGGTCTGCTGGCCGTCGTGAACCGCCCCGATCGAAAGGGAGTTGGACCACCGGGAACGGCGGAGGAGATCGAGATCCCGCTGGCCACACGTATCGAAGCCGACGCAGAGTATCGCAGGACTCGCCAGCGTTCGTCCAAGCGATACTTCGGCCGTCGTGCTGAGGACGGCGTCTATCGACTCGATGTCGCGGACCGTGGTGACCCGACCGCCCGTGGACTCGCGGATGTACGCGTCAGCCTCCGAGATCCGCTCACTGTGCAGGTTGACGGCGAGCTGATTCTGCGTCCCGAAGATACTCGGCTGCTGCACGTCGAAGGAGAGGCGGTAGTCGAGCAGGTCCTGCGCACCGACGGCGGCGATCCCGAGCAGCCCCTGCTCGCCCAGGCTGTCGCAGACGCTGTTGTCGAGCCCCATGTCGAGTGGCCGGCCGGCCCCGATCCGCGCAAGCGAGCCCAGCACTTCGAGCCGGCGCCCTCCGCCGAGAAAGTTCCGATTCATCCAGCGCGCGTTGGTACGGAAACAGTCGACCGTTCCGAAACCGACGGATGTTTCCACAGCGTACTGGGCGGCTTCCAACACCTCTACCAGAATGGTCGCCTGCGAGACTTCCTGTTCGGCCTGCATCGTGTCCGGCGCGAGGCGGATCGCAGCGAAGTTGACCATGTTCAGGCTATAGAGGTTCCGCTGGCTGTTGTCGAGCTGTTCGGCCCTCAGCAGCTCTCCCTCCCGGAACGTCATCTGCCTGCGGAGCACCCGCTCCGCGAGCCGATCGTTCCCCTGGAACACGATCGTATCCACGTAGACGATCGGACCGGGGATGGCGACGTACTCGACCTCGGCGGCGCCCGCGATCGTATCGATCGAGTAGTTCCTCAGCACATCCGCGTACGCATGGCCGCGTGCGAAGAGCTGCCGGCGGATGGTGTCGGCGGATGCCAGGAAGGCCACGCGCCCGAATGGCTCGCCGACCGTCAGCGGCAGATCCGCGAGCAGATCTTCCTCCGACAGGATCGTGTCGACGCCCTCGACGAGGAGCTCCTGCAGAACCACCTGGCGTCCAGGGGCCACAAAGAACTCCACCTCGACCTCGCCGTCACCGACCGATTCGATATCGGGCGCGACGTCGGCCCCGTAATATCCATGGTCGCGATGATAGAGTTGAATCCGCGAGACGTCTTCCGCGAGCTCGTTGAGATCCAGAAAGTAGTTGTCCTCGCCGAAACTGGTGAAGGGGATGCAGATGGGGAGGAAGAGAAAGCGACACCGGCTCGCCCGCGTCTGGATCACCGCTCGCAGCGAGTCCTCCGGGACCCGAACGTCTCCGGCGAAGGCGACGCGGGTGACCTCGTCGCCCTCGAATTCCGCATAGCGGGGGAACGGCCCCGTGTCCGCGCGCTGTGGTGCGCACGCGGAGAGCAGCAGGCTGGCTGCCGCGGAGACCGACCAGAGCAGCCGACCGCGTCGCGAGGCGAAGCGGCGGCCGTCAGCGTTCGACATGAACGTTCTAGAACGACGAGAGCGGAGGAACGGCCCTGCCCCTCCCCCGCTGCGTTTCCGAATCCCCGCCCCCGGGAAGGGAACGGGCCGGGGCGAATCTTACGATCACGCCGGCAAAGTCGCGACTGCAGGCGACGATGTTGCATCCTTTATTCCAGTAGCCGCAGTATCGTACGCCCGGCGGCCTGCAGGTTGCACGCAGGCGTCATGAAGGTTCCCGAGGGCGACGGCGGCGGCGGCCGTTTTCACCTGAAAATGTGTGCCCTGATCACGGTGGCGCCAAAGCTGCCGCCTAGTTACTATAAGGCGTCTCGCTGGGAAATATCCGGCGTCGGCCAAGCACGGCATTCGACACACCATGTCTGACCTACGGTCGTTTCACGGTCCCAACGCTGGGTACGTTCTCGAGCTTTTCGAGAAATATCAACGGGATCCGGAGTCGCTCGACGAAGGTTGGCGATCCTTCTTCAAGAGCTTCACGCCGCCTGAATCCGCGGAGCCAGCGCCTCCATCGGAGGCGCCATCCGGCGCCGCGATCGATACCATCCTCAGTGCACATCGACTGGCGCAGGCGATTCGTGCGCGCGGCCACACCGCGTCGCGCCTCGACCCGCTCGCGGACGAGCCCGAAGGCGATCCGGCACTGTGGCCGGAAGCCTACGGAATCACAGAAGAGGACCTCGAGCAACTCCCTTCCTCTGTCGTCCGGGTCACAGGATTCGTCGCCTCCCGCACCAAGACGGCGGCCGAGGCGGTTCGAGTGCTCCGGGAAATCTATTCGTCCACCATCGGCTACGAGTTCGGGCACATCCTCAACCCGGGAGAGCGCCGCTGGCTTCGCGAGAAGATCGAGTCGGGCGATCTGCGGCAACCGCTGAAGCCGGACGAGCGGCGAGCGGCGCTGGAACGGCTCACGGAGGTGGAGGGATTCGAGAAGTACCTTCACAAGACCTACTTCGGTCAGAAGCGCTTCTCCATCGAGGGAACCGACACCCTCGTTCCGATCCTCGACCAGATCATCCGCTCCTCGGCCACCGCGGGGACCCGGCGCGTGCTGATCGGGATGGCCCACCGGGGCCGGCTCAACGTGCTGACTCATGTACTCGGCAAACCGTACGAGCTGATCCTTCCCGGCTTCCACAGCGGCCCCCGTACTCCGGACGGCTCACTCGCCCCGGACGACTTCACCGGCGACGTGAAGTACCACATGGGCTGGGAGGGGATTCACGAGGGCACCGACCCCAAGGTGAAGGTGACACTCGCGCCGAACCCGAGCCACCTCGAGTTCGTCAACCCGGTCGTCATCGGGATGGCGCGAGCTGTCCAGGACGATACCAGCGTTCCCGGCAGGAAGCCGCCGCGTGATCCGAAGGCCGCTCTCCCGATCGTGGTACATGGCGATGCCGCCTTCCCCGGTCAGGGCGTGGTAGCCGAGACGCTGAACATGTCGGGCCTCGAGGGCTACACCGTGAGCGGCACGATTCACGTCATCGTGAACAATCAGGTCGGCTTCACCACGAACCCGTCGAGCGCCCGATCGACCCAGTACGCGAGCGACCTGGCCAAGGGATTCGAGATCCCGGTCGTCCACGTGAACGCCGACGACGTCGAGGCATGCCTCGTAACGGCGCGGCTCGCCGTAGCCTATCGTGAGCGCTACCAGAAGGATTTCCTGATCGACCTGGTCGGATACCGCCGCTGGGGTCACAACGAGGGTGACGAGCCGCTCTTCACCCAGCCGAGGATGTACGAGACGATTCGCAACCATCCTACGGTTCGCGAGAAGCTCGCCGCCGAGCTCGTCCGCGATGAAATCATGACGGAGGAGGAGACAGAGTCACTCCTCGCAAGGGTGTACGAGGTGCTGGACGAAGCGAAGTCCGGCGTCGAGAACACCGCCCCGGCGGACATCGATGCGGCCGCCTCGACCGCGTCCCGGGAGATCGAGTTGCCGGTGACCCAGAGTTCGGTCTCCGCCGAGCACCTCGTCGCGCTGAACGAGGCGCTGCTCGCGTGGCCGGAGAGCTTCACCCCCAATCCGCGCCTCGCCAAGCAGCTGGAGCGTCGGCGCGAGGCGCTCGGGCCCGAGGGCGGTGTGGACTGGGGCCATGCGGAGACGCTCGCCTTCGGATCGCTGCTGACGGAGGGCGTTCCGGTGCGCCTGACGGGGCAGGACGTGCAGCGCGGCACCTTCAGCCATCGCCATCAGGTGCTCGTGGACGCGGAGACCGGGGAGTTCTACACCCCTCTGGCCGATCTGCCGACTTCGCGAGCCTCCTTCGAGATCCACAACTCCCCGCTCTCGGAGATGGCGGTCGTGGGGTTCGAATACGGCTACAGCGTCAGCGATCCGGAGGTGCTCGTGCTCTGGGAGGCGCAGTTCGGGGACTTCTCGAACGGCGCGCAGGTCGTGATCGATCAGTTCATCGCGGCCGCCGAGGTCAAGTGGCAACAGACGTCGGGCATGGTGATGCTCCTGCCGCACGGCTACGAGGGACAGGGCCCGGAACATTCCAGCGCTCGGCTCGAGCGGTTCCTGCAGCTCGCCGCGCAGGGCAATCTTCGCGTCGCGAACTGCACGACGTCCGCGCAGTACTTCCACCTGCTCCGGCGTCAGGCGCTGCTGCTCGGCCGCGACGCTCGGCCGCTGATCGTGATGAGCCCCAAGAGCCTGCTCCGGCATCCGGTCGCGGCGTCCCGGCTCGAGGACCTTGCGGAGGGCCGGTTCGAGCCGGTGCTCGGCGATCCGGAAGCGGCGGAGCGGGCCGAGGAGATCACTCGGCTGCTGATGTGCAGCGGCAAGGTGTACGTCGATCTCGTCTCCGGCGAGCATCGCAAGGATGCGCCGAACGTCGCGCTCGCCCGGATCGAGGAACTCTTCCCCTTCCCCCGAGAAGAGCTGCGCGCTCAGCTCGACAGCTTCCCCAATCTGCAGGAGATCGTCTGGGTTCAGGAGGAGCCGAAGAACATGGGTGGCTGGACCTTCATGGAACCGCGGCTCCGGGCGCTCGTGGACGGCAACGTGCCGATCCGCTACGAGGGCCGTCCGCATCGGGCGAGCCCTGCGGAAGGCTATGCCTACAAGCACGCCGCAGAGCAGGCACGCATAGTCAGCGCCGCATGGGAAGGCGCGCCCGAACGGCCGCGCCAGCGCCATGCGAAGAGAGCTTGAGCAATCTTGGACTTCGAAAGCACCATTGGGAAACTGAAAATTTCAACTCCGTTGAAGAATGTCGGTTGACATCCGTGTGCCGCCGCTCGGCGAGTCCGTCGTCGAGGCCACTGTCGGACAGTGGACGAAGGAAGAGGGGGAAACTGTTCGCAAGGACGAAGTGCTCGTCGAGCTCGAGACGGACAAGATAACCGTGGAGGTTGCCGCCCCCGAAGACGGCGTCCTCGGCAAGATCGGCAAGCGGGAGGGCGACACGGTCGGCGTCGACGACGTCCTGGGCGTGATGGAAGCGGGCGCGGCGCCGGCAGAGAAGAAAGAAAAGGCCGCGCCGGCCGAAGCAGCCGCGAGCGACGAGACCGCGAAGGCGGCGCAGCCCGAGCCGGCGGCCGCGAAGGCGCCGTCGGGAGACGGTGCCGGGCAGAGCTCTCCCGCCGCGCGCGCGATCGCCGCCGAACACGGACTCGCTGTCGCCAACATCGCGGGAACGGGACCCAACAACCGGGTCACCAAGGAAGACGTGCTGAGAGCGGTCGAAGAAGGTGAGCCGGCGCCGAAGGCGAGCGCTGCACCGGCGGCGGCACCTCCGGCTCCCTCGGCCCCCGCCGCTCCCGACACGCGCAGCGATCGTGAGACCCGCACCCGGCTGAGCCGTCGTCGGAAGACGATCGCTCGCCGGCTGGTGGAAGCGCAGCAGACGACAGCGAGCCTCACCACCTTCAACGACGTTGATCTGTCCCGGATCTTCGAGATCCGCAAGCGCCGTCAGGAGGAGTTCGTCAAGAAGCACGGACTGAAGCTCGGCTTCATGTCGTTCTTCACGAAGGCCGTCGTGGGTGCGCTCCGACAGTTCCCTCTGCTGAATGCGGAGATCCAGGGCGAGGAGATCGTCGAGAAGCACTACTACGACATCGGCATCGCCGTAGGCACGGAGGAAGGGCTCGTGGTGCCGGTCGTGCGGGACGCCGACCGGAAGAGCTTCGCCGATATCGAGCGCACCATCACGGAGCTGGCCACGCGGGCACGGGAGGGCAAGCTCACCCTGGACGAGATCCAGGGCGGCACCTTCACGATCACCAACGGCGGCATCTACGGCTCGATGCTATCCACGCCGATCCTCAACCCGCCTCAGGTCGGCATCCTGGGGATGCACAACATTGTCGAGCGGCCGGTAGTCGTGAACGGCGAGATCGTGATTCGCCCGATGATGTATCTCGCTCTGACGTACGATCACCGCATCGTCGACGGCAGTGAAGCGGTTCGCTTCCTGGTCGCGCTGAAGCAGATGGTCGAGGACCCCGAGACGATGCTGCTGGAAGGGTGATGAGCACAGGATCCGGAATGTCCCAGCAGTTCGATCTCGTTGTACTCGGTGGAGGGCCCGGCGGATACGTAGCAGCGATCCGGGCAGCTCAGCTCGGGATGAAGGTAGCATGCGTGGAGAAGGCGGATGCGCTGGGCGGCACCTGTCTGCGCGTCGGCTGCATTCCCTCCAAGGCGCTGCTCGACTCTTCCGAGCTGTACCACCAGATGCTCCACAAGGCCGAGGCGCACGGGTTCAAGGCCGAGGGCGTATCCGTGGACGTCGGCACCATGCTGGGGCGTAAGGACGAGGTGGTGACCGGCCTGACCAAGGGGGTCGCCGGGCTGTTCAAGAAGAACAAGGTCGAGTGGGTGCGGGGATTCGGACGCCTCACCTCACCGGAGTCCGTGGAGGTCGACGGAGGGGAGGGCAAGCGGACTCTGCAGGCTGAGAACATCCTGCTCGCGAGCGGCTCGGTGCCCGTAGAGCTGCCGTTCCTGCCGTTCGATCACGAACGCATCATCGACTCGACAGGCGCGCTCTCCATCCCCGAGGTTCCTGAGCACCTGGTCGTCGTGGGCGGCGGTGTCATCGGTCTCGAGCTGGGCAGCGTCTGGCTGCGGCTCGGCGCGAAGGTCACCATCCTCGAGGCGATGCCGACGATCCTGCCGGGAATGGATGGAGAAGTCGTCAAGCAGGCGACGCGGATCTTTCAGAAGCAGGGCTTCGACATCCGAACGGGCACGAGGGTGACCGGCGCCGAGAGGAAGGACGCGAGGGTCACCGTGACGATCGAGGGCGCCGAGCCGGTCCAGGCCGACTATCTCCTGGTGGCCGTCGGACGGCGCGGGTATACCGAGGGGATGGGATTCGAGGAGGTCGGCGTCCGCATGAACCGAGGCGTGGTCCAGGTCGACGATCGGTATCACACCGGCGTCGGCAACGTGTACGCGATCGGTGATGCCATCGGCGGGCGGATGCTCGCGCACAAGGCCGAGGAGGAGGGCATCGCGGCGGTCGAGTTCATGGCGGGGAAGCACGGTCACGTCAACTACGACGCGGTCGCGAACGTGGTCTACACGTGGCCCGAGATCGCATCGGTCGGCCGGTCGGAGGAGGAGCTCGAGGAGGCGGGCGTCGAGTACCGGGTGGGGAAGTTCCCATGGGCGGCGAACGGCCGCGCAAAGGCGATGGCGGAGCAGGACGGCTTCGTGAAGATCCTCGCCGACGCCACCACCGACCGCCTGCTGGGCATCCACATCCTCGGACCCCGGGCGTCCGACCTGATCGCCGAGGCGGCATTGGCGATGGAGTTCGAAGGTTCCGCCGAGGACATCGCCCGCTCGGTGCACGCTCACCCGACGCTGCCCGAAGCGATCAAGGAGGCCGCCATGGCGGTGGCCGGAAGGGCGATTCACTTCTAGAGGTCGGTCGCCGAGG
>JBBDRR010000011.1:14514-61696 GCA_040905395.1 Gemmatimonadota bacterium
ACGACTCAGGCCAGCACGGTGAGCCTCCCCGGGAGCACCTCGATCTCCATCTCGCGCACCCAATCCGCGACGATCTCGCCGTCGGCGTGGATCGGCAACCGCTCGTCGCTGCGGACGATCACGTGACGGCCACGATGAAGCTCCACGCCCCGCTGCCCGAGGTGCTTCCCCGCCACGACCCGCGGAAGCAGGTTCAACACACCCGGAAGGCTCCTCGCCGTCGCGATGAGGATGTCGAGCTCGCCGTCGTCGAGGGACGCGCCGGGGCATAGCCAGAAGCTTCCGCCGTGACAGGGGCCGTTGCTCACGGTCGTCAGGATCAGCGGCCGGTTCGCGATCTCCTCTCCGTCTACGATCACCTGTATGCTGGGCGATCGCAGGTCCCCCAGAGTCTTCATCACCGCCCAGACGTAGATCGCGACGCCGCGCAGCTTCTGGATGCCTCGCGCGTGGGTTGCGACCTGCGCGTCGAAGCCGACTCCCACCCCGTTGGTGAAGTACCACACACCCGGGGGCCCCCCGCCGGTCTCGTGGCGTAGGACCCGTCCCACATCCACCTGGCGCGGCTGGGCCGCCACGATCCGGGCGACTGCCTCCGCCGGCCGGTGCGCGGCGATGCCGAGCATCTTGATGAAGTCGTTGCCGCTGCCGAGCGGCACGATGCCGAGCGGGACTGAGATTCCCTCGTCCACCGCCTGCATGAGGCCGTTCGCCACCTCGTGGACGACGCCGTCACCGCCGACGGCGACGACCGCCCCCCAATCCTCCTCCGCGGCCCTCTTCGCCAGCTCGGTGGCGTGCCCGCGGGCGGTTGTCGCCACGAGTTGCCACTCGGCCCCCGCCGCCGCGAACGCATCCTCGATCGCTTGCCTCGACTTCGCCGCCCCGCCCCGGCTCGCCATCGGATTGAAGATGACGAAGAACGACCTCAACTCTTCCCGCCTCCGGGAATTCCCGGCTCCGTCATCTCCCGTACGTTGAGTACCTGATCGAGCTGATCGTCCGAGAGCAGGCCGCGCCGTTTCACCACGTCTCGTACCGACTCGAAGTTCCTGGCGGACTCCTTTGCGACGGCAGAAGCCTCGTCGTAGCCGATATGGGCGTTGAGCGCGGTCGCGATGGACGGATTCTTCTCGAGCAGCTCGCGGCATCGCTCGCGGTTGGCGGTGATCCCATCCACGGCCTTCGTGCGGAAGGCGTCGCAGCCGCGGGTCAGCAGGTCGACCGATTGGAGAAAGCTGTTCGCCATCACGGGCATCATCACGTTCAACTCGAAATTTCCGTGCTGTCCGGCGACGGTCACGGTGACATGACTTCCCATAACCTGCGAACAGACCATCATCAACGCCTCGCTCATCACCGGATTCACCTTCCCGGGCATGATGGAGCTGCCCGGCTGAATCGCGGGGAGGCCGATCTCCGCCAGCCCGGACGTCGGTCCACTGGCCAGCCAGCGGATGTCGTTGGCGATCTTGAGCAGCGCTACCGCGAGCGTGTTCAGCGCGCCCGACGCGAAGACGAAAGCGTCCTTCGCACCCTGTGCCTCGAAGTGGTTATCCGCCTCACGGAAGTCCAGAGCCGTCATCTCGTTGATTCTGGCGATCACCTTTGCCGGGAAGTCGGGAAGCCGATTCGTGCCCGTCCCGACGGCGGTTCCGCCCAATGCGAGCTCGGCCAGCTCCTCACTCGCGGCGCGAAGGCGGCGGATGCAGTTGTCGACCTGAGCCCCGTATCCTCCGAACTCCTGCCCCAGCCGCACCGGTGTGGCATCCATCAGGTGAGTGCGCCCGCTCTTCACCACGTCGTCGAACTCCGTGGCCTTTGCTCGCAGGCTGTCGCGAAGGCGCTCGAGTGCCGGAATGAGGTCGCCGTGGATCGCCACCCGTGCCGAAACGTGCATCGCCGTCGGAATCACGTCGTTGGACGACTGCCCCATGTTCACGTGATCGTTCGGGTGTACGGCCTTCGCGCGACCCCCGCCGAGAAGCTGCTCCGCCCGCGTCGCGATCACCTCGTTCGCGTTCATGTTGCTGGACGTGCCGCTGCCGGTCTGGAAGACGTCGACCACGAACTGCTCGTCCCACTTCCCGTCGATCACCTCCTCGGCCGCGCGTACGATGGCGTCGCCGATGGCGTCATCCAGCTGCTGAAGGTCGACATTCGCGAGAGCGGCCGCCTTCTTCACGAACCCGAGGGCGGCGATGAACGGTCGAGAAAAGCGCATCCCGCTGATGGGAAAGTTCTCCACCGCGCGTTGCGTCTGCGCGGCGTACAGAACGTCCGCCGGGACTCGCATCTCCCCGAGTGAATCCTTCTCGATCCGATATCGATTGTCGCTCTGCATGAATGACCTGTGAGGCTTACGGGTGGGGTTCGTCCGGAACGTGCGGAATGTGGGGACGGCGCGGGGGGGATGGCAAATCGGCTATCGGCTATCGGCTATCGGTCGTCGTCGTCGGTGATCTCGGTTTGTTCCGCGTCGAGGATCTCGAGGGCTTCGGCTGCGGCCTCGGCTCCGGCGCCGTACAGGAATACGGGGACGCCCGCCAGTCGCAGGTGCTCTGCCACATCGATACGGTCCTCGAAGGCGCAGAGGATCTCGTACTTCTCGTTCAGCCCATCCAGGACTTCCGACTTGAACTCGCCCGCTGGCCGGCGCTCACCGTTCGGCCGCATGAGGAGCTGGTCGTATTCGTCCAGGCCGTTCGCCTTCAGCCACCGTTCGGTCCGCCCGCGCGTGTATTCCGGCCGACCGGTCAGGAAGACGACCCGGAATCCATCCCTATGGAGAGCGCGAAGGATGGCAATGGATGCCGCGATCGGCGGGTCCTCCTCGATGGCATCGAAGTAGGACTTCCAGTCGCGCTTGGTACCCTCGGCCACCTCGACGTAATGCGCCCTCGCGCGATCGTCTGCGAGGGTGCCGTCGAGATCCCAGACGACTGCGGGAATCTTGGACATGACGGGCGTCCTGCGTGGTACGTTATCGGTTGTTCGTTCTCCGGTGCCGTGCTCCGGCGATCCCGGCCTCGTCGCGCCCTCTCACTTCCTCGGCGGCCGGCTCGGCCGCATCTCGACACGCGACGGTAGGGCACGGGAGTGGAAGGAGAGCAGATCGATCACCATTTCCGCGATATCGTCGGACTGGAGCTTCCAGTCGCTCCCGTCGGATCGCTGTGAGCCGGTGCCGCTGAAGTGGGTCTCCACGCTCCCGGGCATGATGCAGCTGACGCGGATCCCGTCGTGCCGAACGTCGAGCATCATCGCCTCCGAGAAGCCGAGCAGACCGAACTTCGAAGCGTTGTACGCGGCTCCCCCCGCAAAGGGGTTCTTCCCGGCGAGAGACCCGATGTTGATGATCCATCCTCCGCCGCCCTCGCGCAGATGCGGAATGGCCGCGTGGCAGGCGTAGAAGACGCCGTTGAGGTTGGTTTCGATCACCTGATGCCAAGTATCGAGCGAGATCTGATCGACGGGAGCGAAGCCACCGACGCCCGCGTTGTTGATCAGGATGTCGAGGCGACCGAATCTCTCGACGGCGGCGCCGATCAGCCGCTCCACGTCCTGGGCGTTCCGCATGTCGCACGGCACTCCGACGACCGTCCCCCCGTCGGCGGCATCCAGCCGGGCTGCGGCTTCCTCGATCTCCTCTCGGCTTCTGGAGCAGATCATTACGTCCGCGCCGCCGGCAGCGATCGACTGCGCGATCGCATAGCCGATCCCCTTGCTGGCGCCCGTCACAACCGCGGCCTTCCCGCTCAGATCCAATCTCGCCATCTCCCCGTTCCTCTCGTGTGTCGGTGTTGCTCCAGCGGCTCAGCCGCCGGAACGAACGCGCGCTCCCGAACGCCGACCGCCCGGCTCCGCGCGCCTCTGCGCTCGCGAATCGGCTCGGGTGACCGGTGGTGTCGTCCCACCCGGTGCAGCCGGCGTCGAGCTGTCGGACAGAGCCTTAGCACACCGGATCGCCTCTTGCGGAATCCACGGGCCGAAAATACAATGGCGCCTTCGCGAATCACGTGGCCGATGGACAAGTGGAATCGGCGCGGCGCAGCTTTGGTCTTTGAATTGGAGCCGACCGATGAAAATCATGCTCCTCGCTGGAGTTATGATCACCCTGCCGGCCATCGTGGTCGCCATATTCTTCTTTGGCCGGTCGATGATGATCCCGGCCCTCTTCAGCCTGGCAATCAACCTCCTCCCGTTCATCGTCGCGGGTCTCCTCCTGCGCGACAAGACGGACGCGATGACGCACCATTAGTCTTCCCCGAACCGCAATGGCGCGAGCCGTTGGAGTTCGCCGGTGCGAAGCACGTAAAGCCTGTCTGACCGCGTGAAGCCCACGTCGAGGGCGGCGCCCGGCAACCGACCGACGGATTGGCCGGCCTCCGTGTCCAGCACGGGGAGGCCGGCTTCGTGTTGCAGGCCGAGGACCGCAAGTAGTCGACCAGAAGGAGCGAGGCTCGCGCGGACGGGCGCCGTGAGCCCCAGTTCGCCGAAGGACGTGCGCCAATCGACCGTGAGGTCGCCGTCCCACCACCGCAGACGAATCACGCTTCCGTCGGATTCCGCGCTCCAACCGACGGCGTAGATCGAGCCGTCGGGTCCTGTCCGTAGCTCATGAACGGGATGGGGCAGCTCCACCCGGCGAATGATGCGGCCGGTCTGGACATCCCGAACGAGCAGGTGCGACTCCGCGGCAGCCGGTGCAACGGCCTCGTAGAGTGAATCGCCGAGCGGCGACAGTGTGATCGCGCTGCCTTCGCCGCCTACGGCCGCCCACCCCCAGATCGGCTCCAGCGTCACGGCATCGTGGGCAACGACCGCACCCGCTTCAGCCGTCCGAAAGACGAAACGGTCGAGCGGGTCCAGCGCCAGCGCCGCTGCGGGGGCCTGCGACACTTCCAGCACGCTGTCCGCGGAGGCCGGCTCGGGATCGGCCGGTTCGAGCGGCAGAACGGTGAGGCGTGCCCCCGCGTGGAAGAATACGCGGTCCGCATTCGAAGCGAGCCAGCGTGGCGGGGCCGGCGAACGAAGTGGATGCCGCACCGCCTCTCGCCCCGCCGAATCGATGCGTACGATCACTCCCGGTCCCGCGAGCCAGATGCGGTCGAACCGATCGACGTGCAGCATCGTCGCAGACGGGTCGGCCAGCGGAAGCTCCCGCTCGATCGCGAGGGTATCCGGGGTTCCCCCACATGCCGCGCCGATAAGGCTCAGCGCGGTGGCGAAGCGACGAGCCGCATGCCGCAAATGGCCTTGCGTGCCGCCAGGTTGCCTGTTACCTGCCATGTACGACCCTGCCCGTTGCTGAGGAGCGCGTGTTCGCGACGCGAGGACGAGAGATCCCCTCGTCGCAGTGGCACACTGTAGACCGCCCCGGCGACCAACACCACTACGCCGCCCGCCCGACCTTGGACGAACGAGAGTCGCTCACCCTGATCGACGACGCGCTCACCGCGTCCGCACGCGTAAAGGAGGGTCTTCGCGAGCAGGGTCCGACGATCCTCGCGGTCGCGGCCCGGATCGCTCGGAGCTTCCGCGAGGGCGGACGGCTATACGCTTGCGGAAACGGCGGCTCGGCGTGCGACGCGATGCACCTCGTCGAGGAGCTCGTCGCTCGATATCGGAGGGATCGGCCGGGCCTTCCTGCACATCACCTGCTGGACGCGGCGACACTCACCTGCTGGAGCAACGACTACGAGTTCGCGACCGCGTTCCGGCGGCAGGTGGAGACGCTTGTCGGACCGGACGACGTACTGGTGGCGATCAGCACGAGCGGAAATTCCCCCAATGTCGTCCTGGCCGCCGAAGCCGCGAGGGAGCGGGGTGCCTGGACCCTCGGCCTCACCGGCGCCGACGGAGGGAAGTTGAAGGAGGTATGCGACGAGGTACTCGCGATGCCCTCGACCGCTACCGCGCGGATCCAGGAAGGTCATATCACCATCATTCATCTCCTGTGCGAGCTGCTGGAAGAAACGCTCTTCGGCGGTGGCGTACCGGGAGACGATGCAGAGGACAGCTGATCCGATGAAGCTCTCGAAGATCGCGGCGATCGTCCTGGTGCCGCTCGCAGCGACGGCGTGCGACGAACCGGCGAACCGGCCGCCCACCGCGGAGCAGCTCGCGCTGCGGGAGTCGACGTGGCGCCGTGCATGTGCCGCGCAGGAGCTCGAGCGCCTCGCAGTGGAGGAGATGGAGAGTCTGGACGCCATGCTGCAGTCGATGGATCCGGACGATCCCCTGGGACAGATCACCCGCCGCGCCACCATGGCGGCAGCCGACTTCGCACGGGCCTTCGAGCGCCACGCGGCCCTGCGATCGGGCACCTATGCCCACCTCGACTCGGCGGTGAATGTCGCCACCACCACCGCCGACTCCGCGCGTTACATCGAGCGCGCCGCCGCGTTCACGATCACGCCCCCCGAAACCGGCAGTGTCGAAGCCAACGTCTTCGAAGCCTACCTGAATCGCCTCGACGGGATCCTCGAGGACGAGGACCATCGGTGTAACTGGGACACGCCGTTCGACTGAGGAGGAAGGTTATACGTTATCCGTTTTACGTGGTCGGTTTTACGTGGTCGGTTGTTCGTTTGGGTCGCGCGTGAGCATTGATCGTGGCAGGGTGCGGTTCGTGCTACTGTCGAGGTGTCAAAGAACGGATAACGTACAACGAATAACGTTCCTCCCCATGCCCACGCTCCATCTGCTCGGAACAGGCGCCGCTCTCTCGGCGGCGGATCGGACGACGACCATGCTGGCGTTCGAGGGGGAGTCGGTCGTAGTGGTCGACTGCGGGGGAGACGTGGTGCAGAGGCTACAGGCAGCGGACATCGATCTCGATCGTATCGAGGCGTTGGTCGTCACGCACGAGCATCCGGACCATGTGAGCGGCTTCCCGCTCTTCATGGAGAAGATCTGGCTCGCGCAGCGACGCAGGCCGATCCCCGTCTGCGGACCGAGGCCCGCGATCGAGCAGGCGCGCCGGATCTTCGAGGCGTTCGACACGAGTGGATGGAAGGGCCTGCCGCAGATCGATTGGCGGGTCGTGGCGCTCGAGGAAGGGGCGGTCGTCTGGTCGAGCGAAGAGTGGCGGATCACCGGGGCACCCGGAATCCACAGCGTGCCGGTGATCGGCATACGCGTCGAACATCGGGGAAGCGGCGGCACCGTCACCTACTCCTCCGACACCGAGCGATCCGACGCGATCCAGCGGCTGGCGAAGGACGCCGACATCCTCGTCCACGAGGGGACAGGCGACTTCAAGGGGCACGTCTCCGCCGCGGGAGCCGCGACGCTCGCCCGGGAGGCAGGCGCCAGGCGGCTCGTCCTTGTCCATATCCCGCCGACGTTCGACGAAACCGAGCTCGAGTCCGCCCGTGTTGAGTTCGAAGGGACGGAGGTGGGGGAGGACGGCGGCCACTACTCCTTCTAGCGTTTCACCCCTGGCGCCCGGCGGATCCCCGCCCATCCCTACCGCATGAGCGCCAACCGCGAGATATTGAGGAGGTCCTCCTTCCTCTCGCACCGCAGTTTCATGCTACGAGGTACGCCGACCCTCCTCATCGCACTCTCGGCCGCGGCAACAGCCGCGACCCCGCTCCCGGCTCAGATCTCCGGTCTGGTGGGGTGGGAGGGGCCCGTCAGCGCCGAGGATTCCACCCGCCTGCTCCGCGCCGCCCGAAGTGATCAGACGAGCTTCGAACGGCTACGGCGAAACAACCTTCCGCAGACATGGGGTGGCGGGAGCAGCCGCTGCGACGAGCGCGTCGGCCGCTTCTGCCTCACGCATGGCGACGGCATCGACGACTGGATCGCGCCTCCAGAGGAGAGCGATGTGATTGCCGCTCGGGCGCAGTTGATCGACGGACTGAACCAGGTTGCGCAGCTCGTCCCTGGAGACGACTGGATCGCCGGTCAGCGAGTCAGATACCTCGTGGAGGCCGGTCGACTGGAGCAGGCACTCGCGGCCGCCGAGGAGTGCAGCGGCGAAGTGTGGTGGTGCGCGGCTCTACGCGGCTACGTACTCCACTACGCGTCCCGTGCCGACGAAGCGGACGATGCGTTCGACGCAGCTCTCGCCTCTCTGGACGAGGAGGAGCGGCGGCGCTGGTCGGACCTCTCGCTGATCCTGGACGAGCGGAGCGTCCGCCGCTACCGCCGCATGCCCGAAGAGGAGCGGCCGGCGTTCGAAGAACGCTTCTGGCGCCTCTCGGACCCCCTGCTCACCCGCCCCGGCAACGAGCTGCGATCGGAGCATTTCGCCCGCCACGTGATGGACCAGTTCCAGTACCGGGCTCAGTCCCCCGACGGCATCTCCTGGGGATACGACCTGCGAGAGATCCTGATCCGGTACGGCTGGCCGACCGGCTGGGAGCGAATCCGGGATTTCGGCCCGCTCACGGGCCCGCCGCCGCTGGTCAGCCACTATTCGAGCGCACCTCACTACCTGCTGCCCCCTCCGGAAGCGATTCTCGACGAGACCGGAACGGCGGGTGGATGGGAGGCCGAGCTCCCGAAGGCCCGCACCGGCTACAACATCCCGCTCGAGGACTCCGTCGCCAGGTGGTTCTCGCCGCTGGATCACCAGGTAGCGGTTTTCCGCCGTGGCACCCGAGCGATGCTGGTTGCGGGATACGAGCTTCCTTCCGACAGCCTTCCCGAAGGGGTGCTCGTCAGGGCCAGCCTGGCCGTACTCCCGACAACCGACCTGCTCGTCGATCCCGACATCGTCGGGAACGAGGGGAACGACACCCGTGGGGCGATGGTCGTGGAGGTGCCGGCGCGCCCCTCCCTGATGAGCCTCGAGCTGATCGTACCCGAGGAGCGCCGGCTCGCCCGCGCGCGCTATGGGATCGACCTCACGCCCGCCTCGCCCGGGCTCATCTCGCTCTCCGACCTCCTGCTGCTGCGCCCCGGCGAAGCATTGCCGGACTCTCTCGAGGGGGCCGTCGCACTGGCGCGGGGCTCCTCGCGCGTCGCAGTCGGAGAGCAGCTCGGCGTCTACTGGGAGATCTACGGCCTCGAACGGCGGTCGGACGCGGAAATCTCGATCTCGCTGCAACTTCTACAGGGCCGGACCGGCTGGCTCCGGAGGCTCGCGGAGCGGGCGGGGCTGATGCGCGAGGTCACTCCGGTCCGGCTACGATGGCAGGAGCCGGTCGCAGAGGGAGAGTTCATGTCGAGGTCGGTCGAAATCGAGGTGCCCGACGTCGCTCCAGGCACCTATACCCTCGAGCTGACGGTCGACGCGAGCGGGCGGGAGCCTCTCTCCGTCCGGAAGGATATCGAGATCGGCGACGGCTGACCTCGGCTTGCGTCATTCGCGAGCCGCGACCACATTCCCGCCCCTTTTCCGGACACCGACCGAGGCAGTACTTGAGCTCACTACGGATCACCGTCTTCTCCGACTTCTCCTGCCCCTACTCGTACGTGACCGAGTCGTCACTGCGGAAGTTGGCCGTCGGCGAGCTGGAGATCGTGTATCGCGCCTTCGAGCTCTTTCCCGAGCCGGCTCCCCTCGAAGCTCCCGCCGTGACGGACTGGGAGGCGTTGAGCGAGCTCGCCGCCGCCGAGGAGCTGGACCTCGTCGAGCCCAAGTTCCGGCCTCGTACCCGAAAGGCGCACGAAGCCTCGCGCCTTGCTCGCGACCGCGAGCTCGAAGCGGCCTTCCGCAACGAGGTGTTCGCCGCGTACTGGTCCGAGGAACGGGACATCGGACGCATCGACGTCCTGATGGACCTCGCCGAGCGTGTCGGCCTGGACGGAGAGGACCTGAAGATCGCTCTCGACATCGACCGCTTCACCGGCGAGGTGGGCCGCGACCTCGAGGTGGGGCAGCGCCTGCGGATTCCTGGATCGCCAACGATCTTCCTCGGCACCGGAGCATCGGCGCGAGTCGTGGCCGGCGCCTTCGCGTCACGACAGCTGCGCGACATCGTACACGACACGATCAGAACCCTGGCAGACGAACCCCACGATGGCTGACTACGAGAGGAATACGATCCTGCCGATCTCCCGCGTCCTGGAGCTTGCGGAGGAAGTGATGACGGAGCGCGCGGGACTTCAGCGCACCCGCCAGACGGGGCATGGCGCCACCTACACCGGGGCTGAAGGCACGGTCGCACTCGAAGCCCATCGGCACGGAACGATGACGACGCTCACCGTTCGAACGAATCAGCTCCGCACGTCCAAGGTCGATATCGTCGTGCGGCATCTGATGAACCAGCTGCCGTATCAGCCGGGCGACCCGGAGCGGGAGTACTGAAGGGCTATCGGCTATCGGCTATCGGCTATCGGCTATCGGTCTAGGCTTGGGAGGGAAGGGCAAGGGACGCGTTTCGGGATCTACTCCGCTTTCTGCCTGCCGAAATAGTCCCGCGTCTCGCGCGCGACGACGCCCGCGAGAAGCAGGAGACCGATCAGGTTGGGAAAGGCCATCGCCCCGTTCATGACGTCGGCGAAGCTCCACACCAGGTCGAAGCCGCTCGTGCCAGGGAAGCTCAGGACCCAGGCGCCCAGGAACGCCGCGCCGATGAAGAGGATTCGGTACGGCAGCACGGACCTGGAACCGAGTAGATACTCGATGTTCTTCTCGCCGTAGTACGACCAGCCCAGAATCGTCGAAAACGCGAAGAGGGCGAGGCCGAGGGAAACGATGTAGCCGCCCCACTGCCCGGGCAGCCCCGTGCTGAACGCCTGGATCGTCAGGGGCGCGCCGGTGAACCCGGCACCGGTGAGCGGATCGACCTGCATCCAGGATCCGGTGGCGATGATGGCGAAGCCCGTCAGGCTACAGACGATGATGGTGTCGATGAAGGTCTGGGTCATCGACACGAGCGCCTGCGTCACCGGTTCGCGGGTCTGTGCGGCGGCCGCGGCGATGGCTCCGGTTCCCAGGCCGGATTCGTTCGAGAAGACGCCACGCGCCACACCCATCTGAATCGCCATCATCATGCTGGCGCCGAGGAAGCCGCCGACGGCGGCGGCCGGGGAGAACGCGTCGCGGATGACGTAGGTGAAGATCGCGGGAATGCCGCGCCAGTTGATCGCCAGCACGATCAGCGCACCGGCCATGTAGAAGGCGATCATCAGCGGGACGAAGAAGCCGGTGAAGCGGCCGATCGACTTGATCCCCCCGAGGATCACGAGTCCCGCCAGCACGGCGATCACGATGCCCGTCCAGAGCGGCTGAACACCGAAGGAGCTCTCCAGCGCATCGGCGACAGAGTTCGACTGCACCATGTTGCCGATGCCGAACGCGGCGATCGCCGCGAAGAAGGCGAACACGGCGCCCAGAAACCTGCCGAAGGTGCCGCCGATGCCGCGGGATAGATAGTACATCGGTCCGCCCGCCATCTCGCCCCGCTCGTCCACGACACGATAGCGCACTCCGAGGACGGCTTCGGAGTACTTCGTCGCCATGCCGACGAGGCCGGTCATCCACATCCAGAAGAGAGCGCCAGGCCCGCCAGCGGCGATCGCCGTCGCGACCCCGGCGATGTTTCCGGTTCCGACGGTCGCGGCGAGCGCAGTCATCAGTGCCTGGAAGTGGGAGATGTCGCCCTCGACTCCGGCGCCCTCCTCCCGTCGTTTCACCAACGCGAGGTGAAGCGAGCGGCCCAGCTCGCGGAACTGCAGTCCCCGAAGAAGGATCGTGAGGTAGAGGCCGGTTCCCACGAGCAGGATCAGCAGCGGTGCTCCCCACACCAGGCCGCTGACGCGGTTCGTCACCTCGAGCGCGCTCTCTACCCAGGTCACCTGAGCTAACGGCATCGGTTCCTCGAAACGGATCGGGTTAATCGACGCGGGTGGAAACCCGCCGGACCGTTACCAGCCTCCGACTTTTACGTCTTCCGTATGCTCCCCGAGCGCCGGCGGCGGACGCCGGAGCGTCGGCGGCGTCTCCGCCAGCCGAAGCGGGGAGGCCACGGATTCGACGGTGCCGAATGTATCGCCGGCCATCGGCCAGAGCCCCTCCCGCTGCACGATGGCCGGGTCGCGCACCGCTTCCTCGGCCAGATTGATGGGCTCGCAGGGGACTCCCGCCGCCGACAGCGCCGCGAGCCACGCCTCGGCCGCGTCCGTCGCGAGACGCTCCCGGAGGATCGGGATCAGCTCCTCACGATTGTCGACCCGCCCGGGGTTCGTGGCGAACCGCGGATCGTCGACGAGATCCTCCAGCCGGAGCACGTTGCAGAAGCGGCGCCACTGGCGGTCATTCCCGACCGCCACCACGATGGGGCGGCTCCTCGTCGGAAACGCCTGATAGGGGACGATCGTCGGATGCGCGTTCCCGAAGCGGCGGGCGGGAACCCCCGCGAGTGCGGCCTGGCCGACGTTCACGAGGCCGGCGACTGCGGAATCGAGCAGGGAGACTCCGATCTTCTGACCGCGGCCCGTTCGCGACCGGGCCATTAGCGCGGCAAGGATCGCGGTCGCTGCGTTCTGTCCCGAGAGCACGTCCACCAGCGCGACCCCGACCTTCATCGGCTCGCCTGCCGGGTCGCCGGTGATCGCCATCCAACCCGCCCGTGCCTGAATCGCGAAATCGTAGCCGGGCCGCACCGCGTCCGGGCCGTCGCTCCCGAAACCCGATATGGAGCAGAGCACCAGCCCCGGATTGTCGGCTGAGAGCGCCTCGTAATCGAGATTCCACTTCTCGAGGGTGCCCGGCGCGAAATTCTCGACGACGACATCAGCGGTACCGGCGAGATCGCGAACGAGTCGTCGCCCCTCGGGCGTGCTGAGATCGGCGGTGACCGAGCGCTTGTTCCGGTTGATGGCGAGGTAGTATGCGCTCTCTCTTCCGTTCTCGCCCTTCACCCAGGGAGGACCCCACTGCCGCGTCTCGTCGCCGCCGTCGGGCCGTTCGATCTTGATGACGTCGGCGCCGAGGTCGCCCAGCATCATCGTGCAGAGCGGACCGGCGAGGACGCGGCTCAGGTCGAGGACGCGAACGCCTACCAGTGCGCCTGCGGGCTCGGGTCGGGATCGGCGGGGCAGTTGAAACTCCTGTGGGTGAGAGAACGATCGGGCGGAGGATAGCCGACGCCTGGCGGCAACGTCAAGCAACACCAGCGCCCGCTCCATCTTCGGGCTTGCGGAATGATGTTTCCAGGGCGTACAACTTGCGACCCGCGCCGCTTGCGATCCAGATTCACGCGCCCGCTGAACCAGCCCGTACCCGACCGCCAATCTAAATGCAATCGTTCGAAGAGATCGGCCTGCGAGAAGAGTTGCTCCGCACGCTGGAAGAGGAGGACATCGCAAGCCCGACGGCGCTGCAGGAGGCGGTGGTCCCCGCGCTACGGCGGGGCGGGAACGTCGCCGCTCGGGCGAGCGCCGGATCGGGCAAGACGCTGGCCTACACGATCGGGGTGCTGGATCGCCTGAAAGTCGAGGAGGACGAGGAGGGTGACGCCCGCGCCCGGCTGCGCGTGCTCGTGCTCGCTCCCA
The DNA here is from genome assembly GCA_040905395.1 of Gemmatimonadota bacterium. Classification (GTDB taxonomy): domain Bacteria; phylum Gemmatimonadota; class Gemmatimonadetes; order Longimicrobiales; family Longimicrobiaceae; genus WHSP01. The sequence continues at coordinate 27,973 of JBBDRR010000011.1, forward strand.
CCACCGACGAGGCCGGGCGCATCGCACAGTCGATGGTACCGTACGCCCAGGCGATCGGACTGCAGGCGGCCGTGCCCGGGGCGGGCTGGGGAACATCGGCAGCCGAGGCCGCCATTCTCGTGGCGAGCGCCGAGCAGGTGATGACGGCCGTACAGGCCTCCGAGATAAAGCTCGACGACCTCGAGACGGTGGTGATCGACGGCGCTTCCCTCATCCAGGAGCTGGGTGAGCTGGAGCGGGTCGACTCGGTCCTGGACCTGATCCCTCGCGATGCCCAGCGGGTCGTCTTCTCCGCGACGCTCGCCGACTCGGTCGAGGACCTGGTCGCGAGGAGGGTGAAGCGGGCGCTGCGCTATCCATCCGAGCCGGCGCTGGCAGAGACGCGGGACGTGAAGCCCACGGAGGGCGCGGTCGGCTATGTCATCGCTTCGGAGCGCGAGAAGTTCGAGCTCCTCGCGCGACAGCTCTCCTCCCGCGAGCAGACGAATCCGCCGCCGCTCGTCTTCTGCCGCAGCGACGAGCGGGCGGCCGATCTCGCCGAGCGGCTCGCGATGCGCGGCTTCCTCGTGGGTGAGCCGGGCGCGGAGGATGCCGACGTCGCGATCGTGATCGCCGGTGTCAGCCGAGAGGAGCTCCTCGGTGACGCGGAGGGCGAAAGCGGGCAGACGATCAGCTACGACGTCCCACCTGACGCCCGGACGCTGCAGGCGCGCCACGCCGGAGACGCCGGCGCCGTGGTGCTCCTCGAGCCGCGTGAGCTGGCGCACCTGATGGAGATCGCCCGTCAGGCACGCTACCGGGCACAGTCCGCTCCGGTACCGGGATCCATCTCCACCGTCGCGTCAGGTCTCGAGTCGTTCAGGTCGGAGCTGCGTCGCGCGCTGCGAGAGGAGGATCTGACGTCGCAGATGCTCGTGCTCCAGCCGCTGCTGGAGGAGTTCACCGCGGCCGAAGTCGCGGCCGCCGCGTCCGCGCTCCTGCGTCACCGCAGGCCGATCGGGGAGGCGACCCCGTCCGCGACCGGCGCCGCCACTCGGGCTCCGCGCGCGTCCGATGAGAAAGGGCCGCCTGCCGGTCCGGCCCCCGTTACGTGGGCACGCCTCTTCGTGAGCGTCGGGAGCAGAGACGACGTGCGGCCCGGCGACCTCGTCGGCGCCCTCGCCGGAGAGGCGGACATCCCGGGGGCGCGGATCGGCAAGATCGAAATCCGCGAAAGCTTCTCCATCGTCGAGGTCCAGGCCGACTTCGCCGACAAAGTCATTCGGGCGGTGAACGGCACGACGATGAAGGGCCGCAGCGTGCGAGTCGATTTCGATCGCGGGGGCCCCGCCCGCCGGCCCCCGACCCGCGATGGGGCAGCTCCCCGCCGTACCACGAGGCGACCGCCGCGCGGAGAGTAGAGGGAGCCCTGCGAGAGAGCGAGGTGTCCGCGCCGCATGGACGCCGCGGCGGTCCGGATCCACAGCTCCGGTTCCGATGTTCAGATCGGCGGCCCCGCGAGACGCGTCGTCTCCCGGGGGCGTTCCCGGTTCGGGTGCCCCGTCGGGCGAGTACCGGAAGCCCCGAAACTTCAAGGCGTTGCGCCTTGCATGCGCCTATCCGCGACACTACACTAGTCCGCTTCACGGCTACGCTCTTTGACAAGCCGTCTGACCTCCGCCTCGATGAGGATGGGGGTCGGCTCGATACCGAGGTCGGACAGCGACTCGGTGGCTTCGCGCACCAGCTCGGGACTCGCGTGGATGCGCTCCGACGAGCCGGCGGTGCTCGCCGGCCGGTCGACGACCGGCGGCCGGACGAGGCGCACCCGGTACGCACCTCCGCCGGGTTCTCGCTCGAAGCTCTGAACGGAGTCGCGACGCAGCCGGGAAAGAAGCCCTTCGATCGTCTGCGGAAGGACGGCCGGGCCCACCGAGTGCATGCCGCGCCCGGTGATCACACGAACCGTGCTCTCTCCGTCGCGACGCCGCTCCCGGATCCAACGTTCGGCTTCGATCTCCGCTTCGGCCCCGGTGCGACCATGGAGATCGAGCGTGGGATACAGCGAGTCGAGGACGCTTCGCTGCTTCTCGGATGGAGGGGTCCGACGGCGGCGTCGGCTCATCGAGGTGGGGATGAGGAAAGAGCCACGGGCGTATCGCGCCGTGGCTCTCTAAACAGTCTCGAACAGAAGCTCTCTAGCTGACGGCGTCCTTGAGGCCCTTTCCGGCACGGAACGCGGCGCTGGTCGAAGCTCCGATCTTGATCTCCTTGCCAGTCCGAGGGTTACGTCCCGTACGCGCCTCGCGCTTGCGGGTCTCGAAGCTGCCGAAGCCGGTGATCTGAACCTTCTCCCCACTCTTGAGCGCCTTGGCAATGATTCCGTTGTCTACGGAAAACAGAGCGTCCACCGCCCGCGACGCTTCAGCCTTGCTGAGGTTTGTACGCTCTGCAAGCTTCTGAGTGAGTTCGGATTTGTTCACCGCGGGCCTCCTGTCTAAAGTTGTAGGAAAACGCAGCAAAAACAACGGCAGCGCCGTCACGCCACGTACAGTAGGGAGGGCGCGCAATCACGTCAAGAGAGAGTTTCTGTGCCTGCTGAGCCGAATCTGACACCGCCGACGCCGGCAGCGAGCTCGATGCGCGAGCTGAGGGTCGCCGGAGAAATCGCCCAGGCGTTTCTGACCGCGCAGCGGCCGGACGAGGTCTATCGGCTCGCCCTGGAGCGGGTTGCGCCGCTGGTCGGCGCCTCCTTCGGCTGCGTCTTCCTGGTCGAGGAAGGGGGTGATCTGCTGCGCGTGGTCACGGCGTACAACTGGCCCCAGCGTTACGCGAGCTACCTCAGCAGCATGCGAGTACGGGTCGGAAACGGACCCACCGGCCGGGCCGTGGCGGAAAACGCGCTCGTGGACGTGGCCGACGTCTTCTCCGATCCGGAGCTCGAGGACTGGTGGGATTCGGCGAAGGAGCTTCGTTTCAAGTCGGCGATCGCCTTGCCGCTCGCGGTCGAAGGAAGGCCGATCGGGTCGCTCACCTTCTATTTTCGGGAGCTGGAATCCTTTCGGGAAGCGGATCGTGGCCTGCTGCGGCTGGTGGCCGACCAGCTCGCGGCGACGGCGGAAAAGGCACGCCTGATCGAGCACCTGCAGAAGGTGAACGAGAAGCTGCGGGAACAGAACCTCGATCTGGAGTCGCGCTACCTGGAGGCCGAGGAAGCGAAGCAGATCAAGAACGAGTTCCTGGCGAACGTGTCGCACGAGCTGCGGACGCCGCTTACCGCGATCCTCGGATACGCGTACCTGCTGAAGGAGGGGGTCGCGGGACCGCTCGGCGAGGAGCAGGCGTCCGCGGTGAACAAGATCGAGGGCGCGGGCGGGCAGCTGATCGGCCTGATCGACGGCCTACTCGACCTGACGAATCTCAAGCTCGGTCGGGTTGACGCCGAGCCGGAGCTGTGCGATGCGGGCGGCCTCGCTCGAGCCGCGGTCGCGAACGCGCCGATCCCCGCGGCGGGAGTGACGATGGTGGCGGACGCCCCGACGGATCAGGTGCCGATCCACACCGACCCGACTCTGGTTATGCGTGTGCTGCAGACGCTGCTCGCGAACGCGGTGAAGTTCACACGCGAGGGCTCGATCACCCTGAGACTGCGACTGGAGGAGCCCGAGATCGGAGGCGAGGCGTTCTCCCGCGGTCCCGACGTCGTCTGGGAGGTGATCGATACGGGGATCGGAATCGACGAAAAGGACCACGAGCTGATCTTCGACGAGTTTCGACAGGCGGACGGCTCTGCCACGCGGCGCTTCGGCGGCGCCGGGCTCGGCCTGGCGGTCGCTCGCGGTCTGGCGCGCCGACTGGGCGGTGACGTGGAGGTCGAGTCGAAGCCCGGGGAGGGCTCCACCTTCTCCCTTCGGCTTCCGGCCTCGGTGGTCCGGGCCGGCGCGGCCTGAAGCGCTCCGGTCAGCGGCGCCGTAGATGCCGGCGCCGGAGCCGCGCGGCCCGCGTGTGGCGAGCTGAGCCCGCACCGAGAACCAAACCCACGATTTGTTCGAGCTCTCCCAGAACGTAGGCACGCTGCAGCCCTCCGCGACGACGGTCGTCGCGACGCGCGCCAAGGAGTTGATCGCCGGGGGCGAAGACGTCGTCGACCTGTGCGTCGGCGAGCCCGACTTTCCCACGCCCGACTTCATCTCGGAGGCGGGTATCGAGGCCATCCGCACCGGTGCGACTCGCTACACCCCCGCCGCCGGCATCCCCCAGCTCCGCGCCGCGATAGCGGCGTACATCAGCCGGCTCTCGAGCGCAGGCTTCGACGCCGACCCACACGGCGTGGTCGTAAGCTCCGGCGCGAAGCAGGCGCTCTTCAACATCACCTTCAGCCTGTTCGGCCCCGGAGATCGGGTGCTGATCCCCGTTCCCTACTGGACGACGTATCCGGAGCTGGTACGGCTCGCCCGTGCGGAACCGGTCTTTGTGAAGGGCGATGCGGAGCGGAGCTACAAGATAACCGCCGCGGACCTGGAACGGGCCGCCGCGGGAGGCAGCGTGAAGGGGCTGATGATCAACTCCCCGAGCAACCCCTCCGGCGCGGTCTATTCGCTCCGCGAGCTGGACCACATCGCCCGCTGGGCAGCGGATCGGCAGGTGTGGCTCGTTTCCGATGAGATCTATCGACGTATCTCCTTCGGCGGAAATCCGGCCCCGGGAATCTTCGATCTTTCGAGCGAGCTTCTCGAGCGGACGGTCCTCGTCGACGGCGCGTCGAAGGCGTTCGCGATGACCGGCTGGCGACTCGGCTATTCCTACACCTCTCCCGAGCTGGCCGCGACGATCGCCGCGCTGCAGAGCCAGACCACGTCCAATGCCACCACGCCGGCGCAGTGGGCGGCACTGGCCGCGTATAGCCGAACGGAGGTCTCCGACCGTGAAGTCGAGCGTATGCGCAGAGCGTTCCAGACCCGTAAGGAGCTGCTGGTCGAGCTGTTCCGGGAGCATCTCCCCGGACTATCCTTCGTCGAGCCCGAGGGGGCGTTCTACTTCTGGGTACGATCGACGGGCCTGGCGCGCGAGGGTGAGGGGTCGATCGAGCTCTGCACGAGGCTGCTCGGCGACATCGGGGTGGCTCTCGTGCCCGGCGCCGCATTCGGCGACGACGACTTCCTTCGCATCTCGTATGCATATCCCGAGGCCACTCTCCGGGAGGCCGTGCGCAGACTGGCGGTGTTGGTACGGTGATCGTCCGTCTCGATACCGTCGAGGAGAATACCCATCACCTCAACGTGAGGGAGATCCCCCGCGGCCAGGACACCGCAGGGGGCGTGGTGGAGCGGATTCCTCTCTACGAGGTCTACATGCGGATGGCGGAGGAGCTGGCGAAGCGCTCCACCTGCGTTCGTGCGCGCGTCGGAACCGTCATCACCGACGCCGCGCTGTCGAATGTCCTGGGCATCGGGTACAACGGGAACGCGAGCGGGCTGCCGAACCGCTGCGATTCGGCCGAACCCGGCCGCTGCGGGTGTATCCATTCTGAGATGAATGCGCTCGTCAAGGCGCCCGGGGCCGTTCGCGACAAGGTGGTCTTCGTGACGATGAGCCCGTGCACGATGTGCGCGAAGCTCATCATCCAGAGCGGCGTCAGCCATGTCTTCTTTCGCAGCGCGTACCGGGAACCCGTGGGCCTCGACGTCCTTCGCAACGGCGGGATCGTGCCGGTGAAGTACGATCGTTGGGTCGACGGATGGCGGTAGGTACGGCAGTTTTGAGTTTTGAGTTTTGAGTTTTGAGTTTTGAGTTTTGCGTTTTGAGTTTTGAGTTTTGGGTCATGGGCTACGGGATATGAGCGATGGAGGGGCGGGGTTCGCGTCGATCGTCTTCGATTGTGATTCGACGCTGGCGAGCATCGAGGGGATCGACGAGCTGGCGGCGGAGCGGATCGAGGAGGTCAGCGACTTGACCGACGCGGCGATGCGCGGCGAGGTCGCTCTGGAGGAGGTCTACGGCCGGCGGCTCGAGATCATACGTCCGACACGTGGGCAGGTGGAGGAGCTCGGACGACTCTATAGGGAGCGGATGGTGCCCGACGCGCGGGAGACCGTGACCGCGCTGATCTGGCTGGGGAAGGACGTTCGGGTGATATCGGGCGGGCTTCGCCCCCCCGTCGAGAAGCTGGCGCGCGCGCTGGGCCTCCCGACGACCGCCGTTGCGGCCGTGGGAATCGAATTCGGCCCGGACGGGGCGTACGCCTCCTTCGAAAGGAGCTCTCCGTTGGCCCGCAGCCGTGGCAAACCCGACGTGGTGCGGGCCTGGTCCTTGAGGCGCCCGGCACTGATGGTCGGCGACGGGGCGACGGACGCCGAGGCGCGCAGCGAGGTGGACTGCTTCGCGGCGTACATGGGGGTCGCGTATCGTGAGAACGTGGCCTCGCGCGCGGATGTCGTACTCACCGCCGTATCTCTCGCGCCGGTGCTTTCGCTGGCCGCCTCCAGCACGGATCGCGTTCGCCTCGAAGCGTCCGAATGGAAGGATCTGCTGGCGCGCGGCGACGCCTTGCTCCGGAACCCTGTGTAGCCCATTCTATCGCCGCGGCAGCAGCCTCAGTTCTCGATGTGAGCGACGGACCTGCAGCCGAACCCGGGCGTTCGACTGCAGCTTTTTTTTGAGAAGGATTCAGGATTCGGGATTCAGAGGGATCAATAGCTACCCCGTGAGACCGGACTAGGGAAACCATCCTATCCTCGACCGCCGCGGCTCGTTGATCGAACCGGATCAGATCCGTTCCCCTGAATCCTGAATCCCGAATCCTGAATCCTTCGTTGTTGACATGACCGCCTTCGGCCGTTTCTTCCTGCCGGGCCCGACCGAGGTGCACCCTGAAGTGCTCGCCGCGCAGAACCGGCCCGTGATCGGGCACCGGGGGAGCGAGCTGAGCGCTCTCCTGGAGCAGCTCGATCCAATGCTTCGCCGGGTCTTCCGGACGGAGCGACCGGTGTACGTCTCCAGTTCCTCGGCGACCGGTTTCATGGAAGCGGGTGTTCGGAACGGAGTCCGCCGCCGCGCTCTCGCGCTCGTGAACGGTGCCTTCAGCGCGCGCTTCCGCGACCTGGTGACGGACTGTGGCCGGGAGGTGGAGACGTACGAGGTGGAGTGGGGCGAGGCGCACGATCCGGCAGAGGTGGAGCGGCGCCTCCTGGTGGGAGGTTTCGATGCGGTGACGGTCGTACACTCGGAGACCTCGACGGGAATCCTCAACCCTCTCGCCCGGATCGCGGAGGCGGTGAGGTCGGCGGAGTCACAGTCGGGAGGGGAGATCCTGCTGCTGGTCGACGGCGTTACGAGCGTGGGCGGCGGTCTTGTCGAGACGGACCAGTGGGGTCTCGACTGGATCCTGACCGGATCGCAGAAGGCGTTGGCGCTGCCCCCCGGTCTGGCGTTCGGCTCGGCCGCTCCGCGAATGCTCGAGCGTGCCGCCACACTGACTGCGAGGGGTCAGTACTTCGACCTGCTCGAGTTCGACCGTTACTGGAAGAAGCACCAGACGCCGAACACGCCGGCGGTCAGCCTCTTCTTCGCTCTGGCGGCGCAACTGAAACGGATCGAGGCGGAGGGGATCGAGGCCAGGGCCGCACGCCATCAGGCGATGGCGGAGCGCTGCTGGAGCTGGACGGAGAGCACCGGCTCCCGGTATGGGCTCTCGCTCTTCGCACCGGCGGGATTCCGTTCGCCAACGGTCACCGCGATCCGGGTAGGCGACGGGCTCACCGGCAGCGAGATCACGGCGAAGCTCAGGAGTCGCGGCTACACGATCGCCTCGGGATACGGCAAGTTGAAGGACACCACGATCCGGATCGGACACATGGGTGATCACACGTTGGACGGATTGAACCTGCTCCTGGCGGAGCTCGAGGAGGTATTACGGAAATGACGGATAGCCGATACCGGGTGCTGGTGACGGACGAGGTCGACCCAGAGGGCGTGGCGCTCCTCCGGAACCACCCGGAGATAGAGGTGGTCGAGCGGCCCACCCGGCCTCTGCCGGAGCTGCTCGAAGAGATCGCGGAGTTCGACGCGCTGATCGGTCGTAGCGCCACGAGGATCTCCAGCGAGCTTCTCGACAGGGGCACCCGCCTGAAGGTGATCGGGCGGGCCGGGGTCGGTGTGGACAACGTCGACCTGGAGCGGGCGACCGAGCTCGGGATCGCCGTAATCAACGCACCCGGCGGCAACACCGTTTCGGTGGCTGAGATCGTTTTCGGCGTGCTGATCTCGTACCTGCGTCACATCCACATCGCGGTGGCTTCGATGAGGGCGGGTGAGTGGCGGAGATCGCAGCTCGGGGGTGCCGAGCTGCGCGGCAGGACGATGGTGATCGTCGGCCTCGGAAGGATCGGAAGCGAGGTCGCCCGACGCGGGCGGGTATACGGCCTCAAGCTTCTGGGGTACGACCCCTACGTCTCCGCATCGCGCTTCGAGGAGCTGGGGGTGGAGCGGATCGAAGACTTCAACACCGCCCTCGAGCTGGCCGACGTGCTCACGCTGCACGTCCCGCTCACTTCCGAGACACACGGGATGATCGGGGCGGCGGAGCTGGCGCGCCTCGGGCCGCGCGCGATCCTGCTGAACTTCGCGCGCGGCGGGATCATCGACGAGGACGCCCTCGTTGCTTCGCTGCAGAACGGCGGTCTCGCGGCGGCGATGCTCGACGTCTTCGCCAGCGAGCCCCTCGCGAAGGACCACCCTCTGCGCACTTTCACGAACGTCCTCCTCACGCCGCACCTGGGGGCCTCTACGGCGGAAGCGCAGCGGAACGTGGCGCTCGAGGCGTGCGCGTCCGTGCGCGACGCACTCGTCACGGGGGACCTCAGCGCCGCAATGAATGCCGCCGGTGTAGGCGGCGCCGCCCTCGGCGAGATCCGCCCGCTGCTTCAGCTCGCGGACAGACTGGGGAGGCTGGGCCGCGCGCTCCTGCCGACCGGCCTGAGCGCGATGGAGCTGCGCTACTCGGGCCCTCGTTCCGCCGCCGCTCGCCCCCTACTCCTCTCCGCGCTACAGGGAGCGATGCAGAACGTCGTGGACCGCCGTGCGATCAACCTAGTAAACGCACAGCACGTTGCCACCGAACGTGGGATCGAGACGGCGTGGACGCACGTGTCACCCAGTCACGAGCTGGGCGAGGAGATCGAGCTGCGGCTCGAGGGGGGTGCCCGCAGCCTCCGCATCGGCGGTGCGCTACTCGGCGAAGCCCACGGCAGGATCACCCGGATCGGTGCGTTCCGGGTGGACATCGCTCCGCGAGGTACGCTCCTCGTGATGAGGAACCGTGACGTACCCGGCGTCATCGGCAGCGTGGGGACACTCCTCGGAGAGCTCGGCGTCAACATCGCCGAGTATCATCAAGCACGACTGCAAGCGGGCGGCGAAGCTCTCGCCGCCGTCCAGATCGATGGCTCCCTGTCGGCGGAACAGATGGAGATGGTATGCGATCTGCCCGCACTGCTCGACGCCAAGCAGGTGGAGATGGAGTAGGAGGAGCTATCGGCTATCGGCTATCGGCTATCAGCTATCGGGTAACGGCTCCGGGGCGGTGATTTCCGCCGACCGATAGCTCTCGGACCATGCGGTACACGCTTTGCGCTTCACGTGCGGCGGTCGCTCCGGCTGGAGCAGCCGCCGCTCGCGTTGACGGGAAGCATTCCCGCCGAGCAGACCTCGACCGTCACCCGTCTTCAGCTGATAGCTGATAGCTGATAGCCGATAGCCGATAGCTCCTCCATGTCCCTCCGACGCTGGTTTCGTGAAAGAATGCTCGGCGGTGACGCCGAGGGGGACGACGTACCCCCCCACACGGCGCTGTTGAACACACTCTTCGGACGGGAAGGAGAGCGTGTCCGCTCGCTTGGCGAGTACAGTGCGGAGAGCTATCCGAGCGATCTTCGTGAGCTGCTGTCACGGCGTGCCGCGGTGGCCCAGGAGCTGCTCCGCCTGGGGATCACGGATCGTACCAAGCGGGTGGAGGCCATCCCGCGACTGCGTGAGCTCCTGCGCACCTATCCGCATCCCCTCGCCTACGAGACACTGATCCACGCCTACATGGACGCTGGGCGCTTCGACGAGGCGAAGGGGGTGGCCTTCGCAGCGCGGCAGCGTCGCATCGAGTGCTCCGCATCGCCACATCCCGAGATCCGCGCGGAGACCGAGAGCCTCCGCGAATGGAGCTCGGAAGAGATCGACGAGATGCAGCGTGACAGACCCCGAGCTGCACCGCCGGCCGACTGACTCGGAGCACCGCACCGGCAGCGCCCGCTGCCGGTGCCGGCCAATTGGATCCAGCCGCACACGCCTACTCTCCCCGCCCCACTCCTTCCGCGGAGCACCCCATGTCCATCCCAGGAATCGTGGACCCCGCGTCCCCACCGCCGACCCCCTCACCCTGGCTGCACGCCCTCGTCGCCAATGTTCAGGACGCCATCGTGCTGCTCGACGCGGCGGGCCGCGTCACATACGAGAGCCCCTCGGCGTGCGAGATCCTCGGGATACCGCCCGACGACGTGCTCGGCGCGTTCGGGATGGGCCGCATCCACCCGGACGAACGGGACGCGGTGATGAGCTCCTTCGAGCGAACGATCGCCTCGCCGGGCGCGGTTGCCAGGGCTACGTACAGATTCCAGCGAGCCGACGGGAACTGGCGGCATCTCGAGGCGCTCGCCAAGAACCTCCTCGACGACCCACATCTCCGCGGTGTTCTGATCACTTTCCGGGACGTGACCGAGCGGATCCGGGCGCTAGAGGCCGCGGAAGAGGCGGGGCGCGCGCGTGACGAGTTCCTGTCCAGAATGAGCCACGAGCTACGGACGCCCCTGCATGCGATCCTCGGGTGGGCACAGCTCCTCGAGTCGGCCGAGGGGCCGGAGCTGGAAGAGGCCGCTGAGCAGATCACAACCGCTGGTCATCACCTGCTCAGGCTGGTCGAGGAGGCTCTGGACCTGGCGGCGATTCAGGAGGGACGGGTCGTCGTCGATGCGACCCGAGTCACCGTACGGGAAGTCGTCGTCGAGGCGGTCGACCTGATCCGGCCGCTGGCGGACCGCCGCGACATTCAGGTGCAGATCGCCGCCGAGCAGACAGAGGTCGCCGTGCTCGCCGATCGTGACCGGCTGCGCCAGGTTCTGCTCAACCTCCTCTCGAACGCGGTGAAGTACAATCGGTACGCGGGTGACGTCCGCATCCACTGGGAGAGGGCCTCCTCGCGGCTGATCGCCATTTCCGTCAGTGATACCGGCCCGGGAATGCACCCGGCGATGCTCGACCGGATCTTCCAGCGGTTCGAAAGGCTCGGTATGGAGGACGCGGGCATCGAGGGGAGCGGGCTCGGGCTGGCGATCTCGAACCGGATCGTCGAGATGATGGGCGGTACAATGGCGGTCGAGACACGCCCGGGCGACGGCGCCGTCCTGCGCATCGAGCTACCCGCGGCCTGAGCGGATCCGGCGACGGTTGTGACCCGGCGGCACCCTCGCTACCATTCCGCCTCCACCAATCTCATGAGAGAGGAAGGGATTTCGGACATGGCGAAGGTGCTGGTTACCGGAGGTGCGGGCTTCATCGCATCGCACGTCGCGGAGGCGTACCTCGAGCGCGGTGACGAGGTCGTCATCCTGGACGACCTCTCGTCCGGACGGCGGGAGAACGTGCCGCGAGGCGCCGAGTTCGTGGAGATGGACATCCGCGACGCGGCTGCCGGCGACCTGATCCGGGAACGCAATTTCGATGTGGTCAACCATCATGCCGCCCAGCTCGACGTCCGCGTATCGGTCGCCGACCCCGCTCGGGACGCCGACATCAACATCCTCGGGCTGCTGAACCTCCTGGAGGCTTCGCGAGCCGCCGGAGTCGGACGGTTCCTGCTCGTTTCGTCCGGCGGCGTCATCTACGGGGAGCCGGACCACCGGCCGACCGAGGAGGGTGCGCCGAAGCTTCCCGAAAGCCCCTACGGTGTCTCCAAGCTGACGGGAGAGCAGTACCTCTATTATTACGCGCGCGTCCACGGGCTCGAGTATGCCGCCCTTCGCTACTCCAACGTGTATGGGCCCCGGCAGGATCCTCACGGGGAGGCGGGGGTGGTTGCGATATTCTCCACGAAGTTGCTCCGCGGTGAGCCGCTGACCGTCTTCGGAGACGGGGATCAGACCCGGGACTACGTGTACGTGGGGGATGTCGTTTCCGCGAACCTCCTGCTCACCGACGCGCCGCTCCCAGCCGTGACATCGCTCGACCAGCGGGCGTTCAACGTCGGAACCGGCGTCGAAACGAGCGTCAACCGCCTCGCGACGACTTTGATGAGCGCTGCCGCACGCGAGGGCGAGGTCCGGCGCGAATCGGCGCGGGCCGGTGAGCTCCGGCACTCGAGCCTCGACGCTTCGAAGCTCCGCGCTTTCGGCTGGAGACCGCAGACCGAGCTGGAGGAGGGTCTGGAGGTCACATTCGATTGGATCGCGAATAGCGGGAGGTAGCGTCGGCGATATCGGTAGCGGCGACCGGGGCTCGTAACCGCGCCGGTCAGCCCGGCGCAGGCGCGGCGACACCTTCGCGAAGCAGCTTTCGCGAGAGCCTCTTGGCCAGTGCCACGATCGTCAGAACGGTGGGACGGCAGAGCGCCTCGGGGAAGACGCTGGCGTCGCAGACGTAGAGGCCGGGGATCCGGGTCTCCAGCTCACTGTCGACCACCTTGCCGATCCTCGCCGTGCTCGCTGGATGCGTCCCGCGAAGTGGCGTGGTGAAGATCGTTTTCGGATCGCAACCGGCCCGGCGCAGGATCTCGCCCGCCACCGCCTCCCCTCCTGAGAGCCGGTGACGATCCGACGAGGTGAGCCCCTTCCGGATGGTACCATCCGCAGTCACTTCCCCGCTCAGTTCGTCCTTCAGTTTGATCATCACGCCGTAGGTTCGCCCCCAGCGATGCCACGTCAGGGGGTAGGTGGGCCCTTTGGTCGCCATGACGATCGGATACATGAGCCAGGGGTCGATCAACGTGGAGTAGAGAACACCCAGCTCGTCGTCGGGGAAGCTCCAGGTCATCGGCGGATCCGTGCCGACCCCCTTCTCCGAGGCGTGGCCGTAGACCATGGCGGTCGTGTCCATCGTCATGCCCTCGCCGGCCCCCTCGATGCCGCTCCTTCGCAGCAGGACGGGGGTTCCGACACCACCCGCCGCGACGACGACGCGATCGGCCTCGAGGGCGAACTCGCCGCGCCGCGACTTTCCGACCACCGCCGCCACCCGCCCCCCCTCGATCCTCAGGTGATCGACGTTCGCCTGCGTTCGGACCTCGGCACCGGCGCGCACCGCGTCGTCCACCCATTCGGCCGCATTCCACTTCGCGCCGCATCGGCAGCCGAGCATGCAGTGGGCGCCGCAGTCGAACTCCTCGGCGCGGCCCGGCTGCATGAACTTGTCCTGTGGCTGCCACGCCATCCCGAGATCCGCCGCGGCCTCGGCAATACGGGTCGAGGCGATGCCTCTCAGCTCCGGTGCCAGAGGGGCCACCTTCAGCTCCGCCGCCGCTTCGGCCGCTTCGGCTTCGATCTCGATGCCGTACCGCTCACGCCACCAGGTTGCCGGGGGCGCCGAGCAGCCGCAGTACATGCTGGTCGCGCCGCCCAGCATCAGCGGCCGAATCACGTTCAGCCCCTCACTCGTGAAGAGCAGCGCTCGCTTGTCGGCATAGAGCAACGCACCGGGGTAGGTGCCGTAGAGCGGGCTGGAGCGCCAGTCCCGGCCGCGCTCCAGCAGCAGCACCCTCTCGCCACCGCGGGCGAGCTCTCTCGCGACCGTCGCGCCCCCGGGACCCGATCCGATGACGATCGTTCGATTGCTGGACATACGGGCGACTCGTGGTGCGGGTTCGGGTGAGGCGATACGGCGTACGACGTGCTGAAGAGTAGCCAGCTTCTGCGACGGGGGCACCCCTGTTCTCTGTGGTCAGGCGCGTCGTCCCGACGGAAGCCGTGTCATCTCGCCGTCATCCCGGCGGAAGCCGGGAACCAGCGGATCTCGACACCCTGTCTGGATCCCGGCTCTTTCGCCCGGATGACGGCGGGAGGACCCTGGGATGACGGCGGGATGACGGCGAGAGGACGCCGAGGGACCCCCGGCCGCAGGAACTTGTCACCCGATCCACGGTATCTGCCCGCGGTGTACCGCCGGTATCCTCAGAGTACAGATCTAGCGATCGGATGAGCTGTCGTATCCTCTACGTCGGGGTCGTCGCGTTCAGTGCCCTCCTTTGCTTGCCGGGAGCGCTCGGCGCGCAGCAATCGATCGTCCCGGAATGGAACGACGCGCGCGTCCTCGAGCTGGTCCGCACCGGTATCGAGCGGAGGATGACCGAGGTCGTAGACACCTCGTTGCACGACTACGCTGCCAGTGCCCGCGGCTACGTCTACTTCCTTCTGGACGCCCCCGAGCTCGACCGCCAAACCCTCGTAAGAACCGACCAGGTGGCCGTCGAGATGTACTGGCGCGCTCCGGACGAGGTCCGCCAGCGGATCGTCGGCCTTCGGGAACGCCGGGAGCTGCCGGTCACGCGCCTCTACTACTATCTGGACCGCCTCACCGTCGTCCAGGACAATTACGGCCAGGGGATCGTGATCGCCGATGGCGACAACGTCAACGACGTCCTGCACCCGATCGCCGAGGGCGCCCAGGCTCACTACGATTACCGGCTCGCGGATTCCCTCACGATGCGCCTGGCCGGCCTTCCCGATCCGGTCCGCGTGCAGGAGGTTCAGGTGCGGCCGAAGAACGCCGACGTCCCCGCGATCGTCGGCTCCGTCTTCCTCGAGGCGTCGAGCGGCGCGCTGGTGCGGATGAACTTCACCTTCACCCCGGCCGCGTACGTGGACCCGCGTCTCGACCAGATCAGCGTCACGCTCGAGAACGGCCTGTGGCAGGGGCGCTACTGGCTCCCCTACGAACAACGCCTGGAGATTCGCAGAGAGATCCCCGAGCTCGACCTGCCGTTCGGGACCGTGATCCGCACGCACATGCGCATCGGGGACTACCGCTTCGACGAGGGAGTCCCCGACTGGCTCTTCCGCAGCAACCTGCCGATCACGATGGCGCCCCGGGAACAGCGCGAGGCGTTCGTCTTCGACGAGCCGATCGACGCCGAATGGCGGGCCGATGGCATCGGCCGGGCCTTGGAGGTCGACGAGATTCGTCAGGAAGCGCGGGCGCTGCTCACCCGGCAGGTGATGAGCGGCCTGCCCCAACTGCGCCTCGGTTTCGGCTCGGCATCGGATATCTTCCGCTACAATCGGGCGGAGGGCCCGGCCCTCGGATTCGGCTGGGGGCTGCGGCCCGCCGCGTCCCTCAACGCGCGGTTGATCGGAGGCTACGCGTTCGGAGCGAACCACCCCACCGGATCCGCCGAGATCGCGACCCGGTCCGGGACGGAAGCCACCATCGCTGCGTACGTGAACCGCCCGGGCGACGTTGGTGGGTTCGAACCCGCCGCCGGTGTCACGAACTCGGTCGCGGCGCTTCTCTTCGGCCGTGATTGGCTCGATCCATACTACGCCAGCGGCGTCACGGGAACGGCGCGTGTGTGGGAGCGCGGAAGCTGGTCGGCGAACGGCTCATTGCGGATCGAGAGGCAACGGTCGGCGGAGCTGACGACGAGCTACTCGGTATTCGACGGAGCGGACGCCTTTCGGCCCGTCCGCGCCATCGACGCCGGCGACCATGCCTCGGCCAATCTCACGGTACGGACGGAGGTCTCGACACTGACCGGCGACTGGTCGGCGCAGTTCGGGGGTGGCGGGGGACGCCGCCTCGGCGGAGAACCGCTCACCTACGCCAGGGTGGAAGCCGCGGGCGCGCTCAGCTCGAGTCGGCCGAACCGCCGTGCGAGCCTCGAGGCGAGCGCGAGCGCCGGAGCGCTATTCGGCGAGGTGCCGCTCCAGGAGCTGTACCTGATCGGAGGTCGGGGGTCTCTTCCGGGCTACGACCACCGCGCCTTCGGAGGCGACCGCCACGCGCTGTTGCGGCTGACCGCTTCGGCCGACATCGCCCACCCCTGGCTCCGAGCTCGTTCCTTCGCGGGCCTCGGCTGGACTGGCGCCAGTGCGCACGGCACCGCGGCGTTGGCCGAGTGGGGCGCCGTCACCTCGCCAGGAATCAAACCCGCCCTCGGCCTCGGCTTGGGCGTATTCTACGATCTGATCCACCTGGACCTCGTACGCGGCGTCGGAGACGAGGCCCGGACGCAGCTCATTGTCGAGATCCAGCGTCCGTTCTGGGACTTTCTCTGAGCTCCCCAGGGGCCGCCGGAACGTTTGAACGCGAGAGGGGGGACGCTGGCCGATGCGTCCCCCCTCTCGTTCGATGCCGACGAGCCGTCGCTCAGGACACCTGCTTCGCCTTGCGCGCGGCGACCGTGCTCGGCGGCGGCGAGGGGCTGGCGAGCCGGGCCGGCGCGGTTCTCGGCTCCGCGTTCATCAGGTACGCCACCCACCGGAACTCCTCGGAGTGCTCGAGGCCGATCTTCAACGCCATCGTCAGCGGAACGGAGAGGAACATCCCGATCGGTCCCCAGAGCCAGCCCCAAAACACCAGGGAGAGAACGACGACGAGGGTAGAAATCCCCAGTTGCCGCCCTACCAACATGGGCTCGAGGAAATTGCCGAACAGGGCATTGACGCCCATGTACACCATCGCGACGAGCACCGCCATGCCGGGCCCGAGCTGGAGGAGCCCGACGACCACCGCTGGTAGGGCGGCGATGATCGAGCCGACGTTCGGTATGAAGTTCAGGAGGAAGGTGAGCAGCCCCCAGAGCAGCGGGAAGTCCAATCCCAATCCCCACGTAACCACGCCGATCGTCAAGCCGGTCGCGGCGCTGATGAGCGTCTTGATCGCGAGGTAGTGCTGGATCTCGCGCACGATCTTCGTCGACCGGCCCAGATCCGCGCGCTTGCCCATGACCGCGCGCAGCTTCCGCGGGAAGCTTGGCGCCTCGGCCAGGATGAAAACGAAGATCAGGGTGACGAGGAAGACGGTCGTGATCACGCCCGTCGCCCCGCGGATCACGCCGAGGCCAATGTCGAGGAAGCGTTGCGTATCCACCTCGAGGAAGTCGCCGATGGGCGACACGTCGACCTCGATGCCTCGGGCGGCGAACCAGTTGACCGTCGCCGACTCCATCTCCTGCGCCCGGAGGATGTACTGAGGAAGCTGATCGCGGATCTCCAGCGAAGCCAGGCTCACGACCCATCCAAATAGAAAGAGCGCCGCGGCGTCGAAGAGCACGACGAAAAAGATCGCCAGCACCGATGGTACGCCGTACCGCCGCACGACGTTGAGCAGCGGCAGGCTCACGACCGCGACGAAGAGCGCGAGCGCCAGCGGAACGAGGATCGCGCCCGCGCCACGAAGACCGGCCACGACCACAACGAGGCAGGCCGCCGAGAGCAGGAACCGCAGACCGGGCGATATCGGGGGTGAATTCATCTGATTCGGAGCTGGAAACTAGCGCGGCGCTGCGCGCTTCGCCATCCGGGCGCCGCACGCCTCCGCCAATCTCTACCCGCACGGGTCCTCGGTGATCCGCCCATGACGCCGCTCGGCGCACCGGGCGCACCTCTTGCAACCTTCCGGCCGGAATCGCGGCGTCGCCCGCCTTGCCGGCGCGAAGCCGCATGAGGATCCCCGACCACCGATCCGGAGCTGCAACGATGCGACTCGCCGCCAGCCTCTCCAGCGGGATCCCCGTCCTCTGCCTCGCGCTCATCGCGCAGAGCGGGTGCGCCCGCAATCCCGTAACCGGTCAGCTTCAGCTCGCCCTGATCTCCGAGGCCCAGGAGATCCAGATGGGACAGCAGGCGGCTCAGGAGGTCGCCTCCACGATCGGTCTGGTCGATGATCCCGAGCTTCAGCAGTACGTGTCGACCATCGGGCAGCGCCTCGCGGCGACCTCGGAGAGGCCCGAGCTGCCGTGGTCCTTCGCCGTGGTCGACGACCCGACACCCAATGCCTTCGCGCTCCCCGGTGGCCCGATCTTCCTCACCCGGGGCCTGATGAACCTGATGGGGTCCGAAGCGCAGCTGGCGACGGTGCTCGGCCACGAAATCGGCCATGTCACCGCACGACATCATGTCACCCGGCTCTCACGCACCCAGCTCGCCCAGATCGGCCTCGGCGTCGGCGGCGTTCTCTTCCCCGACCTCCAGCAGCTCGGCGGACTCGCCAGCGCCGGTCTCCAACTCGTCTTCCTGAGCCACGGCCGCGAGGCGGAACGACAGGCGGACGACCTGGGTTTCGGCTACGCGCTGGAACAGAACTTCGACGTCCGCGAGATGGGGCTCGTCTTCGAGTCTCTCCAGAGGTACGGCGATCGGCAGGGCGAGACCGGCGTGCCCTCATGGCTGCTGACGCACCCGCTCCCCCAGGAGCGGATCGAATCAGTCCAGGAGCGCCTCGACCAGCTCGTCATCGCCGGTGGGCAGCTCCGGGGCGGGATTCAGCCGTACCTCCAGCAGCTCGATGGTCTCACTTACGGGCAGAACCCCCGACACGGCTTCTTCCGTGACGGGCTCTTTCTCCATCCGGACCTGCGCTTTCAGGTCGGCTTCCCCGCCCAGTGGCCCTCCCAGAACCTCACCCAGGCCGTCATGGCGGTGAGCCCGCAACAGAACGCGGCGATCCAGCTCACACTCGCGGACGACGCCTCGCCAGAGGCCGCCGCGCAGAGGTTCCTCAGCCAGCAGGGTATTCAGGTGGGACAGACGTCGCGACAGCCGATCAACGGAATGCCAGCCGTGCTCGCGCGCTTCCGGGGACAGACTCAGCAGGGGGTGCTGGAGGGTCTCATCGGCTTCCTCGCCCACGACGGACGCGTTTACCAGATCATGGGCTACGCACCGGCGACCGACTTCCCTTCCCACGACCGCATCATTCAGGAAGTCATCGGAAGCTTTCGCGAGCTGACCGATCCGGCTGCGCTGGCGGTCCAGCCGAATCGAGTCACCATCGTCCGCACCACCGAGACGATGTCCCTGGCCGACTTCAGTCGGCGCTTCCCCTCGGTGATCCCGATCGAGGAGCTCGTCGTGCTGAATCAGCTCCCCAGCGCCGAAACGCTCGTCCCGGCGGGATCGTTCCTGAAACGCGTTGTCGAAAGCTGACGGAGGCGATCAGTCGGCGATGCCCCTTCCAGGCGGAAGACCGGCTCCTTCGATCGCCCCCCTCACCGCCCCTGGGTCGATCTGCCCGAACCACCGGGCGATCAGAGTACCCTCCGGCGAGATCAGGAAGGTCTCGGGCACCCCGATCGTCCGATAGGACCTCGTGATGCGGCTCTCCGCGTCGTGCAGGATCGTGAATCCGATGTCGTGCCTCTCGACGAAGCTCTCGACCTCGCCCCGAGCATATGCTTGGTCGATGCTGACGCCGACCACCCGCAGCCCGCGATCCGAATACGTCTCGAAAATCTCCTGGAGATCCGGCATCTCCTCCCGACAGGGAACGCACCACGTCGCCCAGATGTTGAGCAGCACGTGCTCCCCCGCCAACCCTGCCAGCGTCACCGTGTCTCCCTCGAGAGTCGCCGCGGCAAAGTCGGGCACGGGAGCGCCGACCGCGACGGCCGCGCCGGGACCCGCACCATCACACGAGGCCAGCAGCAGTACGGCACCGAGACCGAAGAGCCTCCTGAAACCGGCCACGATCCTTCTCATCGATTCCTCCGCACTGTGAGCATCCGATTTCGTCGGCGATCGATCCTGAAGCTACGTAAGGAACCGGTTCCGGTCCATCTAGCGATTCCCTTCCCGGCGCGGTCGTCGACCGGCGGCTGCACTTCCCCACCCGGCTTGACGCCGGGCTCATGGGAAGATATCTTAGTTCTGTGATATACGGCACTGAGAAGGTTGCCGCGCCGTTGAGCACGGAGGCCGGGTCGCAAGGAGCCGGCCGAACCTGGAAAACCGCAAGCTGGAGAAGTAGAAATGTCGACTACGGAGCAGACGACCCGAACCACGACCTGGAACATCGACCCGACGCACTCGCTCGTCGAGTTTTCAGCGAAGCACATGATGATCACTACTGTGAAGGGCCGCTTCAGCGACGTCAGCGGTACGATCGAGGTCGACGAACAGGATCCGGACCGGTCTAGCGTAACGGTGGAGATCGGTGCTGCCTCGGTGGACACGAACACGGAGCAGCGCGACGAGCACCTTCGATCCGCCGATTTTCTGGATGTCGAAAACCATCCGACGATCACCTTTCGGAGCACGCGCGTCGAGGGAGCGTATGCGAAGCCGGGCGACCGTTTCCGGGTAGTCGGGGACCTGACGATTCGTGGCAAAACCCGCGAGGTCGGGCTGGATGCGGTCTTCGAAGGGACGGGGCAGGATCCATGGGGAGGCGAGCGGGCGAGCTTCAGCGCCGAGACGAAGATCGACAGGCGTGATTGGGATCTCACGTGGAATCAGACGCTCGAGAAAGGCGGCATTCTGGTGAGCAACGAGATCAGGCTCGACCTTCAGGTGCAGGCGGTCCAGGCGTCCTGATAGATGAGGCGAGGGCATCCGGCCTGATACCGGGTGCCCTCCGTCCACGAGTTTCGAACTGGTCACGAGCATCTATTTCACCGATCCGGACCGGCAGATACTGGAGATCGCGACTGCGGGACCTGGCTACGGGGTCGACGAGCCGATGGACGAGACGAAATCGCGCTCGCCCAGCCGGGCGCTCCCCTTGCCAGCGGCCGCCGTATCGCGCCGTTTGAAGGCCGCGACGTCGCCCGGCCGGCGGACGTCCAGGACGGCCGCGCGTGATAGGAAGAAACCGGCCGACCTCGACAACGAACTCAGAAGGAGGCGCGTCATGGAGCTGCACGGTATTCATCACCTGACCGCGATCTCCGCTCGAATCCGCGAGAACCACCGCTTTTACACACAGGTGATGGGAATGCGGCTGGTGAAGCGGAGCGTGAATCAGGACGACGTCAGCGCGTATCACCTGTTCTACTCCGATGCGGTCGGCACGCCCGGTACGGACCTCACGTTCTTCGACTGGCCGGTCCCACCGGAGACGAGGGGGACGCACAGCATCACCCGAACTCACCTCAGGATCCAGGGTGCGGAGGCCCTCGATTGGTGGCGCAGCCGCTTGTCGGAGCGCGGGATTTCGACGAGCGAGATCGCCCAGCGTGACGGGAGAAACGTCCTGGACTTCGAGGATCCGGAGGGACAGAGGCTCACGTTGTTCGACGACGGCGGCGGCGGTCCTGCGCACGTACCCTGGGAACGAAGCCCCGTGCCGAAGGAGTATCAGATCCGGGGCGTCGGGCCGATCGTCATCAGCGTCCCCAGCGTCAACGATACCTCGGAGGTCCTGACGGAAGTGATGAACATGCGGCACGTGAGGGATTACTCAGTCCCTGAGGGCGGACAGCCGAACGTGCACGTGTTCGAGATGGGCGAGGGGGGGCCCGGGGCGGAGCTGCACGTCGCGGTGCAGCCGCAGCTGCCGTCGGCTCGGCAGGGTGCCGGCGGCGTGCACCACGTGGCCTTTCGAACGCCCAACGAGGACGAGTACCACGCCTGGACGGCACGGCTGAACGAGATGAGGATTCCCAACAGCGGCGAGGTGGATCGCTTCTGGTTCCGGAGTCTCTACTTCCGCGAGCCGAACGGCATCCTGTTCGAGATCGCCACCGACGGCCCGGGCTTCGCCGTCGACGAGGAGGTCGAGACGCTCGGCGAGAAGGTGGTGCTACCGCCCTTCCTCGAGCCTAACCGCGAGCGCATCGTGCAGAATCTGAAACCGATCGACTGAGTCGCGAAGCCCACCCGCGCCCTACTCTTCACTCGCCCTGTCCGACGAATCCGAGCCCTCGCCCAACCGACGATACAGAGTACGCCGTCCGATTCCCAGGATCTTGGCAGCCTGTCGCTTGTTGCCCTCCACACGATCGAGCACCACAGCGATATACCGCCTCTCGATTTCGGCCAGTGTCGGTAGGCTGTCATCCCAGACGAGGGGCTCGAGCGCATCGCGCGAGCGCCCACCAGCAGCGGCCGAGACGGACGTGCGCCTCATGCGCGGCGGCAGGTGCTCGAGGAGGATCTCGCCGCCGTGGCAGAATGCGACGGCCCGCTCGATCACGTTCTGAAGCTCACGGACATTGCCGGGAAAGGAGTACTCGCGCAGGCGGCGCAGGGCACTCTCCGACAGGCCAACGATCTCGTGGCCCATCGTCGCGCGGTATTTGTGTACGAAGTGCGCCGCCAGAAGCTCCAGATCGTCCCCTCGGTCGCGGAGAGCGGGGACCTCCAGCTTGAACGTCTCGAGCCGGTAGAACAGATCCTCCCTGAAGCGGCCCCCTTCCATCTCCTCTTCCAGGTCGCGGTTCGTCGCCGCGACGATACGTACATCGACCTGGCGTTCTCGGTTCCCGCCCACCGGCCGGACCTTCCCGTCCTGAAGCACCCGGAGCAGCTTGGCCTGAAGCGCGCCTGGCATCTCCGCGATTTCGTCCAGAAACAGCGTTCCTCCGCTCGCCTCTTCGAAGAGCCCCGTCCGGGTCTTCGACGCTCCCGTAAACGCTCCGGCCTCATGTCCGAAGAACTCGCTTTCGAGCAGCTCCGATGGAATCCCCGCACAGTTGACGGCTACGAAGGGCGCATCGCCGCGGGAGCTTTCCGCATGCACCGCGCGGGCGACCAGCTCCTTTCCCACGCCGCTCTCGCCCATCACCAACACGGGGCCGCTGGCGCGGCCGATATGCGTGATCTGATCGAATAGTCGTCTCATCGGCGGGCTGCGACCCAGGAGACCGTGGAAATCATCGGAGCCCAGCACCTCTTGAAGATGGCGTAGCTGACGCCGCAGCCGTCTGGTCTCCAGCGCACGACGGACGCTCAGCATCAGGTGATCGAGGTCGATCGGCTTCGTCAGAAAGTCTTCCGCACCCATCTTCAAACATTCGACGGCCTGGTCGACGGTGCCGAACGCCGTGATCACGATGAAGGCGGGACCGTCGTCGAGGGCGCGGGCGTAGGCCAGGAGGGCCCCGCCGTCGGCGCCGGGAAGCCGCACGTCGGAGATGACGAGGTCCGGAGTCTCCCGTTCCACCAGGCCGCGGGCCTCCTCGGCACTGTGTGCGGTCAGTACTTCGAACCCTCCATCGCCGATCTCGTCGGCCAGTAAACGGCTGAGAGACTCATCGTCTTCAACGAGGAGGATGCGCTCCAAAGTGCGAGCCGAACGTTCTTCAACTGCTCCGCTCGTGCGGTCGTCAGTTCGCTTCGCCATTGGACCTCTTCACCGGTAGGGAGACTTCGAATCGAGCACCCCCCAAAGGGCTCGTACCGACCTCGATGCGGCCTCCATGCTGCTCCACGATACCGTGGACCACCGCCAGACCGAGACCCGTGCCCTGCCCCACCGGCTTCGTCGTGTAGAACGGCTCGTAAATGTGCGTCCGGACATCAGGGGGAATACCCGGGCCGCTGTCGTCGACGGCGAAGCTCACCTCCCCTTCCCCTTCGTACCAGCTCAGGTGGACCTCGCCATCCGGAGCGGCCTGAATCGCGTTGCGAAGGAGATTCGTCAGGATCTGCTGGAGTTGAAGCGGGTCGACGTTCAGCTCCGGCGCGGGACGCGGACCGTGCAGGCTGATCGTCGCCCGCATCTCCTCCATTTCGTCGCACACGGCGGCCCGCGTAGCCTCGGCGAGCTGGTCCGCCCTCACCTCACGGCGCTGTAGCCCGCTCCGGCGGCTGAAATCCAGGAGCTGCCGGACGATGTGCTCCATTCGACGGACCTCCCCGCGAATTTCCCTCAGCGCACTCCGCATTCGAGGCGGAACTTCGTCATCTCGCTCGGCACGCTGCGCCTTCCCCGCGATGACGCTCAACGGAGATCCCAGCTCGTGAGCCACCCCCGCCGCGAGCTGCCCCAGCGCAGCAAGCTTTTCAGCCTGCTTCAGCCGCTGCTCGAGCGACTCCTGCGCCGTGCGGCGTTCCTTGATCTCTCTCTCCGCTCGGCCGATGCTGTCCAGCATCGAGTTCAGCGCTCCACCGAGCGCCGCGATCTCGACGGGGCCTTCCGGCGCCGCCCGGTGCTCCCGATCCCCCGACCGCACCCGCTCCATGCTCTGACCCAGCCGGGTCAGGTGGCGCCCGATCGCTCCATGGTGGCCGACGAGCACCAGCAACGTGATGCCGAGCAGCGACACCGACAGCAGGGCACCCGTCGCTAGCCGTACGCTGGCCACCTGTGCCTGTATGTCACTTCGCCTCCGTGTCACCTGCAGCAGGCCGATGATCCTTCCCCCGCTGTCATTGATCGGCACGAAGTAGGAATACACCCCTCGGCCAGCAATCTCGCCGTACTCTCCCCGCCTGGTCCCTTCCGCCGCGATCTCGGTCAGCCTTCTCTGCGAGGCGGATGCGTCCTCTTCACCGACCGACGCCACCACCGCACCCGCATCATCGTAGACATACGCGCTGTATACACGGTCGATTCGAAAGACCGACTCCAGGACCTCCTCGATCCGCCGCTGTCGATCCGACTCGATGGCGTTCGCGAGCGGCAGGCGAACCGCTCTCGCGACGAGCGCCACCTCCTCCTCCAGGCGCGCCTGCGCCCACCGATCCAGCGCCACGAGCCCCAGATACCCCGCCGCGCCACCCGCCACCAGGAGCGGTATCACCACCGCCAGAATTAGCGTCACCCGCAGACTCAGACCTCTGGACATCACGGCATTGGTGTGAAAGGGAGCGCTTAGCGTCGCAGCGGCTATCCGGCAGAACGAGCACTGAGAACGTTCCTGTACGCCTGAAAGAAGCCCCGACAAACATAGCGCATGTGCCGCGTTGGCACATTAGGCCGCCCTGTCGCGGGAACGTTCGCAGCGGCCGCAAATACCGTCCGGAAGTCGATTATCCGCACGGCAACGCCATTTTTGGGTCACGGGTCCGGAGCTGGCCAATACGGAACGACCCATGCCTCCTATACGGCGTGCAAGAAGCTGGCGATCTCGGCGGCGCACGCGATTGGACCGGTCAGCAGTGACGGACGGCTGCTGTCGGAGAGCGTGAGCGGGTCGGGCGTACGGCCCGAGAGTCCACATGGACTGATCGGAATTTCGGAAACCCAACAGGAGGATGACGTTG
This sequence comes from Gemmatimonadota bacterium, assembly GCA_040905395.1. GTDB lineage: Bacteria > Gemmatimonadota > Gemmatimonadetes > Longimicrobiales > Longimicrobiaceae > WHSP01. The sequence continues at coordinate 53,130 of JBBDRR010000011.1, forward strand.
CACATCTCAAAGACTCTGGCAGTCGTATTCAGCGTGGCACTCGCAGGTCTTTCGGTGGCGCCGGACGCCTCAGCCCAGCAGGCGCCGGCCGGGGCGAGCGCGTCCACCATCGAGGTGACGGACGCGGAGCTCGACTCGTTCACCGAGGCATACGTCACAGTTCAGACGATCGGACAGGAGCACGAGGCGATCGTCGCAGGCGCGGCAACGGCGGAGGAGGCTCAGGCGCTCCAGCAGGAGGCGCAGGTCGCGATGCTCGCGGCGGTGGAGGAAAGTGGTATCGAGCCCGATCGTTATACCGCGATTGCGACTGCCCTCAATGACGATGAGGCGCTCCGCCTGAGGTTCTTCGAACGGCTGGACGCCGCGGCAGCAGACCAGGGTCGCTGACCGCTGACCAGAGCTGCAACCGACTGAGGAGTCCGGACGCCGGCTCGTCGATGATCGTTGTCGACCCTCCCTACTGGCAGGGCGAGCGCGATTGAAGAGCCGTGGGTCCGGGCTCCGGTTCCGTTCGTCGGCACGAATGGCGGACTCACGAGGAGCGGGAGCGGCAGGGAATTGGACGATGAAGGAAGAAAATGGTTGTTCCCATGACTGACTGGCGGCGGCACCAGGCGTCTGACTGCCGGAACAGAGTTGCCGGGGATCGGGCGCCATGACTCCCCCGCGGATCGTACTAGTCGACCCGGATTTCGACGCCAGGCGGATCCTACACGCTATTTTCGCCCACGAATGGTGGGACGTCCGTGAAGCGTCGGAGCTGGAGGAGGGATTGCAGATCGCGATCGAATTTCAACCCGACGTGATCGTGACGGAGCTCTTCCCGGGGCCGCCGCGCGGCTCTCCAGGCGTGGAGCTGTTCGTCAGGGACGTCCGTACAGCGTCCATACCCCTCGTGATCTTGACCGCGCACGCTCTTCCGGAGAGCCGGCAACGGTCGCTCGGCGAGATGCCGGTGCTCCTCCTCAGAAAGCCACTCGCTCCCCTGGAGGTCGTGGCGATGGCATCGGGCGTCCTGGAGCACCCCCGATCCCCGGTAACGAACGACTGATCGGCCGAATTGGGCGAGGACTGGACCCCGCTCATCAACTACGTCGATGAACCTCGCGAAAGCCGCAGAGTCGAAACTGATTCCGTTGCTCGAACGAATCCCCGCTCAGGAGAAGATGATGAAGATTATTTACAGATGGACGATTGGAACGCTTGTCGTGTTGGCGCTCACCCCTGCCGCGCTCCTGTCACAGCAGCCTGCCGCCCCCGATCAACTGCCGGCGGAGGCGCAGTCGCTGCTGGCGGATCTGCAGGCCGTCGAGAGTCGTCTCGTCTCGGTGCAGCAGGCTGCACTGGAGGACTCCGAGCTGCAGGAGGCGCAGAACGAGCTCGGCGAAAAGATCCAGCTGGCGATGGCCGAGATAGATCCGTCCGTTCCGCAGAATCTGGAACGGCTCGCGAACCTGTCGGCAGAGGCCGAGGCCGCGCAGGCCGAGCAGGACCAGGAGAGAATGATGGAGATCGTGGCCGAAGCGCAGCAGATCGAGCAGGCGCTCCAGGGGGCTCAGACGGAAGCGATACAGATTCCCGAGATTGCCGCTCAGGTGAGTGGCTTCGAAGCCGAGGTCGAAGCCAAGATGTTGGAGTTGGACCCGGAAACGGACGCCCTGATCCAGCGGATGACGGAGCTCAATGAGAGGCTGAGCGCGATTCTGGGACCGTAGCGCGTCCACGCCCGTTCGAACGAGACGCAATGATTCCCCCGGGTGGTGGGCGGTCGTCTACCTGCCGTTCATCTTTCTGGCGGCGTGTGCTCAAACCGTTGCCCCGATCCAACCCGCCGTCCCCGATGGCCTGGCACTACCGGGGCTCATGGTAGAGGTGAACGGAATCGGAATCTGGATGGATACCGTTCCCGCACGTCCGTTCTCGACGATCGCGTCCGCGCGGACTCCCCACCGACCCGAGACATGTTCACAACGTACGACTACGAGGTCGACCTGATCCGATACGAGGGGTGACCCAGGCCGCCACGGCCCCGGCTATGGCGACGGCGTCCCTGTATCCCGCCCCTTCACCAGGGAGCGGATCGCATCCGGCTCACCGATCAGGGTGAGGCGATCGCCGGCCTGAAGCACGGTCGACCCACCCGGTACGAAGCTGCGTCCTTCGCGTCGGATCAGCGCGATGAGCGCATCGGGCATCAGGGCGAGGTCGCTCACCGCAGTGCCGATCCATTCGGCGGCGGGGGACCCTGCTGAGAGGTGGAGCGTTAGGGAGCGCTCCTCCCGCAGCAGGGTCGCCCGGAGATCGTCCTCGTCGCCCGCGCCGAGCCACTGGTCGACGAACGTCTCGTCATCCACGTGGGTCGCCAGGTGGCCGAGGAGACGAAGGTGCTGCCCTGGCCGAACCTTGGGGCTCACGAGAAAGAATAGCGCCATGACTCTCGCCCCCTTCTTTCCCCCGGCCATCGCCGGCGCGGCATCGGCGATATCGATGCCGTCGCGGGCTCGCACCAGCACCAGCTCCGGCTGATCGATATCCGCACGCGTGTGCGGCAGCGCCGCTCCCCCGGCGATGGGCATCATGTCCACCTCCAGCTCCCGCAGAAAGTCCGCGCCCAGCTTCTCCGCGCTGACCCCCGTCCGATTCGCCAGGAGACTCGCCGCTCTGCGGGCCACCTCCGGGAACGATGCGGGACCTGAAATGTCGATGACCGGAGCTCGCGCGACCACTTCGTCGAACGGGTCCTCCATACGCAGCCCCTTTTCCTTGACGATCCCGCGTAGCTCGAGATCGAGCCCTTCATACCGGCTTTCGCCGAGCCGGGCGAAGGTATGGAAGATCGCGCCTTCGCGCTGAACACGGCCGCGGGCGTAAAAGAAGTACCAGCCGATGCAGAGCGCGACGAGCCCAAGCGTCATCAGGATCGCGACCCCCCCCATCTCGGTGATCAGCCAGAGAGCGGAGAAGATGCCGACGATCTGCATCCACGGGTAGAAGGGAGATTTATAGCCGGGATCGTACCCCTCGATCTGGCTCTCGCGCATGACGATCACCGCCAGGCTGAGCAGTGAGTAGATGAGGAGCTGAAAGGCGCTGGCGAGCTTTACGATCCCCTCGATGTCGAGGAAGATGATGACCAGGAGCATCAGCCCGCCCGTAGCGAGGACGGCGAATGTGGGGGTCCCGAAGCGACCTATCTCACTGAACCTGCCCCACACCAGACCGTCCCTCGCCATCGCGAGCGGGTACCTGGATGCGGAAAGGATTCCCGCGTTGCCTGTCGAGGCAAAGGCCGCGATCGCCGCCACGACGATGAGCACCAGGCCCGCTCCCGCGGGCAACCAGTCGAAAAAGGCTTGTGCGGCGGTGGCGACCGGTGTCAGGTCAGAGCGGAGCTGCGCCGGGCTGAGGACGGCGACCATGATGTAGACGCCGACCACGTAGATGAAGGTGGTGACGCCGAGTGATAGCATCATCCCCAGCGGGATGTTGCGATCCGGGTTCTTCACCTCCTCGGCGACGCTCGCGACCTTCACCAGCCCCGCGTAGGAGACGAAGACGAACCCCACCGTGCCCATCAGCCCCGAAAATCCAAAGGGCATGAACGGCACGAACTGCTGGCGTGTGATTGGAGCGATTCCCGCCGAAAAGACTTCGAAGGCCCCCTGCACGATGAAGAATCCGAGCACCACAACGAGCGTTGCGACCAGCACCCGCTGGAGCCCGCTGGTTTCTTTGGCGCCGACGATATTGATGACCATGAAGGCGACCGTAAGGCCCGCCGCCAGAGGCTTGATCGGTACCTCCATGTAGATGGCGAGGTACGCCCCCATGCCGATCAGCGCGAAGGCACTCTTGAGGATCAGCGCCAGCCATTCGCCCAGCCCGCCCACCGTGCCCACCACCGGCCCCATGCTCCGGTCCAGAAAGTAGTAGGGTCCGCCGGCCCTCGGCATCGCCGTGCTGAGTTCGGCTACACTGAACATTGCCGGCATGATGAACAAGCTGGCCAGCAGATAGGCCAGCACGACGGACGGTCCTGTCTGCGCCGCCGCGAGGCCGGGGAGGAGGAAGAAACCCGAGCTGAACATCGCGCCAGTGCTTATGGCGAAGACGTCGTACAGACCGAGATCCTTCTTGAGCCGCGTCACCGGCTCGACTGCCGCCACGCTCATAGCCCCCCGCGCAAACGGCCGGGCGCAGGTTCAGCGGCCCGAACCTGCCGAGTTCGCTTCGGTGCGGCGAATTCCGGGAGAACGCCGGCAACGGGCATTCGTACTTCACGAATCGTCATGAAGGCAGGTTGAAGCAGATTATGCGGGGACGTCGGCACTGCCTTGCCGACGAACACGAGAAGGCATCCCGAGCTCAGGTGAGCCCTTCCACGTCCTTCACGCCGTCCAATCGCGGCTCAGCTCGTAGGTCGAAGACCGCGACCTGCGTCGGACTCCCACGTAGAAGGTCCGCCGGTCCGATCCCCTCGCAACGTGCATCGTACCCGTTTCTCTGCGCGACTCCCTCGATCCAGGATCGGAACTTCTGTCGGCCCCATTCGAAGAAGTGGTCGGGCTGGCGGCACTCCCCTTCCGCGAGGTTCAAAAGGGGATTGTAGTCGCGGTTGGGCGTGGTCATCACAACCACTTTCGGCTTCCACTCGCCGAACACAACGCGCTCGACGACCGACAGACGATCGGGCCGGACGTGCTCGATCGTCTCGACCATGGTGGCCGCGTCGAAATCCACGAGTCGGGGATCGTACATGTCGAAGCCCTGGTGGAATAGCGACAGGCGGCCGCCCTCGCCGACGGTAACTCCCAGTGAGCTCGCTGCCTGAACCAGCGCCTGTATCGAAGTGTCGAGCCCGACGATGCGTGTGAAGCGTTCCTCGGCGACCAGCCTCTGCAACAGAGAACCGGCACCGCAGCCCAGGTCCAGGATCGTACGGGCGCCAGATTGAAGCAGGATCCTGGTGACGGTGTCCAGACGCTCCTCGTGGAGCGGCGTGCTCTCTCCAATGAACGAAGCTGACCCCTGACCAGATCCCGATTCGAACGACGGCGGCCATTCTGCCGCCGATTGCCGACGTTTACTTCTGCCCAAGCTTCCCCGCGCGATTTCTGCGATTTCCTTCGGCCGCGGTCTCGTAGGTCCGGCGACCGGCCTCGGCTTAAGACCGCGGCCTCCGCGGCGCTTCGCCTGCGGTGCAGAGCGTGTCACCCTCAGCGCATGCCCGTGAGCTCCTCGCTGAGCTGGCGGAGCCGTGCCCGCGCCTCTTCGTCGTAGGCCTGAGAGCTGGCGTCCGTGCGCCGGGTTCCGGAATAGTACTCACCCGATCCGACGTCGGGCGACCGGATCAGGTTCATGACCGCTTCCACCCCTTCCTCCACGCTGCTCCTCGTGGCGGCGCCCCGCGAGAGCACCATGCTCGTGTTCATCATCGACGCCGGGTGCAGAGCGTTGACGCGGATGCCGGAGCCCTCGAGCTGGTCCGCCAGGTCGATCGTGAAGAGGATCTGCGCCAGCTTGCTCTGTGCATAGCCGCGGCCGTCGTTATAGCCACGCTCCAACATCACGTCGTCGAAATCGATCGGCTGCTGTGCACCGGAGGCGACGTTTACGATGCGGGCCGAGGGTGTCTCCAGCAACAGCGGCAGCAGGTCGTGCGACAAGAGAAAGTGCGACAGGTAGTTCACGGCGAAGTGGAGTTCGTGCCCTGCCGCGTTCACGCGGCGGCCCTGTTCGGGAGTGAGCCAGATCCCCGCGTTGTTCACCAGCACGTCTAGCCGGTCGTAGTCCCGGATGATCTCCTCGGCCAGCCGCCGCACCTGATCCAGCTCCGCGAGGTCCGCCTGATAGAAGGTCGCCGTGCCTCCCGCCTCCACAATCTCGCGGACCACCTCCACACCACGCTCCCGATTACGCCCGTGCACGGCGATGTGCACGCCCGGCTCAGCCAGTTCGAGCGCGACTTCCCTGCCCAGGCCGTCGGTCGAGCCGGTGATCAGAATCACCTCCGAATCCGCAGCCGCCGTGCCCGTCTGCGCAACGACCGGCGCCGCAACAGCAAGCGCGACCAAGCCAGCGATGGCGCAGCTCCGGGTCACCCTCCACGCGGATCGACGTAGCGAAGACCCGATGGCGTGCTGAATTTTGGCATTCTGGAACTCCATGAATTTCTCTCCTGTCGGTGTCTGGGCCGCTTTAGCCACGTCGTGGCGCATGGGAATATTAGAGCCGCGCATCGGCACACGCCAATGACGCCGGTCGACTCCCTCCTGGAGGACCCCTCGAAGAAATGCTATCGCGCGAAGAAGAGCCAGTCGGTCGTCTCCTCGTCCACCAGATCGTTGAAGAACGTGACCGGCTCCACGTGGACATCGTCGAAAACGTGGCGGAGGGCCCGGGAGAAGTCGGAGTTTTCTGCATACGACCAGACGCCCATCAGCCCAGCGGGCGCGAGATGGCGACGTGCGCGTTCCAACCCCTCCTCCGTGTAGAAGAAGTGACTCGCTTCGGCCAGCCGCTCATCGGGTGCATGGTCGACGTCGATCAGAATGATGTCGAACGTGTCGGTTGGCGCTCCGACGAGCCGGGCATACACGTCGCCGATCACCGGCCGGAAGCGGCCGTCTCTCTTGAGCTCGGTAGAGAGCGGCACCAGATCCTCGTTCAGCCAGTCGATCACCTGCGGCAGCAGCTCCACCACCTCGACCTCGTCGACTCGCTCGCTGGAGAGCGCCGCGTGCGCGGTGTAGCCGAGACCGAGCCCCCCGACCAGCACCCTCAGGCCCGACCCCGAATGCAGATCGAGCGCCACACGCGCGAGCGCCCGTTCGGACGCCGTGTTGTAGCTGCTCATCAGGAACGCATGATCGAGGGTGATCTCGGTTACCACGGTTCCCGGCCTGGACAGAAGCTCGCGCCGTCGCAGACAGAGAAGCCCCAGCGGGGTGTCTTCGTATGCCAGGATTTCCAGGTTGGAAGGTGCCATTGTATCGATTCCGCGTATGTGGGTGCGGCGTGCCGGCGCCGCCGGGCCCGGCCGTCCACCGAGCGGCCGGTTTCGTCGACGACTCCACCACTGGTGCCAGCAAGCTCGCGATCTACGGCAGCTTCGAACACCCACAAAAAACCTCGCCGGCAATGGAGCCGGCGAGGTTTTTCGTCAAGGTAGACACCAATTAACGGAGGCGGAGGGACTCGAACCCCCATGCGGTTGCCCGCGCCGCATTTCGAGTGCGGTGCCTTACCAGTTAGGACTACGCCTCCCCTTGTATCAATTCAGTCGGGACGGGCGGATTTGAACCGCCGACCCCTCGCTCCCGAAGCGAGTGCTCTACCGGGCTGAGCCACGTCCCGAATCGATCTGCGCAGCGGACGGGGTGGGATTCGAACCCACGAGGGCGGTTAAACCCCACACGATTTCCAATCGTGCTCCTTAAGCCGCTCGGACACCCGTCCCCACACTGCATGAAGCGCGCTCACGCGCCGCACTCATCGCAGCGGAGAGGGTGGGATTCGAACCCACGGACGCTTTCGGCGTCACGGTTTAGCAAACCGCTCCCTTGGGCCTCTCGGGCACCTCTCCATCCGTCCATCACCTGCCCTGCGGCAGGTCTCAAGCTGGGGCGGTAGGATTCGAACCTACGATCCCCGGATTAACAGTCCGGTGCTTTGCCACTCAGCTACGCCCCATTACGCACGCCTTCGGCGCGTAAAGTCTCAATCTTGAATGCTGAATTCGAATTGATCCAGCCACGCTGGCGCCGTTCAATTCAAAATTGAAAAATCACAATTCAAAATTGTAGTTATATTGCCCCGCCAGGGGTCGAACCTGGACTTTCCTGATCCAGAGTCAGGCGTGTTGCCAATTACACCACGGGGCATCCAACAAAAGAGCGGGAGACGGGGTTCGAACCCGCGACCCTCAGCTTGGGAAGCTGATGCTCTGCCAACTGAGCTACTCCCGCGCTCGGATCCGTCCGCGTCAAGAATCTTACCACTTCCTCGCCGCCGCCGCTCGTTGGCCGCACCGGCCACCGGGGGCGCGGAATATACACCTTCTTCGCCAGGCGAGCCAGAGCCACCGGTGAGATTTGAACTCACGACCGCTCGATTACGAATCGAGTGCTCTACCCCTGAGCTACGGTGGCGACCATGGAGCCGAGGGGAATCGAACCCCTGACCTCTGCAGTGCGATTGCAGCGCTCTCCCAACTGAGCTACGGCCCCGGAACGTGCGACGGTTCTTAGTTTTGAGTTTTGAGTTTTTAGTTTTTGGTTTTTTTGTCGCCCACACCACCCGATAACTCAAAACTAAGAACTCAAAACTAACAACTCGCGCAGCGCTTCCATGGGCGGTACAAGACTCGAACTTGTGACCTCTACGATGTCAACGTAGCGCTCTAACCAACTGAGCTAACCGCCCTTCATCACCGGTATGAACGCCGAATCCAACGCTCTATTCAAAATTCAACATTCACAATTCACAATTGGCGCGGCCCCGCCGCGCACAATGGTGGGGGTAGGATTCGAACCTACGTAGGCATAAGCCGGCAGATTTACAGT
>JBBDRR010000012.1:0-12733 GCA_040905395.1 Gemmatimonadota bacterium
TCGACGGTGACCTGCACCGAGGGAGTGATCGTCGGTAAGATAGGCACCTTCCTCAGCGCTCCGGGCGTCAGCATCGTTACCAGCTGCACGAATTCCGGAATCGAGGAAGGGACTCCGGATGCGGTGGCTGCGTACAATGCCTTCACCACGTCCTACGACACTCTGGAGGCAACCGCCTGCGACGTGGTGCTGACCGGCACCCTCGCGGGGGTGACCCTGGCGCCCGGCGTCTACTGCTTCGACGCGGCGGCCACGCTGACGGGTGTGCTGACGCTCAACGGACCGTCGACCGGAGTCTGGCTGATCAAGGCGGGAACGCTGACGCCAGGGTCAATCACGGGCACGGACTTCGAGGTGGTCATGGCCGGCTCCGGCAACAGGTGCAACGTGACGTGGTGGTCGCAGGGCGCCGCCACGATGACCGACTCCGACCTCAAGGGGAATGTGCTCGCGGCTGAGGATATTACCCTGACCCGCGGGACTTTCGGTGGGAACGCGTGGGCAAAGGGCGACGTGACTGTCACCGAAACGGCGGTCACCGGGTGCTCTTGATGACGGCGGACGGGATTACCGAGTCGCGGTAGGTTTGCGGCTCGGACCATGCCCGTGAAGGTTGCACGCGGGAGTCGGACTTCGGTCCGGCTCCCGCGTTGCACATGGTGGAAGTGCGTTTCGCTGCCTCACCGATCCGGGCAGGCTCCGTCGGATCCTCTCGAATCTACTGTGACGATCCACCGTCTATGACGGTGGTCATGTACCGTCGTTTACCTGTTCGCCCGCTCTCAGGGCCACAGATGAACCCTCTTCGCCGGCAGCCGCGGGAAGAGTGAAATGGAATGTGGTGCCGACCCACTGCATGCTCTCCACCCAGATCCTGCCGCCGTGAGCCTCCACGATTCCCCTGGCGATCGCCAGCCCGAGCCCCGAACCGAGGTGAGCCGTCCCGGCGGCCTGCCAGTGGGCGTCGAAGATCTTCGACAGATCTTTCTTCGGAATGCCGGGTCCGGTGTCCGTGACCGAGAAGCGGACTCCCTCCTCGTCGGCCTCGGCCCCTACGGTCACCTTGCCTCGCTCGTCCGTGAACTTGATCGCGTTTCCGAGCAGGTTCGAGAATACCTGGAGAAGTCGGTCCAGGTCGGCGCGTATCTCCGGGAGCTCGTCGGCCAGCTCGAGCTCCAGGCGCACTCCCTTTTCCGCGGCGGGGGCGCGGTGTAGTTGGCACGCTTCCTTGACGAGCGGGCCCACCTCGATGCGATGCGGGTCGATCGCCAACCCCCCGGACTCGATCCGCGCCACATCCAGGAGGTCCTGGATGAGACGGTTCATCCGCTCGGCGGAACGGTGGATGATCTGAAGCTGCTGGACGCGGCCTTCTTCCGGCAGCGCTACATCGAGTAGGAAGGACGAGCTGGTGAGGACCGCACCCAGCGGATTGCGTAGATCATGCGCGACGATTCCAAGAACGCTGTCGCGCGTACGAACGGCTCGCTCCGCCCCGGCGCGTGCCCTCTGCTCCTCGGCCAGGATCTCCTGGCGCTCCTCGAGGAGGAGCGCCCGGCGAAGGGCCATCGAAGCGAGGTCGGCCAGGGTATGCCCCCGCGCGACTTCCGCGGCCAGGAAGTTGGGCTGGCCGGCCTCGCGCAGGAGGACGAGCGCACCGAGGCTCTCACCCTCGGAGGCGAGGGGGAGAACGAGGGCCGAGCATTCCCCGCACTCGGTCTCGAGAGGCCGCGCGATCGAGCTTCCCCGCTCGACGAGCTCCCGGACCTTGACGAGCTCCGGCTGGTCGGGATTGGTGAGGGATCCCGGAAATGCCACCCGCGTCCCGAGCTCCGGATGGCGGCTCCCGGCCACCGCGACGACCTCCACGGCGGCACCCTCGCGGCCGATCCGCTCGACGTACGCAGCCCGGGCCGGCACCACCTCGAGCGCAGATTCGGCGACCCGATCGACCACCTCACTCGCGCTCCGGACGCCGGAGAGCGTACGGGCGATTCGGCTGAGCGCCGCCTCCTCGCGCGCGAGGCGGCGGAGCCGAACGGCGAGCGCGCGCAGGCGCCCGCCGAGGCGGCCCACGAGGAAGGCGGCGCCGAGCGCGAGGAGCGCGAGGACGGCGGTCAGGATGGTCTGGACGCGCTGAGTCCTCTGAATCTCTTGCCGCCGTATGGTCACCTCTGCCGTCAGCGCGGCGTCGAGCGCCCCCCTCGCGTTTGCGACGAGGTCGTTACGGGCCTGCTGGAGCGAGAGGTGCTCCCGAAATTCCTCCTGCGAGAGTCGGCCCTCCAGCAGTTCGGATCCGCTCACGTGGGTTTCGCGGTGGAGCGTACGGACCGCATCCACCCGCTCCCCCAGAGCCGGATTCAGCCGCTCGGCCAGGGGGCGTAATTCCGTGAACGCCGCCGCCTCGTTGACCCGCGCTTCGCGGTAGCTGTCCAGGAACTCCGGCTCGCCGGTGAGAAGATAGCCGCGGAGCGCGGCGGCCTCGCGGGCGATGTAGAGCGCGACGTCGGTCTCGATGACGCGAGCCCCCTCGGCCACCTCCACGATCTCGGTCTGGAGCGTCGAGATCCGGCGCCCGACGAGCGGAGGAATGACAAGGATCGCGACGAGGAAGATGACCACCAGCACGGCCGGCCGTCGGCTTTCCCATGCGGAAACCAAGTCCCCAGTCGGTCCCGAGGTCTCGCCCGTCTCATCTTCCGTTCGGCGGCCGTTGTGAACGTCGTAGTGTGCCATGCGAAGGTGAATTCGTGCAGTAAATGGAAGCGTTGCGCGACGATGGCCCAGGCGTGTCGCTTCGTAAGATGCCGACGACTTCCCGCGGCACCGGTTTTCCCCGGGGCCCGACGATCAGCCGGCCGGTAGCGGATCCGGTGGCCGTGACGGCGGGGCGCTCGCCGCCCGGGTCGGAGTCAGGAAGTGCCCGGGGGCGCCCCGACCGGTATCCGGAGTATGAAGGTGCTGCCGCGGCCGGGCCGACTCTCGACGCTCAGCTCGCCGCCGAGGAGCTCCGCGAGCTGGCGCGAGACGCTGAGGCCGAGGCCCGTCCCCCCCGCGCGTCGCGTCGCCCCCTGCTCCACTTGCCGGAAGGCCTCGAAGATCCCCTCCAGTTCGGCGGGAGCGATCCCGATTCCCGTGTCGGAGACTGCGATCGAGACGTCGTCTCCCTCCACCTCCACGCTCAGCTCCACGGCGCCACGATCCGTGAACTTCGCGGCGTTCGTCAGCAGGTTCATGATCACCTGCCGGAGCTTCCCGACGTCGGTGTGCAGCGTCGTGCCCCGCTGCCCCACCTCTACCCGGAACCCGAGCCCCTTCTCCCGGACGAGCGGCTCGGCGGTCGCGGCGATCTCATCGATCAGGTCGCCGAGCCGTATCGTTTTCGGTCGCGCCTGCTCCCGGCCCGCCTCCACCTGCGCGTACGTCAGGATCTCCTGAATGATCGTCAGAAGCTGCGTGGCGCCAGCCCGGATGCGTCCGAGGTACGTTGTCTGTTTTTCGTCGAGTTTCCCCGCGACGCCGCCGAGAAGCAGATCCGTGAAGCCGAGAATCGCGGTCAGCGGTGTTCGCAGCTCGTGCGACATCACGGCCAGGAAGTCGCCCTTCACCCGATTCGCGTCGAGCGCGGCTTCGAAGAGCCGCGCGTTGTCGAGCGCGCGGGCTGCGCGGCTCGCGATCTCGCCCGCCAGCGTGAGGTCCGTCTCGTCGAAGTCGCGTTCGCCGCAGACGAAGGTCATCGCACCGAGACACTGCTCTCGTGCGTCCAGCGGAACGGTCATGCTGGAGCGCGTTCCGAGCCGCTCGAGCAGGGCGGCATGCTCGTCACTCTCCACCAGCTTTCGAACGCCTTCGGCGTCCAGCTCGCGGTGGATCTCGGCCGATCCCGACCGGAGCACACGGGCGGCAGGCCACTGCGAATCGACGCCGGGGGCAAACCTTTCCGTCAGCTCCTCCAGCAGCTCCTGCTTTTGAGGATCCGAGTGGACTCCGGCCATTCGGCGGATCCTGTCGTCCTCCAGGAGGTCGATCACGCACCAGTCGGCGACGCGTGGCACGACCAGGCTCGCCAGGCTGGCGAGGGTGGTGGCCGCGTTCAGGGAGGCGTCCAGGGTAGCGCCGGCGTCCGCAAGGATGCGAGAGCGCTCCGCATCCTTCTCCGCCTGCTCGCGCGCCGCCTGTTCGAGCCGCAGCCGCTGCGCCCGCTCCTCAGCCCGCTTCCGGTCCGTGATGTCGCGAAGCGAGATGACCTGAGCCGCCGCGCCGTCCCACGTCGTCGCACTCACCCGAAGCTCGGCGACCACCGGCTCCGTCTCGGAGGGTCGAACGATGTCCATTTCCGTCGTCTCTCCGGAAACGACCGCGACGCCGAAGTCCTCGTCGGCGAGCTCAGCCGCACTACGGGCGAACATGCGCTCCGCCCCCGGGTTCGCGAACCTTACCCGACCGTCCCGGTTGACGATCACGATTCCGTCCGCGGTGCGCTCGACGATGTTGCGAAAGCGTGCCTCACTCTCCTCGAGATCCGCGCTCCGCCGCTCGAGATCGTATCGCAGCCGCCGCCGCTCGACGGCCGCCCGGATGCAGGCGGCGACCGCGGCAGCCGAGTCGCCTCCCGCGATCCACTCGTCCGCTCCGCTGCCGGAGGCGTGGCTCGCATCGGGATCGCCCCCACGGACGATGAAGGCCGCCCCCTGCGCATTCCCCGCGACGGCGGCGACGGATCTGGACGCCGAGGGGTCTGTTCGGTCCAGATCGAGGAAAACCGCGTCGAAGCGATCCCTGCGCAGTCGCTCCAGGCCAGCGTTCAGGTTCTCCGCCACCTCCACGTCGAACGCGTCGGCGCTCGCGGACTCGAGCACGAGCCTGAGAGGTCGTGCGTCCGCGGTTCCGGCGATCACTAGCACGAATGCCGCGGGCGCGTTCGGCTCGCGCGCGGAATCGTCCATTCCACTCGGTCGGTCGGTCTGAAGCATCACATAAGCTGAGGTGGGCGCTGCAGGTGCGCCCCCTGGGTGGGACGCCGACGGCAGTGGACTTGCATTCATGGCAAACCGTGCGCCGTCAAGCTGTTGAAGCGCACCAGAAGCTGTCACCTCGTGTGACGCGCGTCTCCCGCGGCGGCCCGTCGACCGGCACCGTGTTCCGCGAGATAGACAGCCCTGACCGCCGATACTGGCGCCACCCGCGACCGCAAGGAGCACTACGGTGTCGGACTACCTGCTGAAGCTGTACGTGACCGGCAAGTCACCGCGTACCGAGAAGGCGATCGCGAATCTGCGACGCATCTGTGAGGAGGACCTTCACGGTCGGTACGAGCTGCAGATCATCGACGTGCTCGAGGACCCGCAGCTCGCGGAGGACGCGAAGATCCTCGCCACGCCGACCCTGATCAAGCGTCTGCCGCCGCCCCTGCGTCGGGTCATCGGAGACCTGAGCGACAAGGAGAAGGTGCTTCTCGGCCTGGACGTCTGGCCCGACCCGCCAGCCGCCGCCCCAGGGGAGACGGAATGAGCGACCCCGGCGACCGACCGTATGCAGTGCAGAAGCTGGCCACAGGCATCGAGAGCTTCGACCTGATCGCGGAGGGCGGGCTGCCGCAGAACCGCACGACCCTCGTCGCCGGCACCGCGGGGAGCGGCAAGACGGTCTTCGCGGTGCAGTTCCTGGCAGCGGGTATCGCGGCCGGCGAAAGCGGCGTCTTCGTCACCTTCGAGGAATCCCCCCGGGACATCCGGCAGAACATGCGGAGCTTCGGCTGGGACCTGGTGCAGTGGGAGCAGGACGGCATCCTCGCGCTGGTGGACGCGTCCCCGGACCCGGAGATCGAGACGATCGAGAGCGGTAGCTTCGATCTGAGCGCCCTGCTCGCCCGCGTCGAGAACGCGGTGCGGAAGGTGGGCGCCAAGCGCGTCGCCATCGACTCGCTCGGCGCGATGTTCAGCCAGTTCTCCGATCAGTCCATCGTGCGGCGCGAGCTGTTCCGCATCGCGATCGCCCTGAAGGAGCTGGGCGTCACGGCGGTGATGACGGCTGAGCGCACCGAGGACTACGGTGCGATCGCCCGGTTCGGGGTCGAGGAGTTCATCGCCGACAATGTGATGATTCTGCGCAACGTCCTCGGGGAGGAGAGGCGCCGCCGCACCGTCGAGATCCTGAAGTTCCGGGGCACCGGGCACCAGAAGGGTGAATTCCCATTCACCATCGTCGCGGACCACGGTTTCGTCGTCATCCCGCTGTCGTCGATCCAGCTTCGTCAGAAATCCTCCGAGGTGCGGATCTCGTCCGGCAATCCGGAGCTGGATGGCATGTGCGGTGGCGGCTTCTTCCGCGATTCGGTGATCCTCGTTTCGGGCGCCACCGGCACCGGCAAGACGCTGACGGTCACGCAGTTCCTGGCGGGCGGAGGCGCCGCCGGCGAGCGCTGCCTCCTGCTGTCGTTCGAGGAGAGCCGGGACCAGCTCTTCCGGAACGCACGGGGCTGGGGCATGGACCTCGAGGGCATGGAGAAGGACGGCCTGCTGCGCGTCGTCTGCGACTACCCCGAGGTCGCCAGCCTCGAGGATTGGCTCGTCCGCATCAAGGCCCAGGTCCACGACTTCCGTCCCAGCCGCGTGGCTCTCGACAGCCTCTCGGCCCTCGAGCGCGGCGGCAGCCTGAAGGCCTTTCGCGAGTTCGTCATCGGAGTCTCCTCGTTCATCAAGCATCAGGAGATCACGGGCCTCTTCACCGCCACGACGGCCGGGTTGATGGGCGGGCCCTCCATCACCGGCAACCATATCTCGACCCTTACCGACTCCATCATCCTCCTGCGGTACGTGGAGGCGTTCGGCGAGATGAAGCGCGGAATGACCGTGCTGAAGATGCGGGGCTCGGACCACGACAAGGAAATTCGTGAGTTCACCATCGACCAGGATGGGATGCACCTCGGCCGCCCCTTCCGAAACGTTACGGGCATCCTGGCGGGGGCGCCGGTTCACGTCTCCCCCGGCGATATCGAGAGGATCTGGTCACACCTCGATCCCGAGGCGGGCGCCGAGGAGCCGCAGGCCACACCTGCGCAGAGCGACTGAACGAAACCCGGTCGCGATATCCGATGCTGCCGGCAATCCCCTCGCGACGTCCGTCGAGATTGGCGATCAGGCTCCACCCGAGGGCTGAACGCGCGGTGAAGCGCGGTCATCCGTGGGTGTTCGCTCATGGGATCAAGCAACAGCGCAACGATGGAAGGCCCGGCGATCTCGCCGTGCTCTTCGACCGCGACAACCGGTTCCTCGCGATCGGCCTCTACGATCCCGCTTCACCGATCCGCGTCCGCGTACTGCACCATGGCGAGCCGGCGACCATCGACGACGAGTGGTTCGCCGAGCGCGTCCGGGCGGCTCACGAGCGCCGTCTGATACTCCTGGCGGAAGGCACCGACGGTTATCGTGTGATCCACGGGGAGAACGATCAGATGCCGGGGCTCGTCGCCGACCGGTACGAAGAGAGCATCGTTGTGAAGCTCTACAGCGCCGCCTGGATCCCCTACCTCGGCACGGTGCTGGAGAGCCTGCAGAGTCTCCTCGCGCCGGAGCGTATCATACTTCGTCTCAGTCGGGCGGTTCAGAAGCAACCAGCGGATCTTACCGGTCTGACGGACGGTCAGCTGCTTTACGGAACCGCCACCACCTCGCCCGTCCTCTTTCGTGAGAATGGGCTGGTCTTCGAAGCCGACCTGGTCCGGGGGCAGAAAACCGGATTCTTCCTCGACCAACGCGACAACCGCGCGCGTGTGGAGCGACTCTCCGCCGGCCGTTCGGTACTGAATGTCTTCGCCTATACCGGCGGGTTTTCCGTCTACGCGGCTCGCGGCGGCGCTCGTGAGGTTACGAGCCTCGATATCAGCGAACCGGCATTGGCGGCTGCGGAACGCAATATCGCGCACAACCAGTACGCCGAGAACGTAGCGGCGGCCGTCCATCACCGGCTATGTGGCGATGCGTTCAAGCTCCTCGCGGAGCTCGAGAAGCTGGGGAGGCGGTACGATGTCGTGATTCTCGACCCCCCGTCTTTCGCGAAGGCAAAAAGCGAGATCGAGGGGGCGATCCAGAGCTATCGGAAGCTTACGCGGCTCGGTCTGCGGGTCCTCTCCCGAGGCGGGACGCTGGTGGCGGCGTCCTGCTCCAGCCGCGTGGGTGCGGAATCGTTCGCCAGGGCAGTAGCCGATGCGGCACGCGACGCTGGAAGGCCGTTGCGGGTGGTCGAGCAGACGGGCCACGCGATGGACCACCCGATCACTTTTCCCGAGGCCGCGTACCTCAAATGCATCTTCGCGAAGGTCGCCTAGCCGCCATCGGCCGGGGTCGCCGTCCGGGAGGTCGCCGGAGCGCGCCCCCGGCGCCGGTCCCTAATCGACGGTGTCGAGCGGCAGATGGACCGTCTCGCCGGTCCTGGCGCTTCGATGCACCGCCTCGGAGAACTCCATGTAGTGAACGCCGATCTCGAGCGTTCCCTGCGTGGGCGGCGCGGTCCCCTGTATCGCCTGGACGAACTGTTCCTCCGGCGGTCGCGCGGGCCCTTCCGCGCCGGCTGCGGGAACCTCTTCGAGTCGAGTGTCGCCGCGGCGTCCGGCCAGGATCCTCTGGCCGTCCACGTGGATCGTCCCGTTGGTCCCGTAGAGCCAGGTCTGGCTTCCTTGCGACAGCCCCATCGTGGTGCTGATCCGCATCTGGATCTGGGCGCCGCTGGCCAGCTCGTAAAGGATGTCCAGATGGTCGGGCATCACGCTGCTCACCAGCTGACCGCTGGCGGCGCGCTTGTTCGGCACGTGTACCTTGGACATCGCCAGGACGCGAGTCGCTCGACCGAGCAGGCCGCTCATGCTCTCGTAGGTGGAGCCCATCCCCAGCGGAATGTTGAAGCCGTTGAGATCGGGATCGCGACGCCAGTCGAGCTCTGCGTCGTAGTTGGCGAAGCCGTCGCTGGTCGAGTCGGCGCCCCGGCGGTGAATCGAGACGGAGAGAAGCTCGCCCAGGAAGCCATCGGCGAGGAGCCTGCCGAGAGCGACCTGGGGCCCTCCCACCACGAGCTGGCAGACGAGGTCGGGGTGGCCGCGGGAGGCGGACAGCATATCCCGGGCTTCCTTCGCGTTATTCGCCATCCGCGACTGACAGAGCACGTGCTTGCCCTTCTCCAGGGCCGCGATCGTGATGACGCTGTGGGCATACGGCGGAGTGCCGATCATGACCGCGTCGATCTCCGGGTCGTCCAACAATTCCATCCAGTTGGCATACGGCTTCGCGATGCCGAAGCTGTCCGTCACGCGGCGGCTCGACTCGAGGCTGCTGTTCGCGACCGCCACGAGTTCGACTTCGGGGATTCGCCGGAAATTGGGGATGTGGCGCGACTGTACGATCGTCCCCGCGCCGATGAGCCCGATACGGACGACGGCTCGCGACGACCGGCGCGCCTTCGCCTCTCCCCGAGGGGCGGTACCTGACGCCATGTCCGGGCTGATGAGTCCGGCGGCGAGCGGAACCGCGCCGGCTCCCAGGATTCCGAGGAAGTCGCGTCGCTTCAGTGCCGCCTGGTGCTCGGCTCGTTGCTTCATGCTTTTTCCCTCCGCTGACGTGTATAAGGGTGCGACTCGCTGCTCGGCTAGCAAGGGCCGCGTTCGCGCCAGGGTGTTACTTCTCGGCGGCGGTGCGGCCGGAGATCCGGGCGTCGAAGGTCTTCCGCCCACCATCGGCCTGAAACACGTAACGAAACGTGACGCATCCCGGCTGGGCACCAGGACAGTAATAGCCGAGGAACTGGAGCTTCGCGTAGCGGCCGTCTGCCGTACGGATTGCATAGACTCGTGGCTTTGGTGAGAGCAGGTGCGACAGATACGAATAGCTGTACCAGTCCTGGATGGCGGTGTTGATCGTGTCGCCGCGGACCCGATTGCTGACATATCCGTCCGCCGGCACCGTCAGGACGTCATCGAACGGAACCTCCCCCAGATCGACGATTCCGCCCGACCCCGCGAACCCGGCACCCCCATTGGCCATGACTTGAAAGCGCCGGAAGGCCAGGTCCCAGGCGAGGGAATCGGTGTCATCGACGAGGACGCCGCGGGCGAAGGAGAAGAATCGCCAGCGCTCCGGGACGGTCGCATCGGCGGTGAACAGTTCCGGGCCTACGATTCCAGCGGGATCGGGCCGGGGATCACGGACGGTGGGCACAAAGGTCGGTGGGGCGGTACGGTTCAGCGCCATCACGACGAGCATCAACATCGCGAGCACGCCGACACCAGAGATCATGAGAACGCCGCCCAGACCCGCCCGGTGCTTCCAATCGATACCGCGGGACGCCTCATCTCCACCGCTATTCATCCGCCGCCGCTGAGACCGACGTCGACCGCCATCGCGACAAAGAGAAGTGCGAGATAGAGCAATGAAGTCCTGTAAGCCGCCCACGCCGGGGCCGCCCGAGCGCTCGCGCTTCGGAGTACGAGAATGTCGCGAAGAAACCATGCGCCGAGCACGACCGCGAGCGCACCGTAGACGACGCCGAGGTCACCGAGGGCGAGTGGAGCCAGCGAGGCGAGAACGACCGCGATCGTATAAGCCAGCATCTGCCGCAACGTCCGCTCTTCGCCCCAGACGTTCGGAGCCATGGGAATCATCGCACGGCCGTACTCCTCCCGCTTGACGATTGCGAGGGCCCAGAAATGTGGGGGCGTCCACAGGATGACGATGAGGAACAGGATGAGCGGGGTCGGCGCGAGCGAGCCTGTCACGGCGGCCCAACCGACGAGCGGCGGAAACGCGCCGGCCACTCCCCCGATGACAATGTTCTGTGGCGTCCTCCTCTTCAGCCATTGCGTGTAGACGAATACGTAGAAGAGCAGTCCCGTTCCGGCGAGCAGAGCGCTCGCGGCGTTCACCCGATACCAGAAGAGGGCGAAGGCGACGGTAGCCAGAAGGAGGCCGAAGGCGAGCACGTGTCCCGGCGAAAGACGACCGCTCGGGATCGGCCGTAATGCAGTCCTCACCATTCGGGCGTCGATATCCCGGTCGATGAACATGTTGATGGCGTTCGCGCCGCCCGCCATCAGGTAGCCGCCGAGGGCGGTCCAGATCAGCAGGGAAGGGGTCGGAAGGCCCCGCTGGGCCACGATCATCGGAACGATCGTAGTGACCAGCAGAAGCGAGATGATGCGTGGCTTCGTCAATGTGATGTAGTCTCGCATAAGTTGGCGGCCGCCGCCGCCGTCCACGGGCCGCGCCGCCGCCGCCGATCCCGCCCGTTGCGTTGCTGTGGTCATCCGATCGTCGTCCTGCGGGTATCGAAGTGGGGCAGCCGGATCGGAGATCTGCATAGCGATCGTGGGTCCGAGAATCAAAGGTGACTCTACGCCATGCCGCGAATCGCCATGGCTGGCTCCGGAGGGTCGAGAGCTGGAGTTCGCGGGCGGGAAGCGATGGGCGCCAGCCGGCGGCGCGCCGACTGCCAATATACGGGCTGGAGGCGCGTGAAAAAGGACTTCGTTGCACGGCTTCCTTGCAACCACTCGCGAAGCGCTTCATCATTGAATGAGTCGACTCCTCGTCGCGGCGGTCGCTTCTCTCGAGTTTCACTCCACGGAGAACTTCCCTCGCCGTCAGTCACTTCAGCTCAGTCCCACCGCCGGCCGCGTGCCCCCGGCGACGTGGTGGTTCGAACGTTTCCATGTGACGGTCCGGTCATGTCCTGCCAGTCGATACCTCAGCGGAGGCGATTATGCACGCCATTGGTCGAGAGGGTCTGATTGCGGGTGTCCTGGGAGCCACGAGTGTCGCGGTCTGGTTCTTCTTCATCGATCTGATCCTGCAGCAGCCGTTCGCCACACCGTACCTGCTCGGTCGGGCTCTGCTCTTGAGACTGGGAGAGCCGCCCGCCGCCGGGGCCGAGATCGCCGTTGTGGCCGGGTACACGATCTTTCACTTCGCGGCGTTCATCGTGGTCGGCATGATTGCGGTCGCGATCGTTCACGGAGCCGTCAAGGAACCCAGCGTTCTCGCCGGCGCGCTCATCCTCTTCGTGGTCTTCGAGGTCGCTTTCCAGGCGCTACTCTCGATGTTCGGATCGATTCCCGCCCTCGGTACCATCGCGTGGTACAACATCGCTATCGGCAACCTGATCGCGGCGGTGACGATGGGCACGTACATCTGGCGAATCCATCCGGAGTTGCGGGCCGAACTGGCCCACGCGCTGGGAGGGCAGGAATGGGGAGATCGCCTGGAGGGGGCCCGGCAGGATGATGCAGATCGATAGTCGGGCGATCGGCGACCTGGTCGTCCGCATCGACCGAACGCTGTGTGTCGGCTTCGGCGACTGCGTGGATCTGGCGCCGCTCGTCTTCGAGCTCGACGATGACAATGTCGCCGTCTTCAGGATCACCGGCGAGATCTCTCGTGATGCCTTGATCGAAGCCTGTGACGCCTGCCCTGTGGACGCCATCACCGTACTGGCCGACGGCAGCCGCCAGATCGTCCCATGAGAGCGACGATGCGCACTTTCAGGAGTTACAGCGAGGTCGTCTCCCCATCCGGCGAGAACCTGCTGGACCAGGTGCTGGAACAGCGGCGGCGCCTCGCACAGCGCCTGGCGGGCGTCCGGCGGGTGGTCGCCGTGGTCAGCGGAAAGGGAGGCGTGGGGAAGAGCGCGATCACGGCGAATCTGGCGACGGTGCTCGCCGCGCGTGGTCTGCGGATCGGAGTCGTCGATG
>JBBDRR010000013.1:0-12685 GCA_040905395.1 Gemmatimonadota bacterium
GACCGACGGAGGCCCCTGCGACCCGCAGGGGCCTCCTTCGCTGGTCTCGAGGGGTGTCAGCTTTCGCCGCCGTCCACTCCGAGCCTCCGACGTACCTCCTCCAGCACGACCCGGGGTAGGGCCGGCTTCGCGATGTACCCGTCGCACCCGACCTCTTCCGCGCGCAGCCGATCCGTGTGAAGCGCGTGCGCGGTGAGGGCGATGATCGGAATCGCCGAGGTCGCCGCGTCCGCTTTCAGGATACGCGTCGCCTCCCAGCCATCGATCAACGGAATCGCGACGTCCATCAGGATGAGGTCGGGCATCCGGCTTCTTGCCAGATCGATCCCGACCTCCCCATCCTCCGCCTCGAGCACCTCGAAGCCGCCATGCTCGAGAATGGTTCGATAGATGCCGCGATTGTCCGGATTGTCTTCGATCAGCAGGACTACCTTGTCTGCCGATTTGTTCCGGGGTTCCGACATCGGGGATGCTCCACTCTGGATCGTCAGCGGATGTTCCAGCGATCGCGTCTTGCTCGTCGTTCCAGAAGTTGTACAATTCCCTTCGAGAAGTCAAACCTCGTTCGGCGCACCGAACATTCGCGCCTTCGGCGGCCCTGCCGCGACGAGCCGGCTAACTGTTTGCAGCGAAAACGATAAGATGACTTCAGACCGGAGTAGCCGAGCGACAGGAGCGGTACTTTTGGATCGAGAGCCCGGATTATCGCCCGTTCGTCGAAAGGCGGCGGAGCTATCGGCCTTCTTCGAGCGGGTCCGGCACGTAATGGACTCCCGGAGCATGTCGCAGGCGGATCTCGCGCGGGAGCTCGGAGTGGGAGTCGCGACGGTGAGCGAATGGTTCACCCGTGGGCGGGTTCCGAACGGAGACGTGATGCTCCGTCTTCCCGCGGTACTCAGCGTGAATGGACACTGGCTCCTGACCGGGGACGGCCCGATCGAGGCGGATGTCCACGGCGACGGGCATCCGTATCAGCTCGGTGCGAAGGACGCGCTGGTGGAGGCTCGCGAATCGCTCGACCGGCTACTCCGCCGATTCGGTGGCCTTCCTCGCGACGTCTGAAGCCGCGGCTCCCCCCACTTGACCCACCGTGTCGAGAAGCGGATACATTCGCTCGAATCCGTTTCATCTCTGAACCAGGCGTTCATGCCCAACACGATCATTCCGGTTGACCTCGGCAAGGCTCCGGAGGAGCAGGCGCTCCGGCCGCACAACCGCTGGCACCCCTCGATTCCTGGCGTCGCGCGAGTCACGCCTGGAGAAGTGTTCCGGATCGAGTGTTCGGATCTGACGGGTGGTCAGGTTCTCAACAGCGACTCGGCCGACGACATTCGCGACCTCGATCTGACGCAGCTCCATTACCTCAGTGGCCCGGTCGAAGTCGAGGGTGCACACGCCGGTGACGTGCTCGTCGTCGACGTGCTCGATGTGGGGACGCTGCCGAATGCCGAGTGGGGGTTCACGGCGATCCTCCAAGCCGGGTCCGGGACGGGGCTGCTCTCGAAAGAGTATCCCGACGCGCGCAAGGCGATCTGGGACATCAACGGGATCTACGCCACCTCGCGACACATACGGGGTGTTCGGTTTGCCGGCACGCCCCACCCGGGGATCATCGGATGCGCGCCCTCCCTGGAGATGGTAGCCGAATGGAATCGTCGCGAGGCCCGCATCCTGGAGAAGCACGGGAGCCGTTTCACGAGCGAGGTGGCGCTGCCGCGGACGAGGGGGGCGCTTCTCGGCAATCTTCCGGAGGGGCGGATCGAAGAGATCGCCGCCGTTGCGCCCCGGACGTGGCCGGCACGGGAGAATGGTGGGAACATGGACGTGAAGGAGCTCGGCCGCGGCTCGAGGATCTACCTCCCGGTCCATGTCGACGGGGCCCTGCTGTCGGTGGGAGACCTGCACTTCTCGCAGGGCGACGGGAAGATCACGGGTCTGGGAGGCGTGAAGATCGCCGGTTGGATCGATCTCCACCTCGAGCTGATCCCCGACGGAATCGCCCGTCTGCAGATCGACAATCCGGTGTTCGAGCCCAACCCGCTCGAACGAGGATATCACGACTATCTGACCTTCCAGGGCATCTCGATCGACGCTGACGACTCGCAGCACTACCTGGACGTGCTCGTCGCCTATCGGCACGCGTGTCTTAATGCGATCCGATATCTGGAGGGGTACGGCTATACCGGCGAGCAGGCCTACATGCTACTCGCCGCAGCTCCGGTGCAGGGGCGGCTGAGCTGTCTGCTCGAGCACCCGAACGTCTGCACGACCCTGGCGCTGCCCAAGGCGATCTTCGATTTCCCCATCGAGCCGAACCTCGGCTTCATGGGTGGCGATCACCGGGGGCGAGCGGCGGACTGAGCAGCGCGGCCGAAAGCTCCGGGCAACCGCGCACTTCGAGCTCAGAAGACCCACGCGAGGAGGGCGACCACGCCGGTGGCCACGAAGGTCGTCGTCTGGAGTACGAATCTGGCCGCCGCCGCATGCGCTTCCAACCGCTTCGCGGCTGCCTCCTCCTCCTGGGTGCGGATGATCTGCTGCTGCTGGCAGAAGAGTACCTCCCGCGCTTCCGCCTCCGTGAAGTCCGCCATCCCCACAGTGCCGGCCCGCTGGATGAGCCCCTCACAGCTGGGCGGGAAGAGGACGAGACGCGGCTCGTAGTTGGGGATTTCCACGTCCTGCAGGCTCGCGAGACGGTACTGGCTGCACCCCGAGAGCCCCAGCACGAAGAGCAGAACCAAAGTAATTGTACGGGGCATCGCCCTCTGAGCGGGTGAAGGTGGTCGGTGAGAACAACCTGTGTGACGAGCCGAGCGCCAACAAGGCCGCGGCATCGAACGATCAGGTGTGGTACTCGACGAAGTGTGCAGGAGTTTCAGATGCGGGAAAAGGCGCACACGCGCTTCGTGACAGCTCCGGAGCGGCGGTACGAAAGTCTATCGGCGGGAGTGCAGCGCGAGGAACGCGCCCGCCAGCTCCGGGTCGAAGTGGCTCCCGGAGCTCTCCCGGATCGTGGCGAGGGCGCGGTCGGGGTGCCAGGCGGCGCGATAGGGACGGGCTGTCGTGACCGCGTCGAAGACGTCGACGATGGCCACGATGCGGGCGGCCAGCGGGATCGCTTCGGCCGCAAGTCCGGAAGGATATCCACCACCGTCCCATCGCTCGTGGTGCGATCTCGCGATGGCCTCCGCGGTCTGCATCAGAGACGAAGCTCCGCCCGAGAGGATTCGCGCCCCGACCACCGTGTGCTGCTGCATCGCCGTCAGCTCCTCCGGATCCAGCGGACCCGGCTTCAGCAGGATCGAATCGGGAACGGCGATCTTGCCGACATCGTGCAGCGGCGCGGAGCGGCGTATCAGGTCCACCTCGGGCGGAGATATCCCGATCCTCTCCGCGAGCCGCGCCGACAGCTGGCCCACGCGTCGGGTATGCCGGCCCGTCACGTCGTCACGAAATTCCACTGCCTGGCAGAGTCGCTCGAGCACCTCGAGCCGCGCCGTCTCCAGCTCCCGGGTCCTCTGGACGACCAACTCGGCGAGCGTGGAGTTCTGATACCTAAGTCGGGTGTACAGAGCGCGTGTCTCCAGGAGGTTCCGGATCCGCAGCAACGCTTCCGTCAGGCTGAACGGTTTCGTCAGGAAGTCACGGGCGCCGGCGGCGAGCGCGCGCCGCTTCGCTCGCTCGGTTGCATCGGCGGTCAGAACGAGGATCGGCAGGTATCCTTCGTGCGACTGCGCCGAGCCGATCCGCTTCATCAGCTCGAAGCCGTCGATCACCGGCATGTGCAGGTCGAGGATCAGCAGGTCGGGTGGCTCTCGAGCACAGATGTCGAGCACCGACCGGGCGTCGGTCACCGCGGCGATTCGGCGGTAGCCGGCTCGCTCCAGCGCGCGCTCGAGCAAGCGGATGTTCTGCGGGAGGTCATCGGCGATGAGAATCGACGAGTCCGCCACAACGGGGAGATCGGGTATCGTTTCGGGCATATTCGGGCATAAGGCGAGCGGGTGGTCCGGTGGAGGCCGTGACCTCCGGAGGGGAGTCGGTGGCGGAGAGCGCCGGATTGTGCGAGGAGCCTCCCTCTGGTCGAACGACGGGAAACGGGTAGCTTTCTGAAGCTGAGCTCATCGAGCGACGACCGAACGACCCGCGTACCGAATGCTGAAAGAGTTGCTGAAGCCGGAGATCGAGCAGCTGATCCGGCGTAAGGATTGGACGGCCCTCCGCGAGGGACTCGGCGTGTGGCCGTCGCCGGAGCTTTCGGAGCTCCTGCTCTCCCTTCCGAAGGACGACCGCGTCCTGTTCTACCGGGCTCTGCCGCGGCAGACGGCGGCGGACGTCTTCGCGCATCTGGAGAGCGGCGATCAGGACGGTCTACTCCGCGACCTCACCGACGAGGAGACCCGCCAACTCCTCGCAACGCTGCATCCGGACGACCGGACCCACCTCCTGGAGGAGCTTCCGGGTCAGGTGACGCAGCGGATGCTCGACCTCCTCGATCCCGAGGATCTGCGGGAGGCGCGGTGGCTGCTCGGCTACCCGGAGGACAGCGTGGGGCGCCTGATGACGCCCGACTACGTGGCCGTTCGGCAGGACTGGACCGTGGACCAGGCGCTGCGCTACATCCGCCGCGCGGGTAAGCGGAGCGAGACCGTAAACCGGATCTACGTAGTGGATCGCGACTGGCGCCTCGTCGACGACGTCGAGCTGCGCCGGTTCATTCTCGCCGAGCCCGACGCGCTCGTGGCGGAGGTCATGGACCACTCCTACGCGAGCGTCTCCGCGTTCGCGCCGAGGGAGGAAGCGGTACGGGTCATTCGACGCTACGATCAGGTGGCGCTCCCGGTCCTCGATTCGGCCGGTATGCTCGTCGGCATCGTAACCGTCGACGACCTTCTCGACGTCGCCGAGGAGGAGGCGACGGACGACTTCCACCGCGTCGGGTCGGTCGAGCCGATCCATACGGGGCTGCTCGAGACACCGCTGCGGGTGCTCTTCCGGCGCCGCATCGGCTGGCTGCTCGTCCTCATTTTCGTAAATTTCTTCTCCGCCGCGGTGATCGACGCGTACTCGGTGACGATCAGCGCCGTCGCCATGCTGATCGCGTTTCTTCCGCTGCTCATCGGAAGTGCCGGCAACGCCGGAGCGCAGGCGGCGACGCTGATGGTTCGTGCGCTCGCGACGGGAGACGTCAGCCGCTCCGACTGGCTCTTCCTGCTGGGACGCGAGCTCGTCGTGGGAACCTTGCTCGGCCTGACGATGGCCCTGGCCGCCTGGGGGCCCGGAGTGTTCTACGGCGGCGGCGATCTCGCGGTGGTCGTCGCGTCGACGATGATCCTGGTCGTCGTCCTGGGCAGCGTCATCGGCATGTCACTCCCCTTCCTCCTCGAGCGCCTCGGTATGGATCCGGCTACCGCCAGCGCGCCGCTCGTCACCTCGCTCGCGGACATTACCGGCGTGCTCGTCTACCTGCCCTTCGCCACCTGGTATCTTGGAGTGGGCGCCTAGTCCGAGGTCCTGTGCGGACCCGAAGCGGCGGGGCGGGAGTAGAATGAGGAGCGGTGCTGGGTTGACTCAACGAAGATTTCAGGAGATCCCATATGATGGTCGGGACTTGGCTGCGAGCTCACCTTCCGGTCCTGTTGACCGTGCTCATGGCGGCTTTCGCTACCGATGTGGCCGCCCAGACGGGTGAGCCAGCGCTGGCGGACTGGCGCATGCTCGCCGGACTCGACTATTCGACGGGCGAGATGACGGACGCGTTGAAGGCCGTCGATGGAAAACGGGTGAAGGTGCCGGGCTACATGGTGCCGCTGGACGACTCGGCTAGTGGCGTTACGGAGTTCATCCTCGTGCCCTACTACGGCGCCTGCATCCACACCCCCCCGCCCCCACCGAACCAGATGGTGTACGTGAAGATGCGTAATGATCGGCGGGTGGAGGTCAATCTGTGGGAGCCGATCTGGATCGAGGGAGAGCTGGCGGTCAGCGAGATCGACAGCCCGTACGGAGCGGTCGGTCACCAGCTCGCAGGTCTCACCGTATCGGCCTATAGCTACTGATCGCCGGCCCGGTCCCGGCTCTCTGGCCATCGACGTTCGGGATCTGAAGTTCGCCTATCGTCGAGGAGCTCCGGTGCTGAACGTGCCGGAGCTTCGTGTCGAGAGAGGCGAGCGAGTGTTCCTCTTCGGTCCGAGCGGGAGCGGGAAGACGACTCTTCTCGGCGTCCTGGCCGGTGTGCTCTCGCCCCAGGGGGGATCGGTGCGCGTGCTGGGGCACGACCTCGCCACGATGTCCGACGGGGCGCGCGATGAATACCGCGCGGAGCACCTCGGCTACATCTTCCAGATGTTCAATCTCATTCCGTATCTGACGGTGCTGGAGAACATCACGCTGCCGTGCCGGCTGAACAGGTCGAGGCGCGCGCGGCTCGGTTCGGAGCCCCCGAAGGAGGCGGCCCGGCGCCTCGCGGAGCGGCTCGAGATCGTGGACCTCCTGAACGCCGACGTCACGGAGCTCAGCGTCGGACAGCAGCAGCGGGTGGCAGCGGCTCGCGCGCTGATCGGAGCGCCGGAGCTGGTGGTCGCCGACGAGCCCACCTCCTCCCTGGACGCCGACCGCCGTGCCCGCTTCCTCGAGCTTCTCTTCGAGATCTGTGGGGATTCCGGCGCTACGTTGATGTTCGTCAGCCACGACCGGCACCTCCTGCCGCTCTTCGACCGGGGGCTCTCGTTGCCCGAGCTGAACCTCGTCGGGCACGTCGGCAATGCGGTGAACGGGAGCTCGAGAACGGGCCGGGGATGCTGACGGCGCTCCTTGCGGCGAAGTCCCTCCGGAACCGGCTGCTCACGACCTCGTTGACGGTCACGTCGATCGCTCTCAGCGTGGCACTCCTGGTCGGAATCGAGAACGTGCGGATCGGAATGCGGGAGAGCTTCTCGAATACGATCAGCCAGACCGATCTGATCGTCGGTGCCCGCGGCGGCACCATCCAGCTCCTGCTCTCCTCGGTGTTCGGGATCGGCTCGCCCTCCAACAGCGTGAGTTGGGAGACGTACGAGCACTTCGCCGCGCATCCCGCCGTCGATTGGACGATCCCCTACTCCCTCGGCGACAGCCACCGCGGCTTCCGGGTCATCGGCACCACCGATTCGTTCTTCGAGCACTACCGATTCCGCGAGAACCGCCGGATCGAGTTCATTGCGGGGCGTGCCCCCCGGGGCGATTCCGAAGCGGTCGTCGGCGGTCGGGTCGCCCGCGAGCTCGGATACTCGCTGGGCGATCCGATCGAGCTCACCCACGGACTCGGACCGATGAGCTTCGTGAGTCACGAGGAGCACCCCTTCGAGGTCGTGGGAATCCTCATCGACACCTACACTCCTGTCGATCGGGCGGTGTACGTGACGCTCGAGGGCGTCGAGGCGATGCACGAAGGGTGGGAGGACGGTGCGATGCCGATGCCCGCCTTCGGCGCCATGCCGGGAGCCGCCGGACCCGGTGCGGTGACCGGCGGCGATCCCCCGGTCGAGCCTCCTTCCCAGAGCTCCACGGGGGGTGAGGAGCAAGAAGTGGAGGCGATCACCTCTTTCTTCGTCGGAACCCGCTCGCGCATCGACGCTCTCCAGCTTCAGCGCGACGTGAACACCTTCGACCGCGAACCCGTCATGGGGATCCTGCCCGGGGTAGCCCTCGCGGAGATGTGGCGAAGCGTCGGCTACGCCGAGGACGCGCTCAAGATCGTCACCGCCTTCGTCGTGCTGGTCGGCCTCCTCGGGATGATCGTCTCCCTCTACACTTCATTGAACGAGCGGAGGCGGGAGATGGCAATCCTCCGGGCCGTCGGCGCCAGACGTGGCCGGATCGTGTCACTGCTGGTCATCGAGTCCGGCCTGCTCGCGATCGTAGGCTGCGTGGTGGGCGTAGCGCTCGTGTACATATTGCTCTTCCTGGGTCAGGGGCCGGTCGAGCGCAACTTCGGCCTCTATGTCCCGATTCGCCCGCTGGGTACGACGGAGATTCTGTACATCGGCGCTGTCGTCGCCGCCGGGTTCCTGCTCGGGCTGATCCCCGCGCTGAAGGCATATCGCAACGCTCTCGTCGATGGATTGAGTCTCAAGGTGTGATCCGGCCGTCAAGGTCCCGAGCTTCCGCCCCGAGCGCGAAACCAGAACCGACCCGACAATGCACAGAACCGTATTCGCCATCATCATCCTCCTCTGCGCCCCGCCGACGCTGGTGGCACAGACATGGACGGTGGACGACCCGATCCTCCGAAGGATCTGGGAGATCGGGATGGAGGAATCGCAGGCGTCGGCCATCGCGCAGGCGCTCATGGACTCGATCGGCCCGAGGCTCACCGGTACGCCGGAGCTCGAAGCGGCCAACGACTGGTCCGTCGAGCTGATCCGCGGCTGGGGAGTCGACGCGGAGAAATCGCAGTACGGTACCTGGCTGGGCTGGGACCGCGGCATCACGCATATCGACCTGCTCGAGCCGCGGGTACGGACGCTCGAGGGGATGATGCTTGCATGGAGCGCCGGTACGAACGGCCCCGTCGAGGGACCCGTCGTCATCGTGCCCGACTACCAGACGACGGAGGAGCTGGACGCCTGGATCCCTACGACGAGCGGGAAGTTCGTCGCCATCGGCTTCCCTCAGCCGACCTGCCGGCCCGATTCGCACTACGAGGAGTACGGAGCGCCCGGCGCCCTCGCGCGCCTGCGGTCCCAGCGCGACGAGGCTCAGCGTGCGTTCCGGCTCCGCGTCCCCTCACCCCCCCTGCTCCGGCTCCGCCTGCAGCAGGCCGGCGCCCTCGGAATCCTCGAATCGAACTGGTCCGGCGACATCGGGGTGAACAAAGTCTTCTCCACGAACACCGGAGAGATTCCGACCCTCGACGTCGGCTGCGAGGACTACGGGCTACTCTGGCGGTTGGCGGAGAACGGGCAGGGTCCGGTGCTGCGGGTGAACGCGCAGGCGCGCTTCTTGGGCGAAGTGCCGGTCCACAATACCATCGCCAGGATCAACGGCAGTGAGCTGCCCGACGAATACGTGATGCTCTCGGCACACTACGATTCCTGGGACGGGGCCTCCGGGGCGACCGACAACGGAACCGGCAGCACCGTGATGCTCGAGGCGCTGCGCATCCTCAGTGAGGCCTACCCGACCCCGAGGCGCACGATCATCCTCGGTCTCTGGGGTGGCGAGGAGCAGGGGCTGAACGGCTCGAGGCGGTTCGTCGCGGAGAATCCAGAGGTCGTAGAGGGCTTGCAGGCGCTCTTCAATCAGGACAACGGGACGGGGAGGGTGGCGAACATCTCCGGCCAGGGGCTGATCGGCGCGGGCGAGGCACTGGCGGACTATCTCACCCGGGTGCCGCAGGAGATCACCCGCCACATCGATCTGGATCTGCCCGGGTTGCCCAGCAGCGGAGGGACCGATCACGCCTCCTTCATCTGCGCCGGCGCTCCTGGCCTCAACCTCAGCGCGATCTCGTGGAGCTACGGGACGCACACGTGGCACACCAACCGGGACACCTACGACAAGGTCGTCTTCGAGGAGATCCGCAACAACGCCGTGCTGACGGCGATGCTCGTCTACCTGGCCGCCGAAGATCCCGACAGGATTCCACGCGAGCGCCGGATCATGCCACGCGGACCGCAGGGCCAGCAGCTCTCGTGGCCCACGTGCTCGCCGGGGCGGGCGACGCCGCAGTAGTCATTCGTCATCCCGAGTGAAACGAGGGATCCGCACCTTGCGGGAAGTGCGGATCCCTCGTTTCACTCGGGACGACGTGGGATGCTCGCGGCTGGATCGGGATACTCGCGGCTGGATCGATCCGCTCGGCGCTACTTCGGTTGCGAGTTCGGCGCGCTACCCGTCCAGCTCCCCGATCGTAGCCGTCGACGGGCCTCGTTCCCGCCGCAGCCGCTCGGAGATCCGCTCCGCTTCCGACCACGCCCGCAGAACGTTTTCGCCCGCGAGCTTCCGCAGCTCCTCGTCGCTCCAGCCGCGGCGCGATAGCTCGGCGAAGAGCGTCGGATAGCTCGAGACGTCCTCGAGGCCGACCGGGACCTCGTTGATGCCATCGTAGTCCGCGCCGATCCCGATGTGGTCGACGCCGGCGACCTCGCGGACGTGCTCGATGTGGAGGATGACGTCGTCGATGGTGGCTGCGGGAGGTCGCGATCCGCTACGGGCGCTCTCCGGGAGCCGCTCCCACTCGGCGATCTCGCGGCTGACGAAACCCGGCACGAAGGTGACCATCACGACCCCTCCATTCTCCGGAATCCTCCGCAGCACCTCGTCCGGTACGTTACGCGGGACGTCGGTCACCGCGCGAGCGGAGGAGTGGGAGAAGATCACCGGCGCCTCCGTCACGTCGAGCGCGTCGTGCATCGTTGCGGGCGCCACGTGCGATAGATCGACCAGCATCCCGAGCCAGTTCATCTCACGAACGACGGCCTCACCGAAAGCCGTCAGCCCATCGTGCTCGGGTAGCGCCGTCGCCGCATCCGCCCAATCGGTGTTCGCGGAGTGCGTGAGGGTCATGTAACGCGCACCCAGATCGTAGAACGCCCGCAACGCGCCGAGCGAGTTCTCGATGACGTGCCCGCCCTCCATTCCCATCACCGACGCGATGCGGCCGGCGCGGAACGCCGGCATCACCTGCGACGGGCGCAGCGTTTCCTCGAAGACGTCGGGATAGCGCGCGAAGATCTGCTTGGCGATCTCGATCTGCTCGAGCTGCACCTTCGCCGCGCCCTCCTCCACCGCCCTGGATGGGACGTAAACGGACCAGAACTGAGCGCCGACCATGCCCTCCCGAAGCCGCGGAATGTCCGTGTGACCGGACGTGGGCTGGCGCAGGTCGTAGGCAGCGACGTCTCGCGGGGCCGACCGGTCCTGGCGGATCGCCCACGGCAGGTCGTTGTGACCGTCGAAGAGCGGCGTCGTCGAGAGGACCCTTCGGGCAACCTCCTCGTTCGTGTCCTCGGCCGACTGATTCTGGGCCGAGGCACACGCCGAGAACGCGATGAGGACGAACGGAAGGATGCGGCGCATGGCAGCGATCTGATGAGGTGACTTCTCCTGGCCGTCAATCGATGGCCAGGAATACGGCGTGAGGCGACGACCCGTTACGTAACCTTCATCCGCCCCGGACCTGCGGGTTCAACGTATAGGTGCCGACCCACTCCGCCTGGTCGATCACGTGTCTCTCGATCGCCTTTCGCGCGTCGTCGCCGCCGAAGGAGTCCGGCAGCTCGAGCCGTGTGGTGTCGAGGGCGTAGACGGTGAAATGATAGTGGTGCAGGCGCTCGTCGTTCCAGGGCGGGCCCGGTCCGTCGTAGCCGCCGTACTCGCCCTCCATATCGCCGTCCCCGCTGAACCAGTCGGTGTAGTCGTTCCGGCCTGCGCGACCCACCGATGTCTGCCCCGCGGGCTTCCCGCGCGGCGTTACGCCGTCGGAGACCGACCCTTCCGGAATCTCCCGCACGTGCGACGCAATGTCGACGAGAACCCAGTGGTAGAAGTCGACACGCGGAAGGTCCTCCGGTACCGACCGATCCTCCTGGTTCACGTCGTCCCCCACCGACGGCACGTCCCGATCGTGGCAGATGAGCGCGAACGACTTCGTCCCTTCCGGTGGTTCCGACCAGCGGAGATGCGGGTTCCGATTCTGCCCGAACGTCACGTGGCTCTTCGGGTCCGGCACTCCGAGTGCATACTTCTCCGGAATCGCCGCGCCGTTCGGGAAGGAGTCGCTGGTTAGCTTCATGGCGTGATGCGGGTTCGGCGTGAATGGGTCAGTTTTTAGTTTTGAGTTTTCAGTTTTTAGTTACACTGCCAAAACCGTGAGTCATCCTGGCAAGCTCATAACTAAAAACTAAAAACTAAAAACTAACAACTAAAAAAACCATCAACCTCAACCTCGTCTGCCTTGCTCGACCTCACCCCCTCCGGCCTCTACTGCGCGGCCGGCGACTTCCACATCGACCCGTGGCGCCCCGTGGAGCGGGCGGTGATCACGCACGCGCATGGGGACCATGCGCGGTGGGGGAGTCGGGCGTATCTCGGGTCGGCCGAGGGGGAACGGGTGCTGCGAACGAGGCTCGGCTCCGACGCTCGAATCGAGAGCATCGGGTGGGGCGAGCCGCGAGATATCGGCGGCGTGCACGTATCGCTCCACCCCGCCGGTCACATTCTCGGCTCGGCGCAGGTGCGCATCGAGCACGGCGGCGAGGTCTGGGTCGTGTCGGGCGATTACAAGACGGAGGTGGACGCCACCTGCACCCCTTTCGAGCCGGTGCGCTGTGATACCTTCGTGACCGAATCCACCTTCGGTCTACCGATATACCGATGGCGGCCGCAGGGCGAGGTTTTCGACGAGATCACGGCGTGGTGGGGATCGAATCGCGAGGCGGGTCGGGCGTCGGTGCTCTTCGGCTACTCGCTGGGAAAGGCGCAGCGGCTGCTCGCCGGGCTGCTCGGGCGCGAGCTCGCGCCGATCCTGACGCACGGCGCCGTCGAGCGCCTCAACGAGGAGTACCGGGCGAGCGGGATCACGTTGCCCGGGACGACGTACGCCGGCTCGTCGGGGGAGAGGGCCGACCGGTCGGGAGCGCTGGTGATCGCGCCGCCGTCCGCCGCCGGATCGACGTGGCTGCGGCGCTTAGGCCGCATCTCG
>JBBDRR010000014.1:0-2073 GCA_040905395.1 Gemmatimonadota bacterium
AGATACGCCTCCAGCGTGACACGCGCCCTATCCGTCAGCTCGACCATCGACTCTCCTCAGCGCTGAAATTCCACTGCTGATCTCGTCCCATGCCGAATTGATCGACGCCAGCGCAGCAATTCCGTCGGTACTGAGCCGGTAATACTTTCGCGCCGGACCCTCCGGAGACGCCTCCAGCGAGGAGTCGACGAGACCCTCCTTCGCCAGTCGGCTCATGATCGGGTAGACCGTACCTTCGACGATCACCAGGCCAGGCACCCTCTGGAGCGCCTTCACGATCTCGTAGCCGTACATCCGGCCGCCGCCGAGCGCGTTCAGAACGGCGAGCTCCAGCACGCCCTTACGCGCCTGCGTCCGCCAGTTGGCTACGAATCGGGAAGGCATGGGCGAACTATAGTGTTATACAAGGTAGCTGTCAATGGTGGTTACTCCGGACCCTCTCGGTGGTAGGTTGGGTGCCTCGCCCGATCCTCGCATGGACCGCTGATCGGCGCCGCAATCGAAAACACTGGCTCACCGTCTGGAGAGTGGGATGGAACCGAATACAAACGAAGCGGTCGCCGGCAGCTTGCCGCTGTCGGTGCTGGACCTGGTCCCGATCGCGGAGGGGTCGAGCGGTGGCGAGGCGATGCGCCACTCGCTCGAGCTGGCAAAGCTGGCGGAGCGGCTCGGCTTCACCCGGTACTGGTTCGCCGAGCATCATGGGATGGCGAGCATCGCCAGCTCGGCGCCGGAGATCCTGATCGCGCGAACGGCGGAGGCGACGGAGCGAATGCGCGTGGGCTCGGGCGGCATCATGCTACAGAACCACGTCCCGTTGAAGGCGGCGGAGGCTTTCCACACGCTCGAGACGCTCTATCCGGGGAGGATCGACATGGGAATCGGCCGCGCTCCGGGCACGGATCCGCGAACGTCCCGGGCGTTGCGGCCGTTCGATCCTCAGCGATTCGCCGAGCACATGGCGGAGCTGCTCGGGCTGTCGCACGGCACGCTCCCCGAGGACCACCCCTTCCGAGGCGTCGCGGTGATTCCATCGGAGGTGAGGCTACCTCCGATCTGGATGCTCGGCTCGAGTGGCGGAAGCGCACGCCTGGCGGGAGAGCTCGGGCTGGGGTACAGCTTCGCGAGGCATTTCAGCCCGAGCCCTCCGGGTCCGGCGCTGGACCTCTATCGGGAGAGCTTCCGGCCCTCGGAACACTTCCCGCGTCCGCACGTGATCCTCGGCGTCGCCGTGATCTGCGCGGAAAGCGACGAGCACGCGGACTTTCTCGCCTCGTCGATGGACCTGATGTGGTCTCGGGTACACCGCGGCGAGTTCAGGCCGATCCCGTCGCCCGAGGTGGCGAGCGCGCACGAATACAGCCCTCAGGAGCGCGCGGTCGTCGAACGGTATCGGCGCCTCGTCTACGTCGGGAGCGCGACTACCGTTCGCACGAGGATCGAAGAACTGGTGAACGAGACGGCTGCGGACGAAGTGATCGTCACCACGACGGTGTTCGATCACGGCGAGAGGCTCCGATCGTACGAGCTGCTGGCCGCGGTGTTCTGATGGAGTTCCCGTGGCGGCGGCCGAATGGAAGCGCGCCATCCCCGTTGCCGGCGGGATGGCGCCCCTTTTCACCTCCGGGACCGGAGCGTCGCTTGCCTATCGCGTGCCGCCGAACCCGCTCAGTGCGACGCGGTACTCCCGACTGGCTTCGTCCCAGTAGATCCTGTAGCTCCCGGGGCTGACGCCCTTCGCCGCCGTCGGCAGCTTGCGGGTGACGTCCTGCTTCCGAAGGAAGAACTCGCGGGTGATCATGGGTTCGACGAAGATCATCTTTCCGTTCCAGGAGCCGTAGATGAACGTCTCTGTGAACGCCTTCCCGTGCAGCTCCGGCGTGCTCCCGTCGAACCAGTGCATCCCCATGAATGGGAGGGAAGCCGCGCCGGGGTCGACGCCGCCGAGCGTCGCGAGATCGAGGTAACCCTCGGGGATGTAGGCCCGCTCCGGGTATGCCGCCGCCTTCGTGGCCCAGTCCGGGTCCGTCGGCACGATCCCGTCACGCTCGGCTCTGGAGATCGTATAGAAGT